>CAZXQZ010000006.1:0-44728 GCA_964642445.1 uncultured Anaerolineae bacterium
ATGGAACTCAATCGCATGTTCGATCAGATCGAAAGACTGCTGGACAGTGCCACCTGGCGCACGGTCTTTGGTGAGCCCTACAAAGAAGGCGCCGTGACAATCATCCCGCTCGCTCGCCTCAAGTACGGCTTCGGTGCGGGCTTTGGCAGCGGCGAATCAAACTCCGATGAAGCCAAACCAGGTGGCACGGGCGAAGGCGCCGGCTACGGCGGTGGCATTCTCGCCGACCCCGCCGGCGTCGTGCGCATCGCCGACGACCACGTCGTTGTCGAACCGTACGTCAACGTCAACCGTCTCGGCCTGGCCGGCATCCTGCTCGCCGCCTGGGCCGTCTTCTGGGGTACCTACACCATCCGCCACCTGCGCAAAAGGTAACCATCCAATCCAAAATCCAAAATGGAACGGTTGCTACTTGCGTTTCCAGGCAGTCCTGCTATAATTCGGCCACGTGCGTGCGGTTGACCAGCATACGGCAGCCAGCAACCAGCATGATCGACACTTGACAATACAAGTCGCTTGGATCGAACGACGACCGAGACGGCGAATGACACAAATTCTGTGTGATTTTCCAAACCTCTCGCGCGTGCGAGAGGTTTTTTGTGCCGCAGCCACCAGTTCGGTGTTGTACTCGATCCATGCCGCGAGGACCCTGGTCACAGGGAACAAGAAAGGAAACCGGACCGAATGATCCGAACACTCTTCAAGAGCAAGATTCACCGCGCCGTCGTCACCGAAGCCAACGTGCACTACATCGGCAGCATTACCATCGATGCCGATTTGATGCGCGCCGCCGATCTCCTGGAATACGAAAAAGTGCAGGTCGTCGACGTCGACAACGGGGCACGCCTCGAGACGTACGTGATTGCAGGTGCGCCCGGCAGCGGTGATGTCTGCCTGAACGGTGCTGCGGCCCGCCTGGTGACACCGGGTGATCGGGTCATCATCATGTCCTACGCCCAGGTCGCCGAGCCGGTCCCCCAGCCCTGGACACCAACGGTGGTTTTCGTCGATCAGTACAACCGCATCGCCGACATCGCAAGCGAAGAAAAGGCCAATACGCGCTTTGCCGACATCGTGCCCAATCTGAACTGACCGAAAGGCATCCTCATGAACCAAGTCACGACAGAATCACGCACGATGACCGGGCCGCGGCCGACGTTGGCCATTGCCGGCGCAGGGCGCGTCGGCGGTGCGCTGGCCCGCCTGCTCACCCAGCGTGGCTGGGAGGTCGCCGGCGTGTGGAGCGGGCACGTGTCGTCGGCACAGCGCCTGGCCGAGCAGATCGGCAGCCGCGCCTGGGACGATGCGGCGCGCCTGCGCCAGGCCGACCTCGTCCTGCTCACCGTGCCCGATCACGCCATCGCCGACGTCGCTGCGCAGATTGCCGCCGCTGGCGGCTGGCGTGTGAACCAGGGCGTGGTGCACTGTTCGGGTGCGGTGGAGCTCAGCGCACTGGCACCGGCCCTGCACGCCGGTGCGTGCGTCGGCGGTTTTCATCCGCTGCAGGCCTTTGCCACGATCGAGGCGGCCATGGAAGTGCTGCCCGGCAGCTTCTTCGCCCTGGAAGGGGAAGGGGAACTGCGCGTCTGGCTGCCCGCCCTGGTCGAGGCGCTCGACGGCACCTACCAGTGGCTGCGGCCCGGTGCGCGCGCCCTCTACCACGCCGCCGCCGTCTTCGCCAGCAACTACCTGGTGACGCTCTTCGACGTTGCCGCCCACCTTATGCAAGAGGCTGGCTTCGAAACCGAAGCGGCGCAGGAGGCACTGCTGCCGCTGACCCACGGGGCGGTGCGTAACCTCGGCACGGTTGGTTTGCCCGCCGCCCTGACCGGACCCATTCGCCGTGGCGACACCCTGACCGTTGCGCGTCACCTCGAAGCCCTGGTACGCTACGAGCCCTCGGTGGCCCAGCTCTACCTGCACCTGGCGCGCCATACCCTGCCCGTGGCCCGCCAGCTCGATCCTGACGCCGCCCAGAAGATCGACGATCTCCTGGAGCGGCGCACCGCATAGCCAGAAAAGGAGCCTCATGCGCAAGACCATCCGTCACTTTCAGCAAATGAAGGACCGCGGCGAGCGGATCCCCATGGTCACTGCCTATGACTACACCAGCGCCCGCCTGGCCGAAGCAGCCGGCATTCCGATTGTGCTGGTGGGCGATTCGCTGGGTATGGTGATGCTCGGCCACTCCTCGACGATTCCAGTTACCCTGGAGGACATGATCCACCATGCCAAAGCTGTCGTGCGCGGCACACAAAACACCCTGGTCGTCGTGGACATGCCCTTCATGACCTACCACGTCAACCCCGAACAGGCCCTGGTCAACTGTGGCCGCGTGATGCAGGAGACCGGTGCCCAGGCCGTCAAGATCGAGGGCGGTGCCCGTATGGCCGAGACCGTGCAGCGCCTGACCGACAACGGCATCCCGGTCATGGGGCACATTGGCCTGACGCCCCAGTCGGTCAACCAGTTCGGTGGTTACCGGGTCCAGGGACGTACGCTCGACGCCGCACGCCAGCTGATCGATGATGCCCAGGCTCTCGAAGCGGCGGGTGCGTTTGCCATCGTGCTCGAACTCGTACCGGCCGAGCTGGCCCGGCTGGCGTCACAACGCCTGCACGTGCCCACCATCGGCATTGGCGCCGGTGTTGGCTGTGATGGCCAGGTGCAGGTGTGGCACGACATGCTGGGGCTGTTCGAGGATTTTGTACCCAAACATGCCCGCCGCTTCGGCGAGCTTGGCAAAGCCGCACGCGAAGCCCTGGCCGTGTACGTCAGCGAAGTTCAGGACGGCACCTTTCCGACCGAGGCACACAGCGTGCACATGGATGCCGAGACACTGGCCGCCCTGGTGGCTGAAACCGATTGGCAGGCAGACGCCCTGCCTGGAAGTGTCATCGGCCCGGGTGACGTCGAAGCCGTCACGGCGCTGTACGGCGCGGGTGATAGTGGACGCCGGTCGCACGGATGATGCAGCGCGTCTACACCGTCCCTGAGATGCACGCCGTTCGGCGCGCCCTGGCGGGCCGCGTCGGGCTGGTGCCGACGATGGGGTACCTGCACGCCGGTCACCTGGCCCTGGTCGCCCGTGCGCGCGCCGAAAACGATCACGTCATCGCCACAATTTTCGTCAATCCAACCCAGTTTGGTCCCAACGAGGATCTTGCTGCCTATCCGCGCGATATGGACGGCGACCTGGCCCAGCTGGCCGCGGCGGGCTGTGACGTGGTGTTCACGCCCGACACCGGCGACATCTATCCGCCCGGTTACCAGACCTTTGTGACCCTGGAGGAGATCAGCCAGCCGCTGGAAGGCAGCCGGCGCCCGGGTCACTTCCGGGGTGTGGCAACCGTCGTCGCCAAGCTGTTCAACCTGACGCGCCCGGCATGCGCCTACTTCGGGCAGAAAGATGCGCAGCAGGTGCGGGTCATTCAGACCATGGCGCGCGAGCTCAATTTTGACCTCGAGGTCGTCGTGTGCCCGACGGTACGCGAAGCGGATGGCCTGGCCCTCAGCAGCCGCAACACCTATCTGGCACCGGCCCAACGCGCCGCCGCCCCGGTCCTGTACCGGGCACTGACGGCGGCGCAGACAGCCTGGCAGCAGGGCACGCGCGACCCGGCGCAGCTGCGTGCCGTCATGGCCAGTGTCCTGGACACCGAACCCCTGGCCGAGGTCGAGTACGCCAGCGCGGCGGATGCGGTTACGCTAACCGAGCTCGATGAACCGGCCCGGGGACCGGTCCTGCTCTCAATGGCCGTCCGCATCGGCCGGACGCGCTTGATCGACAATCTGATTCTGGATTAGGAGCCGGTAAATGCTTTTGACAGTCGACATTGGCAACACCAACGTGGTGCTCGGTCTGTACGACGGGGATGACCTGCGCGGGCATTGGCGCATCAACACGGTCAGCGGAAAAACCGCCGACGAATACGCCGTGTTGGTACTCAGTTTGATGGAACGCGCCGGCTACAACGTGCCGGGCAGTGTCACCGGCACGATCATTGCCAGCGTCGTGCCCTCGCTGACCAGCTCGTTCACCGAGCTTGCCGAAGACTACCTGCACTGCCGGACCCTGGTCGTCGGCACCGGCATCCGCACCGGCGTCCGCGTGCGGGTCGACAACCCACGCGAAGTCGGCGCCGACCGGGTGGTCAACACCGCCGCGGCCCACCGTCTCTACGGCGGACCAGCCTGTGTCGTCGATTTCGGCACCGCGACGACGTTCGACGCAGTCTCGGTCGAGGGTGATTACCTGGGGGGTGCCATTGCACCCGGACTGGCGATTGCGGCCGATGCCCTGGGCCAACGCGCCGCGCAGCTGTTCCGCGTCGAGCTCACGGCCCCGCCCGATGTGATTGGCAAAAATACGGTGCAGGCACTGCAGTCGGGGCTATTTCTCGGTTACGTGGGTCTGATCGAAGGCCTGGTGGCGCGTTTTCGCCAGCGCCTGGGTCCTGACATGAAGGTGATTGCCACGGGTGGGCTGGCGGAGGTGATCGCCCAGCACACCCCCGTGATGGAAGTGGTCGATCCCTGGCTGACCCTGGCCGGGCTGCGCCTGATTTGGGAACTGAACCAATGATCGCAGCGGGCGCCCTGCCGCGCATGATCGCCCAGATCGATGACTGGTTGCCAGTCGGAGATCGGCGGTCGATTTTTCTGCGCTGTTATGCCATCATGACGCGCAACATGCAGCAGGCGGTTGCCGACAACCGCTTCCAGGATCCGGTGTGGATGGCTTACCTGGTGGAGCATTTCGCCAGCTATTATTTCGTGGCCCTCGATGCCTACGAGCAGCAGGCGACCGCAGTGCCTGCCGTCTGGCAGCAGGTGTTCGACCTGGCGCACGACCCCGCAACGTCGGTCATCCACAACCTGCTCTACGGTGTCAACGCACACATCAACTACGACCTGGTGCTGGCAATCAGCGACCTGCTCGGTCCCGAAATGGCCCACCTGACCGCAGAGCAGCTGGCACAGCGCCGCGCCGATCATGACCTGGTCAACCAGATCCTGGCCGCCAGCATCGACACCGTGCAAGACCAGGTCGTCGATGAGTATCTGCCTGAAATGCGCATCGTCGACCTTGCGCTCGGCCCCCTGGATGAGCACGTCATTGCCCAACTGATCGTGCGCTGGCGCGACGCCGTGTGGGGCAACGTTCTCGAAATGGTCAGCACGAGAAGCGAGGATGAACGCGAAGCCGTGCGCCGGCGCGTCGAACAGGAAACGCTGGCACTGATGCACAACCTGCGCACCGGCGCCCTAGGCGTGGGCCTGTTGGATGCACTGCTCAATTGGCTAGAATGACGATCGCCATTTGCGCCATCCGGACTTCTATTGTGCCTTGAAGTGCGCGGGCCGTTTCTGCAGCATCGCCTGCACGCCCTCGCCGAAATCTGCACTGCCAATGAGCTGGCTCTGCGCCCAGCCTTCCAATGCCAGGCCACGCGGCGTGTCCAGCATGCCGTTGAGCAGGCGTTTGGCCATGCCTACCGCCAGCGGCGCCGCCTGTTCGATCTCGGCGACAAGCGCCTGCACCTCGGCCTCGAGTGCATCCGCCGGCACGACGCGGTTGAGCATGCCCCAGCGCTCGGCCAGGTCGGCGTTGATCTGCCGGCCGGTGAAGATCAGCTCTTTCGCCCGCGCCAGGCCCACCAGCTGGGCCAAACGCGTCGATCCCCCCACGTCGGGCACCAGTCCCAGGCGGGTTTCGGGCAGGCCAAGGACGGTATCTTCGGCAGCTAGCCGCAGATCGCACGCCAGTGCCAATTCCAATCCCAGGCCCAGTACAAAACCGTGCAGCACGGCAATGGTGGGGATCTCAACCTGCGCCAGCGCGGTGAGCATCGCCTGGAAATCTTCCGTCACCTGCCGCATGTGCGTGCGCCAATGCGGGCCATAGAGGGCCGGCAGCTCGAAGAAGGCGTTCAGGTCGATACCGGCCGAAAAACCCTTGCCAGCACCGCGCACGACGATGACACGCACGCCCTCGGCGCGCCGCGCCCTGGCTACAGCTTCGGGCAGCTGTCTGAGCATCTCCCAGTTCAGGGCATTGCGCTTTTCGGGCCGGTTGAGCACAATCTCGAAAATGGCGCCGCGATGCTCATGTTGAATCAATGGGTCGGACATACGATCGTTCCTTTGGTTCGGTACTCGTGCATCGTCGCAGGCCTTGTGGCCGCCCAATGCCTGTTAATCGGTTTCGATCCGCGTCGCCCGCCAACGCATGCCAAGTACAGCGGCACTGCCGGGCAGCAGCGTCCATTCGAAGGCGGGAATCACCGTCAGGGCAAACAGCCCCGCATGCCCGCGCACGGTCACCGGTGCCGGCTGAACCTGGAAAACCGCCAGGTAACCGGCGGCCCGGTTGATCACACCGCGCGTGTTACTGTCCGCCTCGGCCACCGGTCGCCCGTAGAGGTCCCAGAATGCGGTGGCATCTCGGCCGGCATCGATCAGGTCGACCGACGACGGGCACAGCTCGTTTTCGATCTCCAGGCGCAGGGTCACCGGCTGGCTGGTCGCGACCGTGATCCGGTACGTTGCTTCCAGCCCGCCTTCGTACACCTGGAACGTTTTTTCGACCGTGCACAGACCGTGGCGCAGCAGGAAAACGACGCGGGAGCCTTCCAGGCGCACCTGCCACGTCTGATTCTCCTCCGGTGCCAGGACCTGAACACCATCGATCCACAATCGGTCATTGTGGGCACGTGTCTGCGCCAGCAGCGGTGACCAGGCCGCCGGCGCCGGCAGTTCGGGTATGAAATAGGTCGGCAGCACGGCCGGCTCGTCTGCCCACGCAGCGTCCGGCAGGTAACGTGCCCACAGCTGGCGCGGATCGGTGTCCACCGCCGTGAAACCCTGCACCGACGGCTCGAAGGTGTCGGGCAGCCAGCGCGCGGGCCACGTACGTCCGCCCACGGGATACGCGGCATCGACTTCGTACGGCGCGGCCGGCATGGCGTTTTCATTGCCCACCCACGCCGCACCCGCCGCCAGGTCGAACGCATATAACACCCGCCCGCCCAGGGGTGTCAGCACGATGAACTGATCCGGGCTGGCCAGCAGCACCTCGTCCACACCGTCATGGTTGACATCCTCCATCCAGACGGGCAAGGTCGCTGCGTGGGTCGCCAGCTCGGCGGCCCGCAGGCACACCCATGCTGCGCGCATCATCTCCCACTGACGATCGCCGATGCGGCCCACACCGATGCAGCCAAACTCGAACTGGTGTGCTGCAAAGGCCAGGTGCGCCTGGGCAATCAGGCGCCCGGCGGCCGCGTTGGCCGGCGGCTGTGCCTGGCTGGCCTGCAGATGCTGGCGGATAGGCGCCTGCAGGGCGCGGAAGTACTGCAGTTTGGGTGAACGGGCATTAAAATCGAACCAGTCCACAAAACCTTCTTCGTGGTAGGGCGCCCCGCTGCGCCGCAGTGAGGCCACCATCCAGGCGGCCTGGTTATCCGGGATGACCGCCACCTCACCCCGCGGCGCCGGTGCCTGCGCGGGCGCCGTGACCACCAGCCACGGCTGCTGTTCGAGCAGCGTCAGGAACTGGTCGAGGTTGGCCCAGGCCGACTGCGGCAGGATGCCGTGGGTGTACCCCCACAAGCCGCTGGCCTCGGCATCTTCAGCATACCAGACGTAGTAGTCAGCATGGTCAGGTGCGGCCGCCAGGTGCTGCAAATAGGCCAGCGCACGCTGCGGCCGGCCGGTCCAGATCGCGTAGTTGATGGCGTGTTTCAGCCCTTCGTCGTCGTTGAAGATCGTCAGCTGCCGCCCGTCCAGCCCGGTGCGCCACACGGCATGCGGTTGGGGGCAGCCCGCAGCACGCAGAAAATCACCCTCGACCAGGGTGTGCGTATGGCCGCTGTCGGCGATCACCGGAACCAGCGACTGCCGCCAGCAGCGCTCCGAATTCCAGAAAATGGCGGGCTCGACCCCAAAGCTGCGCTGCATGACATCGCGGTGCAGGGCAATTTGCAGCATGTTGTCCCAATCATCGCTGGCATACGGCACATTCTGCGCATAGGTGCTGCCCAACAACGTGAACTGGCCGGCCGCCAGGCCGTCGGCGAGCTGCTGCAAGGGTTCTGGATCGAGCCACTGCAGGGCATGCACGAGGGTGCCAGAGATGTGAATCGCGAAGGGCAGCCGCGCATGCCGGCGCAGGACGTTGAGCAGGCCACGATAGCCGGCCCGGCTGGCCAACGCGCCGAACTGGTTCAGGTTTTGGTTGAAGTGAAAACAGAGCGCAATACGCAGTGGTGCAGTCGTCATGCCGATCGCTCCGGTTGTGCGGAGAACCAGCCGGCGGCCTCCTGGATATCGACGTTGCCCCCGCTCAGAATGACCCCGACCCGCCGCCCCTGCACGGGGTAACGCCGATTGAAGACGGCTGCCAGGCCGAGGACACCGGTTGGCTCGACAACCATCTTCAGTCGTGTCCAGACGAAATACATCGCCCGCACCAAATCGTCATCTGTCACGGTCAGCATGTCGTCGACGTACTGGCGCACCAGGGGAAACGTGATTTCGCCCAGGGAGGGCGTGCGTGCGCCGTCGGCGATCGTCTGCGGGTTGTGCACCGTGTGCAGCACACCGCTGTGAAACGAGCGGGTGGCATCGTCGCCCGCGGCCGGTTCGACGCCAACCACCCGGCAGGTGGGCCGCAGGTGTTTGCTGGCCACCGCACAGCCGCTCAACAAACCTGCGCCGCCGCACGGTACGAACAAATCGTCGAGCTCGCCCACCTCCTGGATCAGCTCCAGGGCGGCCGTGCCCTGGCCAGCAATGACGTGGGGGTGGTCGTACGGTGGAATGAGGGTGTAGCCGTGCGCCGCCGCCAGCGTCTGTGAAATCGCCTCGCGCGTGGCCTGTGCCGGGTCATACAGAACGACTTCGGCCCCATAGGCGCGGGTGGCGGCCAGCTTCAGGGCCGGTGCGTTGTTGGGCATCACGATCACGGCCTTGATACCCAGGAGTTGGCACACCCGGGCCACAGCCTGGGCATGATTACCCGACGAATGGGTGATCACGCCGCGGGCACGGGCCGCATCATCCAGCTGGCTGATGGCGTTGTACGCCCCGCGGAACTTGAAGGCACCCACGCGCTGCAGATTCTCGGCCTTCAGGAACAACCGGTTACCACACGCCTCGTCCAGCAGGCGCGACGTGACGACGGGCGTTCGCCGCGCCACGCCGGCAATACGCCCGGATGCGGCCGTAATGTCATCGAAAGTCACCATCGTCACACCGTTCATTTTCAGGTCTCCCGTTCACGGCCAAGGTTCAGGTGACCTGCGCCAGTTCCCCAGCGCTGAGCGCCACCAGATCGGCCGGATCCAGCCGAAACACGGCATTCGGCGTGCCGGCCGCGGCCCAGATCTCCGCATACTGCAGCAAATCGTTGTCCACCAGCACTCGCAGCGCCTGGCTGTGACCCAGCGGTGGCACACCACCAATCGCAAAACCGGTTTGTGTGCGCACGAAGTCGGCGTCCGGTTTTTCGACCGGTTCACCCACCAGGTCACGCAAACGTTTTTCGTTGACCCGGTTGGCCCCACTGGCAATCACCAGAATCGCCTGCTGCGAGCGTTTGCCCCGAAATACGATCGACTTGGCAATCTGCCCCACCGCGCAGCCCACCGCAGCCGCCGCCTCGGCCGATGTGCGCGTCGTCTGCTCGAACTCGACCACCTGATAATCGAACCCCTGCACGCGCAGTGCGTCCTGAACTCTCTGAGCACTGGGTGATAATGATGAAGTCATACGCTTTGAATGAACCCCTGGCGCCCATAATGCCGGCGCCCTCGACCATCGAACATCGTCTTATCCACAGGACGCTGCCTGTTCATCTCTGTGTCCTCTGCGACCTCTGTGGCAAGAATGGCCGCCCACACCCTAACGCGCATAACGCAAAGTCGTGCCCAGGATGAAATACGCCGCCAGCAGCGTACCACGTAACGTGCCGCTGACCTTGGATTTGCCGGCGTAGCGGGAGCGGTGACGCACCGGCACCTCGACAATCCGGCAGCCGCGGCGGGCCGCTTTGACCATCATCTCTGTCGGCCAGCCATACGTCATCTCGCGCATATCCAGCTGCAGCAGGATCTCCCGGCGCACGGCACGGAATGGACTCAAGTCGGTGACCGGCAGGTGGTAGAGCCGGCGCATCAACCGGCTGCTCAGCCAGTTGCCAAACCGCTGGTGCGGCGGCATCGCCACCGGCTGGCCAGACAAAAGACGCGACCCAAGCACCAGGTCGGCCTTCCCGGCGTGCAGGGGGGCCACCAACGTTGTGATCTCTTCGGGGTAATCGCTGAGATCACCGTCCATGAAGACCAGGATCTCCGACGACGCGGCCGCCACGCCGGCCGCACAGGCAAACCCATAGCCGCGCCGGTTCTCACGAACCACGCGTGCCCCAGCACCGCGTGCACGCTGCGCCGTGTCGTCGGTCGAGCCGTTGTCGACGACAATGACATCGTCGGCTACCCCAGCCGGTATGGCCTGCAGCACGGCCACGATGCTGCCGGCCTCGTCGAGCGCGGGGATGATGACCGTCACCCCCATCATGATCCGGGTACGTTCCCCTGCGCCGTACGCCGGCGCAGCCAGCCATCCACACCCAACACCAGGCCCGCACCGGTCACCATGAACACACCGTGCCACATCGCCAGCATGAGGTAACTCCACGGCCATTCCCCCGGCACGTCGAGCTGCCCCACCAGCAGGTTGAGCGACAGCAGCAGCCCCAGCAGGGCCCCCCAACGCACCTGGAAGCCGGTCAGCAGCGAGAGTCCTACGACCAGCTCGGCCAGAAAGACCAACCAGGCAAACAGCGTGAAGTTCGGCAACACCACGTTCTGCACGAAGCTGGCATAAAAATCAAATGCCGGATACTGCACCTGCAGCTCGAGCCAGTCCTGCAAGCTGCGCAGCCCCGCCGGCGCCACAAACGCCGGCGGCAGCTTCCAACGCAGGCTGAACAACCACAAAATGCCAATCACGATCCGCGCCAGCGCCACCGGCCACAACGGTCCCTGCGGTCGCAAAATGTTTGTCAGCTGAGTTGTCATGGCCCGTCCATGACCCACAACACGCATTGCCGCGCAGCATGCCACGCGCACCCTTCAGCCCACACAATTCCCATTTCTCTCCCTCCACAACCACGACCTCTCACCATTCAAACAATATTCGCGCCAATTCGTGGTTCCCACAATAATCCGCGCCCATTCGCCGTGTTACGAATGGCCGTTCAACCACTGTGGCCGCAAAACCCCGACGTAAGCGTACGTCTGCGGTGCCGCCTGTGGTCCCTCGGCCAGCAGGTGCCGCAGGTCTTCCCCAAAATCGACATCGTACCACTCCGGCAGCACGTGCACACTGAGACCCTGCTGCCGGGCATTGGCCAGGGTCTCGTTTTTGACCCGGTCCGTGCTCCAGGTGACGTCGGCAAACAGCCCGCGGTGCAGGCGTGACATGCCAATCAGGTAATAGCCGCCATCGCGACCGGGTCCCAAAACGACATCGGCCGTGGCCAGGGCGGCGAAAGCCTCCACCAGGTAGGCCACCGGCAGCGTAGGGCCGTCGCTGTTCATGATGACAGCACGGGCAACTTCCGGCTGCGCCAGGTAGTGTCCCAGGGCATTCGGCAGACGCTCACCCAGGTGTTGGCCACGCTGGGCCAGCAGCTCGAAGTTGGCCGGAACCATCCGCCGGAAATAATCATGCGCGTCATCCGGCGTGTAGGCAATCACCGGCCTGACCCTGGGAACCCGCGCCATCAACTGAAACGTGTCGATCATCAGGCAACGGTAGATTTCCGCAGCTTCCAGCGGGCTGAATTCGCCGTGCAGCCGGGTTTTGGTGCGGCCCGGTTCGGGTCGTTTGGCCACGACCAGCAGCACGTTCGACGGTCCCTCCGTCATAGCCCACGCTGCCGGGCGGCCATGAGCAGGCCGATGACACTCATGCTGTCGCGAATCTCGCTGGCCAGCACCATCTGCAGCGCTTCGGCCAGTGGAAACGGGCGAATCTCCAGAAACTCGGTCTCGTCCGGGGGCAGACTCGCCTGCTGCAGCCCCTCACCGATGTAGATGTGCGCCGTTTCATCACAGATCGACTTGGAGGTGTAGTATTCGCTAACCAGGCTCAGTCGTTCGGCTCGCACACCCGCCTCCTCCATGAGCTCCCGCTGCGCGGCCTCGGCCAGGGTTTCGCCTGGTTTCACGCCGCCCGTCGGAATCTCCCAGCGGTGATTCTCACCAAACACGTAACGATACTGGCGCACCAGGATAACCTGTCCATCGACCGTCAGCGGAACGACGCCCACACAGTGGCCGAACGTGACCACGCCGTAGAGGGTCGTGCGGCCATCCGGCATCTCAGCAATATCTTCGCGCAGGGCCATCCATTGGTTGTGATAGACCGGTCGGCTCGTTACAGTTTTCCAGGGTTTCGGTGTCACTCGCATTATCCTCCAAGTTGTTGAGATTGCCAATATCAGATGTGCCGCCAGCGCCACGTCTTCCAGGGCGCCTGGCGCAGCAGTTGGGCCCCATGCCATAGAATCGGAAAGAGCATGATGATCACAAACGCCGCCACCTCACGCTGCCAGCGCGGCGCCGCCAGCCAGTCCAGCCCATACGTCAGGTCGAAGAGCAGATACTTGAACCAGGCCAGCACACTCAACACAAGAATCCCACGCATGGCACGGCTGCGCGGCTGCCAGGCGGCCAACGGCAAAACCCAGGCCACGTACCAGGCCTGGTACCAGGCGGTGGCCAGCAGCAGCGCGGCAACCAGCAGATTGCGCGAGGTATGCCAGGGGGCAGGGCGCGGCGCCAGCCAGGTTACGATCACGCTGGCCAGTGCGATGAGCGCCAGCAGTCCTAATGCCAGTCGTCCCGCGGTGGCCATGGCGGCCGCCGGTTCCAGCAGGGACTGCAGCACATAACGCACGACAGCCGGCAGGGAGGTGGTGTAAAGGCCGGAACGTTGGGCCAGGCGCAGGGGATCGGGCATCGGCCAGAAGGGCGCATAACACAGCACGATCAAACCCAGGCTGATCGCCCCACCCACGAGAATCTGGCGCAGGCCACGCCGGCGGCCAAGCACACGCAGGGCGGCCACAGCAAAGATAGGCCAGAGCAGCAGTGTTACGAACTTGAAGAGGGTGGTGAGCGTAAGCACCACCAGCGCCGCAGCATAGCGCTGGCGTAAGGCAAAAAACGTAGCCACCAGAATGCCCAGCGCCAGCCACAGGTCGTGATGCCCGTTGGCGCCGATTTCGAACAGCAGCAGTGGATTCCACAAGACGGCGTACACCGCCAGCTGCACCGTCGCGCGCGCACGCGTGTCCTGGTAGGCCAGGCCGGCAACAGCGGCAACGGTCAGCGCCAGGGAGAGCACCGCCTGGCCTTTGAAGATCAGCACACCGCGCCAGAGGTCGCCGCCGGCTGCGTGCGCCAGCGGCGCAGCCACCAGCTCCCACAGCGGCCCGTACGCCGAGGGGAATCGGCGCCAGGCTGCGTACGCCGTAAAGGGGTCGGCACCAAATTGGGCAGGGACCTGCACGTAGGGATTGGCCGCGTAAGCTGCCCGAATCTGCCCGCGCACCAGGTAATCGAACAGATCGGCCGCACCCACGGGATAGGTCAGCACCAGCAGGATCAGGGCGGCAGCCGGGAATACCAGCAGCAGCCACCAGGAGACGCAGGCGCGTGAGCGAGACAGAACGCGGAAACCGACAAGATAGGCCAGGTTCAGTCCAGCCGCACCCATGATAAAGGCATACCAGGCCGTTGGCTGGCGGTCTGTCAATTTGAACAGGCTGAGCAGCGGCACGCGGAAGTTGGGGTCCAGCGGAAATTGATGGTAGAAACAGAGCCAGGTAAGCCCCACCATCAGCAGGCCCGCGCCCAGAATCACAGCCGCTGGCGCCGGCCGCCAGCGCGGCCAACCCCCGGTCACGCTGTCCACCCTGGCACCCTACGCTGCGCGTTCCAGCGCAGAGAGGTTGCGCTGGGCCGTCGTGCGCCGTCGCGCCAGCCAGGGGGGAATCACCAGGAAAATCAGCAGCGGCAGGTACTGCAGCCAGATGGCCCAGGCCACCGGCTGGTGGTCGATGAAAAAGGTGTACGACAAAGCGACCAGGCCCGTGAAGAGCAGCCACCCGGTGGCCGCATCGAGGCGCAGCCCCCAACGGCCACGCCGCAGGTCGACCGCCAACAGGGGTAGAATCGCCAGGAGATACCACGAAAACAGGTTCTGTGACAACAGCACCACCGCAGCCATCACCAGCCACACCCGCTGTCGCGCGCGATCGGCGTCGGCTGCCGGGCGCACGACAAACCAGGCACTTAACCCCAACAGCACGGCAAACTGCACCAGCTGGACCGACATGTAGGGTGGCTTGTCCAGCCGCAAAACCAACTGCAGTCCACCGGCCAGCCAGTCGGCCGGCCCGCCGTTGAAGCGTTCCCCCAGGTAGTCTGGCAGGAATCCCAGCACACTGCCGCCGCCGCCCAGGAAAGGCAGGTAACCCGCCGCGACCGTGACGGCAAATGCGAGGGGTGCTTTCCAGTCGCGCCGTGTCCACAGGGCCGGCAACCACAGGGCGGGGTACAGCTTGATCAACGTCGCCAGCCCCAAACAAACCCCTACCCAACCGGGCCGGCTGCGCTCGCGCGCCAGGAGGGCGCCCACCAGCGGCAGCAGTACCAGCGCATCGAGGTGACCGTGACCGGCAATCTCGAATACGGCCAGCGGGCTCCAGGCCAGGACGACGATACGCAGCAGACTGAGCTGCCGCAACCGCAGCCACAGCGCCAGCAGGCCCACCGCAGCAAGCTCGGCCAACACCATCGCCGTTTTGGTCCAGGTGATGCTGTCTGGATACAGGGCATAGATGCCACGAAACGCCAGCTGCGCCGCCGGGGGATAGATCGTGACCACATTTTTGCGGTTGATCTGTGGCCAGATGGTTGTGTCCTGCACACGCAGGCGAATCAAGTCAGGTGCGCTGGGTGGATAACGATAGGGGCTGATGCCGGCCGCCTGCACGCGCCCATCCCAGACGTAGCGATACATATCGTCCGACAAGGTCGGCGTCGTGGGCAGCAGCAGCACACGAAAGGCGATGCTGCCGGCGACGATCATGAACAGCGCGGTGCGTGTGGCGCGACGGCTCGCCGCCGCGTCGTGTTCCCAGGCCAGCACCAGTACGATGGCCAGAACGTAGAGTGCAAAGAGGGCAAAATAGACCACCTCGAACGCCGGAATCGTGCGCCGTAAATTGGGGATACCGGCCGCCCCGCCATACAGCACGAGGCTGGCAAGTCCCAGCCCCGTCAGTATCGCCAGACGGTGGTGTCGTATCGACGCTGCGATCGTTTGTCGTATGGACGAGAACATCAGCCGCTGTGCATCTCACATCGTCAGCAGGGCCAGCCGGGCCAGGGTGCTGCCGCGTTCGCCAGCTGCTTTGAGCCGCGGTATGAGAAACATGTCCACACCCCAGATGCGTCCCGGCGGCAAGAAAAAGAACACCAGCTGCAGCGTGTACAGCATGCCGTACGTCCAGTACCATTCGAACGGCAGCGCGGTCAAACCGATGTACAGGTTGACCGCCTGGATGAAGCCCAACAGAGCCCCCAGGCGCGACAGAAGACCAAAGATGAGCGAGACGGCGATAAAAACTTCCAGCAGCCAGATCAGCCACCCCATCCAGGAGAGGTTAGGAACGATGATATCACGCACAAAAGCCTGGTGCACGGGCAGTTTGGACGCAATGGCCATCAAACCGGTCCAGTCGCACAGGCCTGAAGTGCGCGCATTGAGGGCCGTCGTCACGGCAAAATCGCTGGGACAGCCAAAGCTGGGCGGCATCTTCCACAGCAGCTGCGTGAACCACAGATAGCCAATGATGATACGGCTGATGACCAGCCCCAGCCCGCCGATGTTGTCGAGTTTACCGGCCAGGCCGGGAAGTTGATGGGAAAACAAACGCAGCATGTTCGTAACCTCCGATCCGCATCACAAACTCCAGTAGACACCACAACTGGAGCACGCCACGTGCGGCTCCGTGCTCAGCAGCCGCGTGCGAAATTCCTGGTACAGGTCATCATTCCAAACCTGGGCAAAGGGACGCTCGAACAGGTTGCCAAGAATCAGACTGGCATAGTCATTCGTCGCGAACGGCGAAATGCAGCAGGGCAGGCAGTTGCCGTTAGCCGTGATGTAGGCCGTCGTCCAGGGGCGCAGGCAGGCTCGCCACGGTGCCACATCGGGCGGGCGGGCTGCAGCCAGGCTGTTGCGTGGATCGCGCGCACCGGAGGCCCGGAACTGTACACCCAGGGTGGCACTCAAGGATTCACATTCGGCGATGACTGCCGCCTGTTCGTCATCGCGTTGGCCAAAAATGGCAAACTCCGGACGTGCCATACCAAACTGGTCCGCCTCCTCCCGGGCAAAAAACGTCATGCGCTGCACGTACACCTCAGGTACTCCAACCTGCGCGGCCAGGCGCACCAGGTCGGGCAGCTCGTGCAGGTTATCCTGCGTGGCCACGCACCAGATCGAGACGGCGGGCGTGGTCGCACCCAGGCGGGCTTTGGTGGCCTGCAGCCCGGCCAGGCCTTCGACGATCTTGTGCAGCAAGTCAGCGCCGCGGATACGGGCATAGGTAGCCGGATTGGCGCCGTCGATCGAACAGCGGAACTGGTCCAGGCCACTTTGGACCAACGCTTCCTGCCAGGCTGGCGTCAGCAGCGTGCCGTTGGAGTTGAACAGGACCTCCACCTGGCGTGCCTTGAGGTAGCGGATCATGTCAGGCAGGGCCCGGTTGAGCAGCGGTTCACCAATGCCATGCAGCACGGCGCGGCGCATGTCTGGAAATTGACTGGCCACCCGCACGAATTCGTCATAGCCCAGGGAGTGGATCGGCTCGCGCGTGAAGTAGGTACGCGGGCAGGTCTCACACAACAGGTTGCAGCGGTTGGTCACCTCGATGAAAACGACGGTGGGTGACCAGGACGCCACCGCACCACGCGTCGCGCCGGCCGGCAGGCGGTAGGCGTCAGGCAAAAAGTCCTGTTCCGGCAGTGCCGGCAGCGGCTCTACGGCGGGCGCGTCCGCCCACAACGTGATCGTTTGCGCCACGGAAGCCCCCGCCTACCAGCTCAGGGACTGCGCACCGTTGACCAGCGCCTCGATCGCGGCCGCAGCACCCACCAGTTTGGCACCCTGGATGAGCTGGTCTTGCGTGATGTCACGCGGTTTGGCGCAGGCGCCGCACACCCACAGGCTGCCGCCGCCGTCGAGAAATTTCTGAATCAACTCACCCAGCGGGGCGAAACCATTGGCCTGCAAACCCTCGGTGTAGCCCTGGGTGGCACACCAGACGCCGTCGATGGTGAGCAACACCGTGACCTCCTGGCCCGACGTCAAGCCCGCGTTGGCGACGACCATGGCCAGCGTAGCCCGCTCGACGTCGTCTTTGCCGTGGGTATTGTGAATCAGAACATGTCCCATCTGTGTTTTCCTTTTCTGAACAGGTTATTATCTTATCAAGCGTGACGCAGCAAATAGCGATCGGTCGTTTGCCCGGCCAGCGTATGCCCGGTCATGCGGCACCAGGCCGCCAGGTCGACCGCCACACTGGGGTCGGTGGCGTGAATTTCCAGGGTCTGGCCGGGCTGCAGCTGGCGCATCAGGGCCGCAACTTTTTCCAGCGGTCCATCGCCGCACCCCTGGCTGCCCGCATCGAAGAAGGCGTCAGCACCCCATAGTGGCGCATTGGATTCAGGTACCGCCTGGGGGAATTGGGTCGCGCCCTGAGCGGCGTCATCTTCCGGTGAATGGCTCCCCCGGCCGGACCAGACGATCAGTGACGTTTCAGTTCGACGAACGCCCACGGCGTTCGCAATGCCGGCGGTCACTCAATCGCCGAGGGACTGCAGATCGGGGCTCTCGATCAAGGCCACCAGGTCATAGCGGCCGGTGATGGCGTAGACCTCGCGGATGACCGAGCTGGCCAGTTTCATGCCCTGCAGCTCAGGCACCAGTTCCGGCACACGCGTCGGTTCGGCTTCGATGAAGACGAAGGCTCGAATCATGAATGAATTCCTTTCTTGGCTTCCCACGGAAGCATCGGATTTAGCCTCAGGTGAAGGTGCGCAGAACGGCCCGGCCAGTCTGCGCCATCACGTCGAGCTGGTCGCGTATCTGGTCGACTGCCGCCGCCAGCGGAAAGATCTTGCGGCTGACCAGCATGTCACTGTCGGTGGAGAGGGGATGCCAGAACACCCCGTCCAGGTTGACGGTGACCTCCGGCGCGAGGTTCGCCATATCCAGATCTATTCCCTCTTTCGAGTAACCGCGCCGGGCTAACGGTCGGACAAAGTGGTGCTCGTCGGAGATGCCCAGGCTGCGGTGAAACTCGCACACCAGGTCGAGGTAAGGCGAATTGACCGGTGTTTCCGTGGTGCTCAAGCGGACGGCAAACCCGTGCGCCTGCAGCAGCTGGATGCCCTCGACCGTTTTCTGCCAGGTGCCGGCGCCGCGGTAGGCGTCGTGGTGCTCCGGCACGCCGCCATCCAGGCTCACCTGGACGTGAAGGTTGTCGTTGGCGATAGACGTCAGTCGCTCCAGTCGCGCGCCCCGCAGGATCATGGCGTTGGTCAAGACCGTCGTACGCACACGCGCCGACGAATAAGCCAGCATATCGTAAATGTCATTCAGGATGAACGGCTCACCACCGGTAAAGAAGATCTCGCTAAACCCCAACGCGACTGCCTCATCGACGAGGCGCTGGGCGTTGGCCAGGCCCAAGGCGCGCCGTGGTGCGTTGGGACTCGACTTGGCCACGCAGTAGGAACAGCGCAGATTGCAGTCGTAGTTGGTGTAGAGCCACAGCTTCCAGCGCAACGCGGGCTCCTGGCACGAGTTCCCAGCCGCCGGCTGGCTCGCTGCGCCGGAGGGTGCTGCTGTGCCATCCGCTGGGGTTTTGATTGCTAACAGGTCGTCCATGCGGTGTCTTGCTCCAATCAGGCCCAGGCGCGGGGTGACTGTGGGTCAGGTGGGGGAACAGTCTATGCTGGCGTCCTTTTGACGCAGCGGTCCAGCAGCCGACACGCTGGCCATGCCGCCGATGTTACGCTTATTATGCGATGATTTTTTATAAGTTAAGTAAGGCCGCCTACAGCACAGTGTAGGGTATTATGACGTTTGGGTCACTTGCCACGACGGTAGCCATGGATCCAGCGTAATCGATGGCTATGCTCAAGCCAGGTGACCCGCTAAGCGATTTTGCGCAGATTGGCGTACGAGGCCAGAAGTTTTTTGATACCTTTGCTGCGAAAGGCCACGGTTACCTCTTCATCGTCGCCGCGGACTTCGCTGCTGATCACCGTGCCCTCGCCGAACAGACCATGGCTGACCCGATCACCGATCTTGAACTGACCGTTGGCTTTGCCTGATGCCGCCGGCCTGACCGGTGGCCGGCTGGCAGCCGCGGGAGCAGCCGGGGTCGTCCAACTCGTGCTGCTGGTGCTGCGGCGTGCACGCGCACGGTGTGTGGATGGCTCGTCCCAGTCATCGTCAACATCCTGCCAGCGTTCAGTGGCGCGGGCCGCGGCCCGCGTGGCATCCACCCGCTGGCGCAGCGATTTGCCTTCGACCAGGACTGGCGGTATGTCCTGCAAGAAGCGCGAGGGCAGGCTGACGTCATCGCTGCCCCAGCGGGTGCGGCGAAACGCGTGGGTCAGGTACAGCCGATCCTTGGCGCGCGTGATGCCCACGTAGGCCAGGCGGCGCTCTTCCTGCATCTCTTCGGGATCGTCGACGCTGCGTGCGTGTGGCAGCAGGCCCTCTTCCATACCGACCATGAACACCACCGGGAATTCGAGGCCCTTGGCCGTGTGCAGCGTCAACAAGGTCGGGACACTGGCCTGTTCGGGCAGGGCATCGGCATCGGAGACCAGGGAAATTTCCTCCAGGAAGAGGGCCAGGGCATCGTCGGTGGTCACCGTGTCGTATTTGCCTGCCACGGCGCGCAGTTCCAGTACGTTGGCCCACCGGTCGTCGCCCTCGGTCGTTCCGTCGCGCAGGAACGTTTCGTAACCGGCCTCGCGCAGCACCCGGTCCAGCAGCTGGCTGACGGTCATCGTCAGGCGGGCCTCACGCCAGTCGGCGAGCAGCCGGTAGAACTCGGCCAGGGCGTGGTGGGCCCGGGCTGCAAATGGGTGTTCCACGGAAGCAGTGCCGGCCTCGGCGGGTGTCGTCGGCTCGCCCATCGAGCGCGCCAGCGCCTCGAAGGGTGTCACACCCTGGGCACGTGCCCACTGTTCGAGGGTACTCAACGTTTTGCCACCGATACTGCGTGGCGGCACATTGATGATCCGCCCCAGGCTCACCCAATCGGCCGGATTGTGGATGGCTCGCAGGTAACCCAGGACATCCCTCACCTCTTTACGCTCGTAGAAGCGTGTGGCCCCCACCAGGCGGTAGGGCAGGTTGCGCTGGATGAAAGACTCTTCCAGGGCGCGCGATTGTGCATTGGTGCGGTACATGACTGCCATATCGCCGGGGCGGCGTCCCTCCAGCACCAGGCTGGCGATCGTGTCGACAACGAAGTTGGCTTCTTCGGTCTCGTCGTACGCCTCGTACAGGTAAATCTGCTGTCCCTGGCCCTTGTCGGTGACCATACTCACCGGTTTGCGGTGCGGATTACGGGCAATGACGGCATTGGCCGTATCGAGGATCGTTTGCGTCGAGCGGTAGTTGCGGTTGAGATTGATGACGCGTGCGTCGGGATAATCCTGGCGAAAGCGCTGGATGTTGCGGTAATCAGCGCCGCGGAAGCGGTAGATCGACTGGTCGGGGTCGCCCACGACGAAGATGTTGCGCCGCGGCCCGACCAGGAGGTTGGTCAGCTCGTACTGGGCACCGTTGGTGTCCTGAAACTCGTCGACGAGAAGATACTGGTAGCGCTCCTGGTACTTACGCCGCACCGCCTCGTTCTGGCGAAACAGCTGCACCGGTACCCGCAGCAGGTCATCAAAATCGAGGGCGTTCTGCATCAGCAGCAGCTGCTGGTAGCGCTGGTAGATGCGGCCAATCGCTTCTTCGCGATAGGTGCGCGGCAGGAAGTCATCCGGACCCACAAGCTCGTTTTTGGCGCGCGAGATGACGCTCAAAACCGCCCACGGCGAATAGACCTTCTCATCCAGGTTCATCTCTTTCAGCACCTGGCGAACCAGGGCCAGCTGGTCGTTGCTGTCGTAGATGACAAAGCCCGCCGTATAGACCAGGGAATCGGCCTCACGGCGCAGCAGGCGTGCACACAGTGCATGGAATGTGCCGATGCTAAGCCCCATCAGGTCGGTGCCAATCAGGTGCTCGGTCCGCTCGCGCATCTCACGTGCGGCTTTATTGGTGAAGGTCACCGCCATGATCTGCCAGGGTGCGGCCAGGCGCAGCTGCACGATTTGCGCAATGCGGTGGGTGAGCACACGCGTTTTGCCGGAGCCCGGTCCCGCGAGAACCAAAACCGGACCCTCGGTCGTTATCACCGCGTCGCGCTGTTCCGGGTTGAGCCCGGTCAGGAGGTCGGTCATGCTTTGGTGATTCCTTCGGGGCGTTCGGCGCAGCACTGTCCTCGCCAGCGGTCGCATGCAGCCGCGGCCGCAACCGGCGGGTCGATACCATGGACTTGCAGCGCCTGGATGACGTGAGTCAGCGGAAAACCAACGACGCCACTGTAGCAGCCGGCCAGGTCCGTCACCGGATCGAAGTCCTGGTGTTGGATGGCGTACGCACCGGCCTTGTCCAGCGGATCACCGGTGGCCACGTAAGCGGCAATTTCGGCGTCACTGTAATTGCGCATCCACACGTCGGTGACGCTGCACGTCGTGAACTCGGCCTGGTCCAGGGTATTGAGCGTCGTGACCGCAGTGAGCACCTGGTGGCGGCGGCCGCGCAGCTGGCGCAGCATCCCCACCGCACCCGGCATGCCTTCTGGTTTACCCATGATTTCATCGCCCAGGGCCACCACGGTGTCGCACGCCAGGATGAGGGCCCCCGGACAGCGCGCTGCAACTGTGCGGGCTTTGACCTGGCTCAAGCGCTGCGCCATTGCGGCCGGGGTTTCGTAAGGCAGTGGATCTTCTGGTACGTCGGCGCGCACAATCGTAAAGGGCAAGCCGAGACGCGTCAGCAAGACGTGCCGCCGCGGCGAACTCGAAGCCAGGATCAGAGGAAGCGTCGTTGTCATCGGCATCATGGGGCTGCATTGTAGCAGGGTGCACAGCCACCGTCAAAACGACGGCCCGCCGGGTCATTTGCATAGTCCGCGCATCTGTGGTAGAATCAACGCCAAGTCACTGTGCCACTAGATGTTGTGCCCAGGCCTGGCCCGTGCTACTACATGTAGTATAGGTAAGCGGCGGGCGAAACCGTGCGGCCCCGGCGCAATCCCGCCGGTACGACCAGCCCATGCCGCCCCATGCGTGTTCGGCGAGCGAGCGGCCCGCAGATGCCAGGTGAGCATGTATTGTCCACATTGTGAAAGCACCGATCATCGCGTGGTTGATACGCGCAGCGTCGGGGATGGGATTCGTCGCCGCCGCGAGTGCCATCACTGTGGCAACCGGTTCACCACCTACGAACAGATCGCTGCCACGTTGATGGTTGTCAAGAGTGATGGGCGCCGAGAACAGTATGACCGCCAGAAGCTGCTCAACGGTATCCGTATTGCCTGTGCCAAACGCCCGATTGCCATGGCAGACGTTGACCGCCTGGTCGATCGGGTCGAAGAACAGATCTTTAGCTCGGGCCGATCGGAAATTCGCAGCGATGTGATTGGTGAGGCGGTTCTGCGTGAGCTGAAAGACATCGACCTGGTGGCATACATTCGTTTTGCCACGGTGTACCTGGAGCTCAAAGACTTGAACGCCGTCCGCCACGAAATCGACAAGCTGCTGACATCAGCCGGCGGACGCTAACCGTTGAAAAGGCAGCGGCAATTCCGCTGTTCGGGTGAGCCGCATGAATGAGATCCGGTTTGCCCTGAGCAGCGATGACAGCTTCAACAGTGTTGCCTTCGATCGGCTGGTGGCGGGGATCACGCGCCGGGCACCGGCGCCGGATCGTAACCTGGTCATCGATTTGGGTCGCGCCCGTTTCGTCGATCCGTACGGTACCGTTTGCCTGGTAGTGCTTGCGCGGGCTCTGTACTCGCCGGCGCGCCAGGTGGCGTACGTCCTACCCAGCGACGAAGAGACGCAGCGATTTCTTCAGGCAATGGGCGCTATCGAGCACATTGCGCCGTACGGGCAGCTGCGAAACCTGGCTCGTACCCACAGCGCGGCACGTTCCGACTTTTTTGGCCTGGGTTTGACGGCCATTCAGGCCGGGACAGATGTCAATGCGGTGCTCGGGCGTTTTTTCACCCTGGCGCGCAGCCAATTGGGCTTCGGACCGGGTGACCTGGTCGAGAGCGCAAAGATCGTATCGGAACTGTGTCACAATATCAAAGATCACAGTGAGGATTGGGGGCTGGCCGCCGTCCAGCTCTACCGGGACCGCAGCGGCCGGCGGTACGTGTCGATCGGAGTGGCCGACCTGGGAGTTGGGATTCGTCACAGCCTGGGCCGTCATCGCCCGGAGGTCCAGGGTTGGACGCACCAGCAGGCCATCGAGCAGGCGCTCAGTGGGCTATCCAGTCGCCCGAGTGGGGGTGGCCTGGGTCTTTCCAGTGTGCGCGAGATCGTCCGCCGCTACCAGGGTCACCTGGCCGTGCGTTCCGGGGATACCAAGTTGCAGATGACCGCTGGCAAGGCCACCCGAGCCCTCCGCGTTGCCCACTTTGCCGGCACCCAGGTTGGACTGTCGTTTAGTCAGTTGACCAGTCCGTGATCGACGGCTGGCCACTTCGTTAGGGGAGGAAGCGGGAGTGCATGGCTCTTTTTGAGAAGGTGATCTCACTGGACGGTGCCATCTTGGGCGGCCGCGATCATTCGATGGCACAGCGCCTGGTAGCCGAAGTCGACCGACTGCCTCGCCGCAGTCTGTTGGCGCTGGACTGTACCAACGCCCAGTTCATGGACTTTTCCTATGCCGATGAGGTCATCAGCGCTGCCGTGGCTGCCTTGAATGACAGCAGCATCACCGAGAAGTTCGTAGTCCTGCGTGCAGCATCCACCCCGGTGGCGGAAAGCATCGAAGTCGCCCTCAACCGTCGCGGCCTGGCCTGCGTGCACGTCACGCCAGAGGGAGAGGTGCAGATCCTCGGCGCACTCAGTCCCGCCCTGCGCGAGACGTTTCTGCAGGCGCTGCAGCTGCAGCAAATCAGCGCCCAGGATCTGCCGGGTGACCTTTCGCCCAGCACCAAGAGCAACCGGCTGCGCGATCTCGAGAGCAAGGGACTACTTTACCGCGTGGGCATCGAAAATGTGGATGGAGGCGGCCGCCGCTTTTTGTACGAAGTCGTACGCTAATGCCCGGCGCCAGGTGGGAAGTTGTCATCTGGCTTTTATTTTCTGGATCGAGTTTGGAATAACTCACAAAAATCGTAACGGCTCGTTGGAGCCGGAATGCACTGAGCAACCCACGATGTTATGTGAAGGAGACGCATGATGACGAACCTGTTCAAAGATGGCAAAGTACCCGAAGGACTGTCACCGGACCGCAGCCAGCAAACTTCATCGTTCGGTGCTGCATCTCAGCCCAGGTCGGCGGGCGCAGCTGCAATCGGCAACGGCACCAATGGCAACCGCAGTCACGCAACGGAAGCGACCGCGGTGGTGTTCACACGCGGCACGCCACGTGGCGCCGCGCCGCCGGCAACGATTGTGAAACGGGATGGCCGGGTGGTTCCCTTTGACCTGACGCGCATCGAGACTGCCCTCATGCGCTGCTTTGCCAGCCTGCAACAGGAACCGACTGCGTCAGTCAACGATCTGGCCCAGCAGGTCGTCAATATCATCGCCGTCAAGTACGAACAGCCCACCGTCGAAGAAGTGCAGGATATCGTCGAAATGGTGCTGCAGGCCAACGGTGAGTACGAAGCGGCCAAACATTACATCCTCTACCGGGCCGAACATGCCAAACTGCGCGAAAGCCGTCCCATTCCGGAACCGGTGCGTCAGGCGTTCGCCGAATCGGATAAGTACTTCCCGACACAGCTGCAAAAATTCCAGTTTTACGACAAGTATTCACGGTTCAACTACGAGCTGGGCCGGCGCGAAACGTGGATCGAAACGGTGGACCGCGCCGTCGATTACCTGGCAGAGCTGTCACAAAACCGTCTGCCCGCCGAGACCTATGCGTCCCTGCGCCGGGCGATTCTGGAGATGCGCACCATGCCCTCTATGCGCCTGCTGGCCATGGCCGGGCCCGCCGCACGCCGCAACAATATCACCATCTACAACTGCTCCTACCAGCCGGTGGAGAGTATCGATTCGTTCGTCGAGGCGCTGATCATTTCGATGAGCGGCTGCGGGGTGGGTTATTCGGTAGAGCGCCGCTACGTCGAAAACTTTCCACGCATCAAACGCCAGACCGGCGCCACTGCCCTGCCGTTTGTGGTCGAAGACTCGGCCGAAGGGTGGGCCGAAGCGCTGCGCACCGGGCTCGCCACCTGGTTCGAGGGGGGTGACCTGCGGTTCGACCTGTCGCTGCTGCGTCCGGCCGGCACACCGCTGCGCACCAAGGGTGGCCGCGCATCAGGCCCCGAACCCCTGCGCCGCATGCTTGATTTTGTGCGCTCACGACTACTCTCACGCCAGGGCAGCTTCCTGCGGCCCCTGGATGCCCACGACATCATGTGTGCCGTGGGCGGCGCCGCCGTCTCCGGCGGTATGCGCCGCACCGCCATGATCTCTCTCTTTGATTTCGACGACGAGGAGATGCTGCTGTGCAAGAGCGGAGACTTCGAGCGGCACAACAGCCAGCGCTGGAATGCCAACAATTCAGCCGTTTGGCCCGATCGCGAGCTGACCCAGCTGGAAGTCACACGCTTCATGCTCAATATGGTCGGGTCCGGGCGCGGCGAGCCCGGCGTCTTCAGCCGGCGCTCGGCCAATACGATGCGGCCCGAACGCCGCCGGGCCGCTGAGTTTGGCACCAACCCCTGCGGCGAGATCAACCTGCGCCCATGGGAGTTCTGCAACCTGACCGCAGCCGTTGCCCGCGTGGACGATGACGTGGACAGCCTGCGCGACAAAATCGAACTGGCAACCATCATCGGTACGATCCAGTCGATGGCAACCCACTTCCCCGGTCTGCGACCGATGTGGCGCCAGCACTGCGAAGAGGAGCGGCTGCTGGGCGTCGACGTGACCGGCCAGCTGGATAGCCCCGTGGCCCAGGACGCACGCGTCATGGCCCAGATGAAGCAGGTGGCCTTGCAGACCAACCGGCAGGTCGCCGAAATTCTCGGCATCAACCCTTCGGCGAGCATCACCTGTGTCAAACCGAGCGGCAACACCTCACAGCTGGTGGACTGTGCTTCGGGACTGCATGCGCGCTGGGCGCCATACTACGTGCGCAACGTGCGCGTCAGTGCCCATTCCCCTGTCTTCAAGGTGCTGCGCGACGCCAGCGTGCCGATGAACCCGGAAAACGGACAGACACCGCAAAATGCAGATACGTGGGTGGTGCACTTCCCTGTCAAAGCGCCCGATGGCGCCATTACCCGCCAGCACCGGTCGGCATCGGAACAATGCAACTACTGGCTGCAGAATAAACTGCACTACACCGAGCACAACCCCTCGACCACCATCACCTATCATGACGACGAAGTATTGGACCTGATCAAATGGGTGTGGGAACACCAGAACCTGGTCGGTGGCATGGCCTTCCTGCCCGCCTACGACGCCCAGTACGACCAGATGCCCTACGAAGAGATTGCGGCTGAGACGTACGAGCAGCTGGCTGCCAAATTCCCGGAGATCGATTTCTCCAAGCTCTACCGTTACGAAGAACAAGACCTCACGACCGCGGCCCAGGAAGTGGCCTGCCTGGCCGGCTCGTGCGAGGTGCAGTTCTGAGATGAAGTGGAATCAGATTGCCCAGGCCAGGGCACTCCTGGAACGCGAAACCGGCACGATCTTCAAAGATTGGGGCGGGCGTTTGCGGGTGGCCCTGGCCTTCCCCAACACCTATTACGTCGGCATGTCCAGCCTGGCCCTGCAAATCATCTACCAGGCTTTCAACGCGCGCACCGATACCGTGTGCGAGCGCGTTTTTTGGGACAAGGGCGGATTGCAGGCCGGCCGCGAACTGATCTCGCTCGAATCGCAGCGTCCCATCGCCGATTTCGACCTGCTGGCGTTCACGATCTCGTATGAGATGGACTACTTCAACGTGGTCGAGATGCTGATGCAGGCCGGTATCCCACCTCTCGCCGCAGCGCGCGTCGATGATGCGACACCCGACGGCCCCAGTTGGCCGTTGCTAATTGCGGGCGGACCGGGTGTCACGATGAACCCGGAGCCCGTAGCCCCCTTCTTCGATGCGATCGTCATCGGCGAAGGGGAAGAGATTATCCCACAGATTACCGACATCCTGGTCGCACATCAGAATGGCAGTCGAACCGAGCTGCTGGCCCTGCTCGACCAACTGCCCGGGGTCTACGTGCCGCTGCTAGTACCCGCGATGGCCGGGCAGCCCGCCAGCTCGCAGCCACCGCGCACGATTCGCCGCCTGTGGGTGCGCAATCTGCACGATTATCGCACCGCATCGTCGCTCTATACACCCGATACGGAGTTTGCCCACCTGCACCTGTTGGAAATCGCCCGCGGCTGTGGACGCGGCTGCCGCTTCTGCCTGGCGGGCTACGTCTACCGCCCAGCACGCGAGCAGCCCATGCGCCAGCTGCTGGAATGGGCCAGGCAGGGGCTGCAGCACAGCAACCGCATCGGCCTGGTGAGCGCGGCCGTCTCGGACCACACCGAAATCGACGAATTGGCCACCGCGTTACGT
Source organism: uncultured Anaerolineae bacterium (assembly GCA_964642445.1). Classification (GTDB taxonomy): domain Bacteria; phylum Chloroflexota; class Anaerolineae; order SSC4; family Amarolineaceae; genus SSC4. The sequence goes on from CAZXQZ010000006.1 coordinate 27,994, forward strand.
CAACTTGGTGCCCGCCTGTCGGTCTCGTCCATGCGTACCGACCCCTTGAGTGAGCCGCTCGTACGTGCCATGGCCGAAAGTGGCACACAGACGTTGACCATCGCCCCCGAAGCGGGCAGTCAACGCCTGCGCAATGTCATCAACAAGACGCAGGGAACCGATGACCTGATGGCGGCGGTGGAGCTGGCCGAGGCGCTCAAGTTCCCGCAGCTCAAGCTCTATTTTATGATCGGCCACCCCACCGAAACCGACGAAGATATCGAGGCGCTGGTCGATTTTGCGCGCCAGGCGCGCAAACGTTTCAAACGCCGCCTGGCGATCAATGCCACACCGTTCGTGCCCAAGGCGCATACGCCGTTTCAGTGGATGGCCATGGCCGACGAGGCCACCCTGAAACGCCGGCAGCAGTTCATCGATAAGCTGCTGCGCCCCCACCAGGTGGCCGTGCGCGCCGAAAGCCCGCAGTGGGCCCAAATTCAGGCGGTGCTGGCACGCGGTGATCGCCGCCTGGCACCCGTGCTGCTCGCCGTGGCCCAACAGGGTGGGCTGTCGATCCGCAGTTTTCACGACGCCCTGGCCAGCTGCGGGCTCGATGCTGCCGAATTCCTGGATGCCATACCGCACGATCGCCCCCTGCCCTGGCGTATCGTCGAGAGTGGGGTGAGCGACAGCTTCTTCGAGTACGAATGGCGGCTGACCGAACGCGGTGAGACCGGCACCCACTGCCCGCCTGACTCCGCCGGCTGTCTGACCTGCCAGGCCTGCGACGAAGCCTGGGCGTTCCGTTTTTCCGATGGCAGGCCGGTAAAGAAGGAAGGGATCTACACCAGCGAAGGGGTCCTCAAGACACCGATTGCTTTGATGTGACTTTTGGCAGCATGCCGGGCGTCTGTTTGGCATGCTCGGTGGAGCATTGTCAGTGCCGATTACGATGGCGGGTACCGTACCGCTGTATCAATTCGATAGTTTGAACGGCTTCCCAGCAGTTCGTCATGGGATATCGACCCGGCGCGGCGGGGTCAGTCAGCCGCCATGGGCCACGCTCAACCTGAGCCACACCAAAGGTGATGATCCAGCCCACGTCGACGAAAACCAGCGCCGCTTCTGCCTTGCCCTGCAGGTTTCCCCCGAATCGATCGTGACTGCGTACCAGGTGCATGGCACGCGCGTGGTTCAGGTGACGGCCGCTGATCGTGGACAGCGACAACCCCAGTGTGATGCGATGATCACCAACACCGCCGACGTGGCCCTGCTGCTGCGATTCGCCGACTGTACGCCGGTGATACTCTATGACCCGCAGCAGCAGGCTATCGGCCTGGCCCATGCTGGCTGGCGCGGCACGGTGGCACAGATGACAGCGGTCGCAGTGACGGCGATGCAGCAGGCCTTTGGCTCGCATCCGGCCGACCTGGTGGCTGCAATCGGGCCGGCGATTGGCCCCTGCTGTTATATCGTAGGGGACGAGGTGGTTGCCCAGGTGCATGCCAGCCTGCCGCAGGCCAATTCGTTGATTACCACCGTGCACGGGCAGCCCCACTTCGACCTGTGGGCGGCCAACATCCAGCAGCTGCAAGCCTGCGGCGTACACAACATCGAGCTGGCTGGGCTGTGCACCGCCTGTCATCGCGATTGGTTTTTTTCCCATCGCGCAGAGCAGGGACAATGCGGCCATTTCGCCGCATTGCTGACCCTGTGCGACCGGACGAGCCCATCATGATCGATACGACACAGCTGGCCAATAACCTGGCCCGAGTGCAGAACCGGATGCAAGAGGCAGCCGCACGTGCCGGGCGTGACCCCGCAGCGGTAACACTGGTAGCAGTCAGCAAAGGCCAACCAGCCGCGGCGATTCAAGCCGCTTATCGGCTGGGCGTACGCGACTTCGGCGAGAGTTACATCGAGGAGGCGCTGCCCAAGATCGCGCACGTCACGGACTGGCTGGCCGCTGAAGGTGCCACCGGCGATCCCATCCGCTGGCACCTGGTGGGCCACATTCAAAGCCGCAAGGCAAGCAGTGCCGTGGGGCCTTTTGGGCTGGTGCATTCCGTCGACCGGACGAAAATTGCACACAAACTGGCGCAGGTGGCCGGACGGCAGGGCTGCTCGCTGCCGATTCTGCTGGAAGTCAACGTGGCCGGAGAAGCCAGCAAGTACGGGTTTGCCTGCCCAGCCGTGCCAGCGGCAGTCACAGACATCGCCAAGCTGCCGCACCTGGCGGTTGGCGGCCTCATGACGATTGCACCCATCGTGCCCGAACCCGAACTGGCCCGGCCTGTGTTCCGCCAGCTGCGAGTACTGCGAGATTCGCTGCGGGACCAATTCGCGGCGATTGCGTGGGATCACCTCTCGATGGGTATGACCGATGATTTCGAAGTGGCCATCGAAGAAGGGGCCACCCTGGTCCGGGTTGGCCGGGCCATCTTTGGCGAAAGATAAAAACACATGTTTGAGAACACAACCGCGTCGTTCATTGGCTCCGGCGTCATGGCCGAAGCCATGATCAAAGGTATCCTGGATCGCAAATTGATGGCGCCGGACCAGATCATTGCGGCCGGCCCTCGTGCCGAGCGGGGCTATGCCCTGACCGAACGTTACGGCATTCACAGCACTGTCGACAATAAGAACGCAGCCGCCGCCGGCGAGATCGTGGTCTTGGGCGTCAAACCCCAGGTGCTGCCCAAGGTGCTGCACGAGGTTCGTGGTCATGTGGCGCCTGGCGCCCTCGTCTTGTCGATCGTCGCCGGTACACGCATTCGCACGATCGCGCGCGACCTGGACCAACACAAGGCGATCGTGCGCGCCATGCCCAACACACCGGCACAGCTTGGCAAAGGCATGACCGTATGGACCAGCACCACCCACGTGAGTGATGCCCAGCGCCAGCAGGCCGAGCAGATGCTTCTGGCACTCGGTGAAGCGATTTGGGTCGAGGAGGAGAGTTATCTCGACATGGCCACTGCGCTCAGCGGCACGGGTCCGGCCTACGTTTTCCTGTTCATCGAAGCGCTGATCGATGCCGGCGTTCACCTCGGCTTCTCGCGGCGCGTCGCCGAGCAGCTGGTCCTGCAGACCCTCGAAGGTTCATTGGCCATCGCCCGCACCAGCGCACGCCACCCGGCAACGCTGCGCAACATGGTGACCTCACCCGGCGGCACCTCGGCCGAGGCCCTCTACCAGTTGGAAAAGGGCGGCCTACGCACGGTCATTTCCAAAGCGGTGTATGCTGCGTACCAGAAATCGAAACTGCTCGGGGAGATCAGTGACCAATGAATTTCGTGCAACAGTTTCTCAACCTGCTCTTCCTGGCCCTCGAGATTGCCATTCTGATCCGCATCTTGATGAGCTGGATTCCCAATCTGAATCCTGACAACCCCATCGTGCAGATCATCCGGTCGATCACCGATCCGATTCTGGAGCCAGCCCGCCGCCTGATTCCACCCATGGGCGGGCTCGATTTTTCACCTATCGTGGTTCTGCTGCTGTTGAGTGTACTGCAGTCGCTGGTGTCCCGGCTCTTCTAAAGAACCAGGCTGGTGGAGTTACCACCAGCCTGGTTGTTTTACTTTCTACAGCTTTGGCGCCTTACCGCCTGTGCCCTGCGACCGGTTACGGTGCCATGTAGGACAGGCGCATCTGCGGCCGCACGAACGAGACCGAGAAGTCGGATGAAATGGCCTGCATTTCACCGTTGACGCCGCCGGTACCGACCAGGATCACACCGTGATTCATGTCGGGGTGGTGGATCCAGTGTTGGGCCAGGTCAGTAACGTCGAACCACAGCCATTCACCGCCACCCACCGCCGTCGTGCTGTCACTGGCCATGCTGGCGCGATCACTGGCGCCGGTTGCACCGGGTGCCTCCCACATCATGCTGGCGCTGGCCGCGTTCCAGGTGGTTTCGGCTTCTGACCAGGGCTTATAGACCTCGTAGGCTGCTACGTCGACCGGGCGGTTGCTATACGGCACGTATATGCCGAGCTGCGCGTCGGCCACCTGCGCCAGGTCCGTGATGGCGCTCAGGTCGAACTGGACCAGGAGGCTCTTGACGTTGGGCTGGCGCACGTAGACGTCGACGGCCGATCCGTCGTTACCGTTGGGGACCCAGGCATTGATCGTCGCATCGCTGGTACCGCTATAGCCGCTCAGACCGTCCTGCAGGGTCACTTCGTAGGCATTGAGTGCCGGCACGTTGATGTGCGTGCTGGCCGTGGCCACCGCCTGGCCCGCTTCGAAAGTATTGAGGGCGATGTGCGCGCCACTGCCGGCCGCCCCGGGCAGCATCGTAGCCTGGAAGCTGAAGTGCGCTTCTTCACCGGCGGCCTGCGTACCCTGCCAGGCCACGGCGACAACACCGCTTTCCGCCGTGGCGGTCGCCTTCAAGGCCGCCAGGCCGCGTGTCTGGAGAATCTGCGCGGCATCAGGGCCGGAGACACCAATCGGGAACGCCCCGTTGGTGGCACTGCCATCGACGTACGCCATCAGGTTGGTGTCCAGCGGCACGATGTGCAGGACGTTCATCGCCTGGTTGGTGAGGTTCTCGGAATGCGCATGCACCGTCACCGTGTCACCTGCGATCGCTGTGTCGGGATCTGACATGATCATATTGGCCATCGGCAGGCGCACGACGTGGCCAGCACCGGGGAAGATGCTGAAGTTGCTCACGTACAACGCCCCGTCGGGGCCAACGGCCACCCCATAGGGTGTCACCAGGCCATCACTGGCGATCAACGTCCGGGTACCGTCCATAGCGACACGGTACACGGCACCGGTGAGCGACGCCGGATCGGCCGGGTTGGCGAAAAGCAGGCCCACTCTGAGCATTTCCACCACGTAGACGCTGCCGTCACTGCCGTGCGCGACATCGACCACGTTGGTGAAGCCATCCGCATACACTTCCGGGTTGATGCCGGCGGTGACACTGTAGACATTCGCACCGCCGACGGGGAATGGGAATCCCGTCAACTCGCCAACCAGGTAGTTGTTGTCATGACCCATCGTCACACCGGTCGGCACGGACTGCATTGGGATGAAGTTGCCGCTGAAGGGCGGGAACTCGACCAGGCGTTCGGGAAAGACACCGATTGTCGACATCGTTCCGCTCATCGGCACACTGATCAGGTCGTTGCCACCCGCATCGACGACGACGAAGCCGTCTGCGACGGGCATGAGTGCATGCGGATTGCTGTCGAGGGCGCCACCGTCCGGGTTGGCTGCAGTTTCATAGGCCGCCACGTCCGCGATGTTGGACCAGCTGCCGTCACCGGGCAGGGCTGTCAATTGTCCCAGGTTGATACCGCCAGCACCAAAGGGGCCGGCAGGGTCACGAACCACCGGGTCCGCCCCCAGTCCGACGATGGCATAGACGTTGCCATTGGCATCCACGGCCACGTCAGACGGGCCGGCTGACGCAAAACCGCCGCTGGCCGGGTCACCCAAGGAAGCCATGCCTGTGGCAATCCGTGACTGGGTGCCATTGGCGACCTTCGTCACCGCACCGGTCGTGCCGTAACAAACCGGGCCTTCCGGTCCCTGGGCGCAGTAATCAGGGCCTGGACCGCCCACACCGGATTCGGCGACATAGAGGGCACCATCCGGGCCGAAGTTCAAGCCGCGTGGATTATCGAGACCAAACGCCACGACCTGCAGGTTGGGTGAAATGGTAGGGGCTTCGCTGCCAGCCAGGGCGCGCACGCCTGCCAGACCCGTGGGGCCGCTGGGGGCGGCTGGGGCATTGGCGCCGGCGGCCGGTGCCATGACGGCGAGCAGCACGATCACGAGGGACAGTGCCATGAGTTTATTCAAACGGTAGGACATCTGCTTTTGCTCCTTTCGAAATACTACTTGATGATGCGTTGACAAGTTGCCACATCGGCCTGACCGCTGCCAACCGGTTCACCTCCTTTCCCGGCAGTCAGGTGCTGAGGTCGGCCGCCCATTGGGGATGTGTGCGGTCACCTGCGCGCCATTTGGCCAATACGCGATTGGCCGACGCTTTGTGGACGGATGGGAGATATCATCGTGGTTTTGCAGCGCTGCCGGCATCAACCCGGTAACGCTACCAGACGCGGTGCACGAATTATAGCCGGGTCGTTCGCTACTGTCAATAGAATTTTTGTGCAAATCGATTACAATCCTCCAAGAATCGGTATACGAACGCCGCGTAATAGCCGGGTTTTCGGGCTGAGAACAGGCCGGCGAGCGGCTTTGTCGTGCAGCGCCAGTTATGCTACAATAGGCACAAATGACCAGGCTCGACCTGCAAGGCTGTTGGTTGCATCACAGCCTGAGTGATGATACAATAGAGTCAAATCAGGCGTCAGAAACGCACCTCCCTCGTGCAGCGGAGACCCAATCTCGCCTTAGGACACGCTCATGCCAACGAACGGCATGTTTTCGTCAGCTCAATGGTGTATCGACGATACGGTGACAGGGGCCCACGCGTGCTTCTCCCGCCAGCCATGGTCAAATAGATTATTCCGGTGCCAAACCCAATGTTTCATTCGTGGTTGAGTTCCGCGCGCGATGATCGCGGACAGAGTTTCGTCGAATTTGCCTTGATCCTGACACTGATCGCAATTGTTGTGTTAGCGATTCTCTTGATTATGGGTGATGACATCCGATCCTGGGTGGTCACCGTCTGGCAGAGTTTTTTCCCGGGATCATAACCGGTAATTCGTTGATTCGGGTGGAGCATGGCTGGCCTGTGGGTGCCATTTCTGGATTTACTGTTTCCGCCCCGCTGCGTCCATTGTGGCCGCCAGGGACAGGAAGGCGGGCGTCTGTGTCTCGACTGCCGGGCCTCGGTTACCCGGCTGATGCCGCCGTGGTGCCCGCGCTGCGGGCTGCCGCAGGCATCCACCGAAACCTGTCACGCGTGCCAGGCACAGCCGCTGCCCCTCACCGGGATTCGTTCAGCCGCCTGGTACAGTGGCCCGATTCGACCGGCGATTCATGCGCTCAAGTACAAGAATGCACGCGACCTGGCGACACCCCTGGCCAACCTGTTGGAGGTGACGTGGGACACCCTCTCCGGCCCCGTCGATGCGCTCGTTCCTGTACCGCTGCATGCCACGCGCGAACGACAGCGCGGCTACAACCAGTCGCTGCTGTTGGCACACCAGTTGCAGCGCCGGGCACAGGTTCCGGTCGAAAGCAACATCGTGGTACGTACGCGCCGCACGGTGCCCCAGGTTACCCTGCAAGCGCACGAACGTCACAGCAATGTGGCCGATGCGTTTGCCCTGGCCCGGCACGTGCCGCCAGAACGGGTGCTGGGCCGGCACTTTGTATTGATCGATGACGTCTGTACAACGGGCGCAACCCTGGCAGCCTGCGCACAGACACTGCAGGCCGCCGGTGCTGCTGCCGTCTGGGCGGTAACCGTGGCGCGGGCCGGCTGGACGCAGCACCGCAATGGCCAGCCCGTTGCCGACGACCAACTCTAACGCCGTATTCGAACATTGCGCGGTTGACAAGCGCACACTTTCTGTCCACTGAAGGGAGAACGTCTATGGAACTGCTCATAACCGGTAAAAATGTCGAAGTCACCGATTGGCTGCGACAGTACGTCGAGAAGAAGATTGGCCGCCTGGATCGGTACCTTCCCAGCATCCAGGAGGCGCGCGTCGAGCTTTCTACCGAGAGCACAAAACGCGCCCAGGACCGGCAGGTAGCCCAGGTTACGCTGCGCAGCAATGGTGCCATCCTGCGTGCCGAAGAGAAGAGCAGTGACATGTTTACGTCTATCGATGCAGTGGTCGACAAAATGCATCGCCAGATTCGTCGCTACAAAGACAAGCGCAGCCGCAGCCGCGGGCGAGACAACGAGCGCGCCGAGATGATGATGGAAGCAACCATCGTCGAACCCGTGGAAGAAGACGCCGGCACGATCGTGCGCGTCAAACGCTTCTCCATGAGTCCCATGAACGCCGATGAAGCTATCGAGCAGATGGAACTGCTGGGGCACGACTTCTTCATCTTCTTCAACGCCGACGACAACCGCATCAACGTGATCTATCGCCGGGCTGACAGCAACTACGGGCTTCTGCAGCCAGAGATGGCATAGCGGTGAAGCAGATTCTATTCGTCTGCACCGCCAACGTCTGCCGCTCACCCATGGCGGCTGGTCTGATGCGCCAGCGCGTGCGGGAGCTGGGATTGGACACTGAAATCACCGTCGCTTCGGCCGGGGTGTGGGCGCTCGAAGGTAAACCCGCCAGCGCCAACGCCGTAACCACCCTGGCCGGGCGCGGTATCGACATCAGCCAGCACATTGCGCACACGCTCGATCTCAAAGATCTGGAACAGGCCAGCATCGTGCTGGTGATGGAAGAACAACACCGACGATCGATATTCTACCTGTCTCCAATGGCACTGCGCAAAGTCTTCTTACTGACGGAAATGGTTGGCCAACACGAGGATGTGGCCGATCCCTACGGGGGTTCACTGGCCGAGTACAACAAAACCGCAGGGCTGATCGATGGCTTGATTCGGCAAGGTGAGGAACAAATCCTGCGCCGCATCGGCCTAACCCGGCCAGCAGCCGACGACGCAGGCTAACCCGGAAGCAATCCCATCAACGCACCGCAGTCACGGCATTCGCACACAAAAAGGCAGGGATCTATCCATCCCTGCCTTTTTTTCGAGACCTCCGCGCTTCGCGCCCTTCGCGCTACTTCGTGCCATCCTGATCCCCAGCCCGCCACAATTTCCCCAGCTCCACATACGTGACGCCGGCGTAATAGGCCATGAGCACGCTCAGGCGCAGGCCATACCAGCCATCACGCCAGCCAGCGAGGGTGAAGTAGCGCCGGCGAAACTCACGCAGGGGCTGCAGGACGAAGTTGTGGGGGCGAGGACGGATGCCCCGTTGTTTGAGAATGGCGGCTTCGTACTGGGCGTAGCGCCGCTGTTTGGCATAGAACTGCTGCCAGGTATCATAGTTGTAGTGCAGCAAATGGTGCTGCACATAACCGGCCTCTCCATCCAGCTCGACCACTTCGTGAACGGGACGGGCCAGGTCGTAGCGCGTGAAACCGCGCTTGAGCAGACGCATCTGGTAATCCGGATACCAACCCGCGTGGCCAATCCGTTTGCCGACGATGTAGTTGTAACGCGGTACCCACCAGCCTACCTGCGGCTGCCGGACCACGCGACGGATCTCCTCGGCCAGCTCCGGTGTGACGCGTTCGTCAGCATCCAGAAAGAAGACCCAATCGGCTTCGGCTTCATCCAGCGCCGCATTGCGCTGCACGGCCCAGCCCTCGAACGGACGCTGGGTCACCTGCGCACCCGCAGCCCGCGCCAGCTCCACCGTGCCATCATCGCTGTACGAGTCGGATACCACGACCTGATCCGCCCAGCGTGCACTGGCAATACAGGCTTCGATGTGCCGCGCTTCATTCTTCGTGAGAATCACCACGACGATGCGCGGGCCGGATGCGGGCCTGGCGGCCAGGGATTCCATCGTTCACCCTTTCGCTTTATGTCGAGTTTCGGCCAGCTCGGCCACCTGCTGCCAGGTCGCCAGGCGGCGCATCCGCTCGTCGGCGTGCAATCGGCCAGCCTGTGCGTCACGCCGGGCCCGGTGCATCTCAACCCTGGCACCCAGGCGCACCATGCGGCGCGCACACCCGTGCCGCACCGGCCCATAGTGCCTGGCGTAGAGCCGCAAGCGGCTGCGCCACAGGGCCAGCACCATCGGGTCGCGAAACTGGCGCGTGCTCTGACCCTCGAAATGGGTCACACACGCCGCCGGCACACACCACAGCGGCCAACCGGCCCGCTGCATCCGCCAGCACCAATCTACTTCCTCGCAGTACATAAAGTAGCCTTCATCCAGGAGACCCGCCGCCTCAATGGCCGCCCGTCGCACCATCAGCGCGGCGCCGAGGGCAAAATCGATGGCAAATGGCTGCCCGGCATGGTACCAGGCACGCGGGTAACGACCGTTGAGGCGTGAATCGAGCACGCGGCCGGGAGGTGGGAAAAAATCGAACAGCAGCTGCCAAAGTCCAGGGAAAATGAACGCGCCGTGCTGAAAACGACCGTCCCCATACCTGAGTTGGGCGCCACAACCGCCGGCCGCAGGATGGGCGACCAGGAAGTCGGCCATCGTCGCAATGGCATCGGGAGCCACCTCTGTGTCGGGGTTGAGCAGCAGCACCAGGTCGGGTGCCCCATGCGGGGCGGTTGACGAGGGCGCATCGCGAAAGCCCAGCTGCCGCAGCACCTGGTTGTTGCCACGCGCAAAACCGAGGTTCTCAGGGCTGGCAAGACAGTGGACCGTGGGAAACTCGGCGGCCACCATCTCAGCGCTGCCGTCCACGGAAGCGTTGTCGATGACCCAGACATCCCAGTCGTGCCCAGGGGATCGCCGGCTGTTCATCACCGCATTCAAACAGCCGTGCAGCAGCTGGCGCACGTTGTAGCTGACGATGACAATGGCCAGCGTTGGCATTACGGTGCACCCACCTGCACGCTGATGCGGTCGACGTAGTTGTTCGCCACCGCCACCTGCTCGTGAATCAAACCACCCCACCAGAAGTTGGTGGCCTGCGGCGGCACCTCGTCGAACTGAATGCAGCCAGAAACCAGACCGCGTTGGCCGGGCATCAGGTAGTACTGCTCGACACCGTCGATCACGCGCCGTTCCAGGTCCTGCGGCCGGCCGATCGCCCAACGGTAGGGAAAATCGATGCCCGTGGTGTCGTTGTTGACACCAAACCGCCATACCCCTGCCTGCTGGCGCCAGGACGGTTCGTCCTGATCCAGTGCCAGCGTGTTGTAGTTTTCACTGAATTGGTACGTTTGGCCGGGCCACGGACCGGCGGTACGAATCGGCACCGTGCCTTCGTTGGCCACCGTCGCCGTGAAGCACCAGGTGTCGCCCAGGTTAACGCTCACGACACGATTGAGATCGTTCTGCCAGTCGATCTCTCCCTGCACGATGTCGGCGCGGGGTTTGCCACCTTCCAGGATCGTGAGCGTCGAAGAAACCACCACGTGATTGCCAGCCAGATCGCGGGCATCACCGACGACGGTGTAGGTACCGTCGGCCGGTGGCTCGGCACCCCTGTCGACACCCCCTTCGTAACGATACTCGTGGTAACCAGCCTCACCCGGTTTGATGACACGCTCCGTCTCACTGATGTAGTATTTTTGATCGGGCTGTGCCGGATCGACCAGGTAGACCTGGGCGGTGTCGGTGTCCTTGGTCAGATAGTACGAAATCGACACCCAGTCGTCACGCAAACCATCCTGGTTGGGTCGGAACTCCTGCGGCACCACGGTGAAATTGTTCATCAGCGGCAGCGCGGTGTCACCATTTGCCAGGGTAATCGTGCCGGTCACCGTCGACGTATTGCCCTGCTGGTCGCGCGCCTGGATCGTCCAGGTGTATGGGCCATCGGGCAGCACCCATTCGGTCGCCATCTGCGGCTGGCCGCTGCCACCGTCAATCGTGCGCGGCTGGTTGACGACACCGCCCCACAATACTTCATAATCCCCAGGCGAACGCGGCCGGTTGTCACGAAAATGAAACACCTGCCCAGCCTGATCGGTGAAGGAGATAGAGACGTCGGCATTACGCCCAAGCGTGTACCGAATGCGCGTGGCATCTTCGACACCGTCCGCATTGGGAGAAATTGCGGCCGGCGACACCTCAACGTTGCTCAGCATCGGCCGCAGCAGACTGACACAGCCGGATGCCAGCAGAATCACAAGTCCGGCGCCGGCCCACAGTCGAAGCCACATCGATTTGGTCATTGCATCCCACAGCATGAGATTTGTGCGCGGTACGCGAAACGGGGCGGTTTCCCGCCCGCAGCAAGTCTACCACAAGCAGGCCGATTGCGCCAACCGTCACCCCAATCCAAAATCCAAAATCTACGGTATTGTCAGTTCGCCCAGCACAACATGATCATTGCCGCCCGGCACCACGCGCAGTCGCGGCATCCCAGCAGCCTGGGGGTCGTACAAACCTGCAATCACCTGGTACCTGCCAGGCGCGAGATCGCCCGGTAACGCCAGCGTATAGGTGCTGCTGACCACCTCACCCGGCAGCCAGCCAGTGGTTGGGCGCGCGGCCGGCGGCCGGTCCGCGGCCTGGGCCACCAGGCGTCCACTGGCATCGAGCAGCTGCACGAAGCCGGTCAGATCGCGCGCCGGCGGTTTGAGCGTCTGCCAGACGACGGTGACCGGCAGGCTGGCAGCAGGAACCCCGGTCGGAGTGGGAATCAGCGCCCCGGCGAGCAAGAGCTCATCCGCAAAATTTGCGGCCAGCGGTCGATCGAACTCGGGCAGCTCGAACGCACGCTGCGCCGGGGTGACCTGCACGGGCACGCGTACCACATCGCCCGCCGGCACCGCAGGATCGCGACCCCAGGCGAGCTGCAAATTCCAGATACCCGGTGTGGCGGTCACCGGTACGCGCGGCGTGAGCTGGGCCAGGCCGATGGACGGGAGCGAGCCAGCGGGCAGTTCGGGCAAAGTCGTTTGCACGCTGGCGGCGGTTTGTCCATTGGGTGCCACCCAGCTCAGCGACAACGCGCCGTCCGTGGGTGGCTGTGCGATCTGGTAGCGCACGACCAGGTTCAACGGCTGGCCAGCCTCAGCCACAGTGGGTGCCAGCCAGTAATCAGACACAGTAATGTCGTCACCCAGGTCGATCGGTGGCGCAGGAGCACCCACAACGGCACCGGCCGGTGGCGGTGGGCCGGCTGGTCCAGCGATCACGGCCTGGTCGAGCTCGATGCCGGCCAGGCGTACCGATTGACCCTGCGGGTTACCCGCTGCGTCCAGCACGTCACGCGCGTACGATTCTCCCTCGGCGTACACGCGCAGGTTCAGATCATACGTCCCCGGCGGTGTTCCCTGCCACCACGGCAGTGTGATGCGCCCAAACACGGGCCGCTGACTCATCCAACGTGTGGTGGGGTACTCGTAGCCGGCCAGACGCTGGTCGGGCACCTGTGCCCACACGCGCCCGTCGGTGTCGACCACTTCACCGGCCAGCTTCAGGTCGGGTAGGGCCGGCTGCAGTGCCCGCCATTCGAGGCGCAGGGGGCACGGCGGTGTCGCACAGGGCTCCAGCCCCCAACCGGTCAGCTCGACCAGGCCGTCGAAGTTGGCCTGGATCGGGTGCTGCGCAGGTGGTTCGGCACGAAAGCGAGCCGCAGGCGGCAGGTGGAAATACCGTAGGCCCACATGCGCAAACTGCCGCGGCAGGGCTTCTTCGCGGCCGGTGCGCCCCAACAGATCTGCCGCAAAACCCACGGGATCTACCACGTCATCCTGCCAGCTGACGAGCCATGCCCCCGATTTGCCAGCCAGGCCCGCCTGCAGCGTGGATGCCGCATCGTACCCCAGCACCTGGTTCACGTCCAGGACGTCGATCGCCGGCAGGCGCACGGCTGGCAGGTCTGGGGCGTAATAGTCCCACACCGGTGCGGCGTGGCCACTAACCAGGACGACCGCGTCGCCGGTTGTGGCGTGTGTGCGCACGTACTGCGCCACGCCGCGCCAGTCCGCCTTGGCGTAGGCCGGATCCTGGTACCAGTTGTACAGGGCAATCGCAGACGTAGCGACTACGGCCAGTACCGCCAGCTGCGGATAGGGGATACGCCGGTGCGCGGGTGGCCTTGGCTGGCCCAGGCCCAGGCCAAGCAGCAAAAAAAGCGCCGGTGTCGCCAGCATAGTGTAGCGCGGGTTGAATTTCGGCGTGCTGATTGCCAGCGCCAGCACACAGCCCACGGGAATGAGCAGATAGAGCAATACAAACAGGAGGCGCAGACCTGCGTCGTGGGGAGCAGTCGGCCTGCGCAGCGCGGTCCGAATCCCCAGCAGGGCCGCAAAAAAAACGCCGGCCCATACGAGCAGCAGACCCACCGCCACCGGTTCCAGGAGCATCTCGGGGGCACCCATCGTGCTGTTGATCGCCAGGTGCCGCAAGGCTTCGTCCAGCTTGAGTGTACCCTGCCAGTAGCTGGTATCGACCTGGTAACGATTGAGGAGAAACGGCAGCCAGGGCAGGTAGCCCGCCAGGATGGCCGCTGCAGCGAGCAGACCTTCGACGCTGCGCCAATGCCGCTGGGGGCGATCCACCCACCAGGCAATCGCGTAGTATAGGGCCAACGCAGCCAGTACGAACAGGGCAAAATAGTGCGTGTACAGTGCGGCCAACGCAGCAGCTACGAAGGCGGCCCAGAGGTAACGACGCGGTCGGGACGCGGCGGTGCCGATGATGCGCAGAAGCAGGTAGGCCGCCAGCATACCCAGGCTGGTCAGCAGCGTGTAGTTACGCGCCTCCTGGGCGTAATAGACCCACTGTGGCGCCACTGCGGCCAGTAAAACCACCAGCCACGGCACAACCGGCAGCACCCAGGCAGATGGTGCGCTGGCGGCAGCAGAGTCGACGGCCGGATTATCGTCGCGATCCATGATCGGTACGGGTCGGGAAGCAGGCGCCAGTACGGCCATCAGCGGTTTGCGCTGCCAAACGCGGCGGCCCAGGGCGTACAACAGGGCCAGGCCCAGGACTCCAGCCATGACGGATGGAAAACGTAAGGCCCATTCCGACGTGCCCATGACACGCGTCCAGGGGCTGAGCAGCAGGTAGTAGAGAGGCGGTTGGATATCATTCGCCGTCCAGCGAGTCAGCTCAGCCGTGCCCTGCTGCGACACCACGGCCGTGACCCCTTCATCGTACCAAAGGCTCTGTTGACCCAGCCCACCGACGCGCAGAAGAAAGCCCAGCAGGATCACGATGAGCAGCAGCCCATGCCACCAGGCCACCGGGCGGTCATTCATAGATCGTCACACGTTGGGGCACCAGTCTGGCCCAAGTCTCTGGCTCGCACAGCGGCCATTATAGCATGACCGCATCCGTTTTCTAAATTTGTTGACACGTCGCGGCAAAAAAGTTATAATGGCATATATGGATACAGTCTGTGGGGGCGAAAACAATGATCGTCATCAAACGTTATCCTAACCGTAAGTTGTACGACACAGAAGCCAAACGTTACGTCACGCTCGACCACATTGCCGAGATGATCCAGAGTGGTGAAGAGCTGACCGTCGTCGATCACGAAACGGGCGAAGATCTCACCACGGTCACCCTGTCGCAAATCATCTTCGAGCAAGAGAAAAAACGTGCGGGATTTCTCCCCAAGTCGATCCTGGCCAACCTGATCCGCACCGGCAGCGACACGCTGGACTATCTTTGGCGCTCGTTTCACACGTCGCTGGGCGCGCTGCGCATCATGGAGCAGGAAATCAACCGCCGTCTGGACGCGCTGGTCGAGCGCGGAGAATTGGACGCACCCGAGGCCAACCGTATGCGGGCCGAGTTGGCGCGCACGTCGTTGTTTCGCATCGATACCCGGGTCATCGAAGACCAGGTGGAGGGTGCACTGCATCGCCTGAATCTGCCGACGCAAACCGAGATTCGTGAGCTCGAAGCGCAGATCGAACTCATCAATGAGCGATTGCACGAACTTGTGATGGCTCAGACCGGCCCCCTCGATGGCACCGCAGGCGAAGCGCACAGCGACGATCCGCCGACTGCGTCCTGACCCAGCCAGGCATGGCGCCGAACACACCGGCCGCGATGGCTGTGCATGAGGTAGTCGGTGGGGAGCGATACGAAGGAGTACTACGATGACTCATCCCTCTAAGACCGCGTTGGTGCTCGCCGGCGGTGGCCTGACTGGTGCTGTGTACGAAATTGGCGCTTTGCGCGCCATGGATGACCTGCTGGTCAACCACACCGTCAACGATTTCGACATTTACGTGGGTACCAGTGCCGGTTCGATTGTTGGCAGTCTCCTGGCCAACGGCATGTCGCCGGGCGAAATCATGGGCGCGCTGGCTGGAGAACACAGTGAAGTGCGCCCACTCTGGGCCGGCGACCTGTTTACGCCTAACTATGGCGAGTTCTTCACCCGCATCAGGCGCCTGCCGCGCACGTTCCGCAATGCCCTGTCGCATTATGCGCGCCACGTCAGCGACATGAACCTGTGGGACTTCATTTGGACCTTCATCGAGGCCCTGCCGACCGGTCTGTACAACGGCATGGCCCTCGAAAACTACATGCGAATCATTCTCAGCCGGCCCGGCTATTTCAATGACTTCCGTGCCCTGACCCGCCAACTTTACATCATCGCAACCGACCTGGACACCGGGCAACGTGCCGTGTTTGGCAACGATCAGCACAGTCACGTTCCTATCTCGTTGGCGGTGGCTGCATCGTCGGCGGTACCTCTGATGTACAAACCGGTGCGCATTGGCCAACGTGATTTCATCGACGGTGGTATGCGCGGCACCGCCAGTATCGACCTGGCCATCGAAAACGGCGCCAAACTGATCGTGTGTATCAATCCCCTCGTGCCGCTCAACAATGCCCGCAAGCAGGGCATCCCGTTACTGGGGCCAGACGGCACCTTCATCAGTGACCGCGGCCTGCAGGCCATTGCGTCACAGGTGACGCGCATCATGATGCGCTCCGGCCTCAACTATCACATCAAGCAGCTGCGCCGCCGCCACCCGGACGTCGATATCATCCTGATCGAGCCACGTCGCGACGACTACCAGATGTTCTTCTATAACATCATGCGCTATTCGGCGCGGCTCCTGGTTGCGGAACATGGTTACAAGTCGGTCGCCCTCGATCAGGCGGATCGTTACTCCGAATACAAAGAAATCCTGGCGCGGCATGACCTGGTCATCACCCGACGCC
>CAZXQZ010000007.1:0-42988 GCA_964642445.1 uncultured Anaerolineae bacterium
CTCCCTACTCCCTACTCCCTACTCCGTACTCCCTACTCCCTACTCCCTACTCCCATCCGCCCAAAATGCCCCACATACCGCCGCGCCAGGTGCGGCCAGGCAAACTCCAACTCGATGCGCTGGCGGCTGCGGGTACCCATGCGGGCGCACAGAGCAGGATCACCGGCCAACCGGGTAATGGCACTCGCCAGGGCGGCCGGGTCGCGCTCCGGTACGAGCAGCCCATTGTCGCCGTCCGTGACCACCAGCGGATTGCCGGCCACGGTGGTGCCGACGACCGGTTTGCCGCAGGCCATGGCGTCCAGCACACAGACGTTGAGCCCGTCCGCCGGCCGTTTGGCCGAGGGCATGACGAAGATGTCGGCCAGGTTGTAGTAATCACTGATCTGGTCGTAGGGCACGTTGCCGGTGAAGCGCACCCGCTCACCCACGCCCATGGTGCGTGCCAGGGTCTCCCACTCGCTGCGGCAGTCGCCGTCACCCACCAGCACGAGCTCGATGGGCGCATCGTCCACCAACGGCAGGGCGCGGAGGAGCCAGTCGAACCCCTTCTTGGGCACCATGCGCCCCACGCCCAGCAGCACGATCGTCGCGGGGTCCAGGCCCAGGCGGGCCCGCAGCGCTGCCCCGCGTGCCGGATCGGGCCGCATGGCATCGGCATCGACGCCGTAGATGATCATGTCGAAGCGCGTCGGATCGGCGCCCAGCTCCTGCACCGCCACGTCGCGCAGGTCGGCGCTGTTGGCGGTAATCAGCCCGGCGCTGGCAAAGGCCCGCCGCGCCATGCGCCGGAAGATGGGATTCTGCCCGGCCACCAGCGCGTCCGAACCCGGTATCGAGACGACGAGCGGTATGCCGTGGCGCCGCGCCGGCCCCGCCGCCAGGTGTCCGTTGGGCAGCACCCAGTGGGCGTGCAGGATGTCGGGCCGCGCCCGGGCGACCCAACGGCTGACAGCGGCCTGGCCGGCGCTGAAGAGCAGTGCACCCAGCACGTACGCTTCCCCCTTCATCGCCAGGTCGGCGCGCATCGAGCGGGCGTACCCCAGGCGGTGCAGCGCAGCGGGCCAGGCGTAGCGGTAGGTGACCAGCTCGACGCCGCCCAGGTCGGCGGGTGTGCGACGGTAGGCCGGGTCGTAGGGGGCCAATACGCTGACCGCTACGCCCTGGCGTACCAGCTCGCGGCACAGGGCCTCGACGAAGGTACCGCTGAAGTCACCCGCAAAACGCGGGTAGTTGTGCGTCAGCACGCCAATCTTCACGTGGCAGACTCGTCAGGGCTGACCGGCGTGGCGGTTACCGTGGCCGCCGGCGGGCGCGGCACCTCAGCGATGCGCACGTCGGGCACGCGATAACCCGATTCACTCATCAGTGCGCTCATGCGCCACTCGAGCTCGGCCAGGCGGTCGCCCTGGCTGACGATCAGCTCGGCCACGAAACCGACCAGGATCAGCAGCAGGCCGGCCAGGCCCAGGCCGCCGGCGGCGAAGAAGATGGGCCGCTGCTGGGTCTGGGCCAGCAGATAGAGCAACAGCAGGTACAAAAAGGTCACGCCGCTGATCCCCAGGCAGATCAGACCCAGGCCGCCGAAGAAGCGCATCGGCGCCTGGCTAAAGGTCAGCAGGAACTTGACCACCAGGACGTCGAGGAAGCTCACCGGAATACGCCCGATGCCATACTTCGAGCGGCCGGCGCGCCGCGGGTAGTAGTTCGTCGGCACCTCGCCGATCTTGTAGCCCTGCTCGGCGGCGATCATGAGCAAAAAGCGGTGCCAGTCCGAGCGCAGGGGCGGCATCGTCAGCAGCACGTCGCGGCGAAAGGCCTTGATCCAGTTCATGTCGTGCGCCTCGACGGCAAACAAACGCCGCGACACGACGTTGTAGACGCGCGAGGCGAACACTTTGCCGTCGTGCCGGCCCTGTCGCCAGCCGGCCACCACGTCGTACCCTTCGTCGAGTTTGCCCAGCAGCTTGGGGATGTCCTCTTCGGGGTCCGACTCCAGGTCGGCGGGTAAGAAGACGATCACGTCGCCGGTGACGGTGCGAAACCCCGTGCGCAGGGCGGCGGTCAAACCCAGGTTGCGGCGGTGGCGCACGACACGCAGGAACGGGTAGATGATGGCCTGCGCCGCGGCGATGTCGGCCGTGCCGTCGGTCGAGCCGTCATCGACAAGGACCAGCTCGGCACGGTCCTGGAGGCCCAACGCGGCGAAGGCACGACCCACTTTGTCGATGAGCAGGGGCACATTGTCGGCCTCGTTGTGGGCCGGCACCAGGACCGAAACCGATGGGAAACGTCGTGTCAGGGCCATAGGCTCACTGTGTCATCAACCGACGAACGATTTGACCGTGGTCGCCACGCGTGCGATTTGCTCCGCCGTCAGTTCGGGAAACATCGGCAGCGAAATCACCTGTTCGGCACAGGCTTCGCTGACCGGCAGGCTGCCCGGTGCATAGCCCAGGCCGTGGTAGGCGGGCTGGCGGTGCAGCGGCAGGGGGTAGTGAATCACCACACCGATGCCGGCCGCCTTCAGGTGTTCGGCCAGCTCGTTGCGGCGCGGCGTGCGGACGACGTAACAGTGATAGACGTGGCGGTTGTGCGCCAGGGCGACGGGCGTTGTGACGTCGGAATCGTTCAAGAGCTCGTTGTACTGGCAGGCGTGCGCACGCCGCGCGTCGGTCCAGGCTTCGAGGTGCGGCAGTTTGGCGCCGAGGATGGCGGCCTGCAGGGCATCGAGGCGGTAGCCCCAACCCACTTCGTCGTGCTCGTATTTGCTCGTGCGGCCGTGATCGCGCAGCTTGCGCACACGCTGGATCAGGTCAGGATCGTTGCCCGTGACCATACCGCCGTCGCCGTAGCAGCCCAGGTTTTTGCTGGGATAGAAGCTGAAGCAGGCCAGGTCACCCAGGCTGCCAGCGCGGCGGCCCTTGTATTCGGCAGCATGCGCCTGGGCCGCGTCTTCGATCACACGCAGGCCGTGACGCCGCGCGAGGGTCAGGATGTCATCCATCTCAGCCATCTGGCCGTACAGGTGCACCGGCATGATGGCGCGCGTGCGCGGGGTAATGGCGGCTTCGATCAGTTCTGGATTGAGGTTGTAGGTGTGGGGGTCGATATCGACAAAAACCGGCCGCGCACCGGTCTGTGAAATGGCTTCGGCAGTGGCAAAAAAGGAAAACGGGGTGGTGATCACTTCGTCACCCGGCCCCACACCACACGCCAGGAGCGCCAGGTGCAGGGCTGCGGTCCCCGATGCCACACCCACGCCGTAGGCGGCGTTCGAAAGCGCAGCAAACGTTTGCTCGAAACAGGCCACTTCGGGCCCCATGATAAAACTGGTGTTGTCGACCACACGTTGGATGGCGGCATCGATCTCAGGTTTGATGGCGGCATACTGTGCATGCAGGTCGACCATTTCGATCTTCGAACCGGCGGTCATGAACTACTCCTCTGTTCAAACAAATCAGGACGAAGGGGGCGCGTTCGGCGCACACACTTCGTCCTTCTGTGTACCACGATTTGGCCGTTTAGTCGAATTTTACATCATTGGCCGGCAGGACGGCTTCGGGATAGGGACGTGTGAGGCCATTATCGACGGCGGCCAACAGACGCGTCAAACGGTCGACCTCACTCTTCACCCGGTCTGTCTCTTCGAGCCACGGTGCGAGCGGTGGTGTGCTCAAGGCGGCCGGCGGGCCCTCCAGCTCAGCCAGGCGCCGCCGAAGCTGCGCCAGCTGCTCGCCCAGGTATTTACGTTCCTCGCGACGACCAACCTCGATCATACGCGCCGAAATACTGTCGGCCACGCCGTGGTCGAGCGCAGGCAGCAGCCGTGCGCGGTTGTTGTCCAGCCAAACGTCGAGAAAGGTGTTGCCGACGCGCAGTTGATCTTCCTCTGCGACCAGGTAGCCCAACTTGATCAGGCTGTAGACGAAGCCGGCAATCTCCCCGTCGGGCAACCCGGTGGCATCACGCAGGGCGCCACGCTGCATCAAACGCTCCTGGCTGACGGCCAGCAGGATGCGGCGCTCGCCTGGGGAGAGCGTTCCAAAATCGTTGAAGAAGAAGCCCGCCAGCATGTCGTCGACCACCAAATCGGCCGGTGTGATCTCACGCAGGGTATGGTCTTCCTGCCACAGACGCTGGCACAGGGTTTGCACCAGGTAGGGATGGTCCCCGGTCACTTCTCGAATCTGGGCAACCTGCTCCGGTGCAACCGCCACCAGGGTACTGCCCTGTTCCTGACGGATCAGCTGCGCCGAACTGACCGCATCCAGGCCGGCCAGGTTGCGTGGGGCAAAACTGGTCAGAAACGGTGAGGTGGGCCAGTCGGTCGAGAGGTCGTTCAAGCGCAGCAGGCCTTTCGTCGAAGCCATGATGACACGAATCTCCGACCCGGCCATCATGACCTTGTACAGGCGCTGGACATAGGAGGTATCCGCCCTGGTCAGGGCGATCAGCGCTTCGGGCTCATCGATGAGCAGCAGGAGCTGGCGGTTGGCGGCCGTTGCGGCCCGGCGCAGAATGCGCAGCACTGTGGCCGCATCCTCATCGGCCAGGGCCGCCACGGATAGCCCCAGCGCGATGAACCGATCCGCCGCATCTTCCATGGCGTAGTACAGCTCGGCATTGCAATCATCCGCCGTGCCCACGCCCTGCAGGTCGAAAAAGAGCGGCACAAACCGTGAGTTGGCTTGCGTGAGAAACTCGATCTGGCGCAGCAGTGACGTCTTGCCCATCCGCCGGGTACCAACCACCCAGAGGGCCGTGTTGGTGTTGTTGAGGAGATGATCGATGAGGGCCTGGCGCCCATAGAACGATGGACCACGCACCCAGCCACCCACGATGTAGGGATTACGCACCACGAATCCTTTCTGCAATGAGACAACGATTGTTTTTAGTATACGCCAGATTCAATATATGTCAATTTTTTCTGTCATTGTTGGCGCTGAAAGCAACCACAGATGGGGGCTGTCACGTTTCCAGCATACGCACAATCGCATCATGGGCCGCCGTGACGTCCTGCAGCGTAATTTCCGTGCGTCGCGCGGTGATCATGTGGTTCACGGCCTCCAGGGCGTACTGCTGCAAGCGGTGCGGTCGCCCATCGGCGTGATCGATGACAAAATTCAACGCATCCTCGCGCCAGGTGTAGATGCCGCGCACCGGCTCTCTGAGCAGGATACGCGCATCTTGCGGGCTAAACGGCACCAACTCAACCTCGTTGAACAGGTTGAACCACGGACTCTCGACCCGATCCCACTCCTTGCTGACGTGCACGCCCGCCACAACGGCACCCAGATTCTGGCTGAAGTGCTCCATGAAGATGCGGCGCAGCTGCTGCTGGGTCAGCTGATCGTAGTCGTTCATCGCGTCGATCTCATCCATGAGCAGAATCAAGCGGACGGTGCGCGATTCGTTCTCCTGCAGACGGGTGATGATCAAACGCAAATCGCGGCGCAGGTCGCGCGCCGTGTACTCGGCCTGGATGGGTTGAAAAACCAGTGGCAATTCGGCGAGTACCTGTGGTGCAACCGCCTCGACCGTTGCCTCCATGATGCGGTGAAAGAATTCGCTTTCAGGTGTGCCTTCCAGGTCGATCATGATGGGAATGAAGCAGAAATCGGGGTCATTCGTTTCACGCAGCTGATCGGCCAGCTGAAACAGCATACTGGTCTTACCAATCCGGCGCTCGCCGTGAATCATCACACTGTTGTTATGTAAAATCGAGAGAATACGATTGAGCAACTCGCGCCGGCCAAAGAACATGTCACCGCGTCGCACCGGCTCTCCCGACACGTAGGGGTTGAATTTGCGTTGCAGGGCTTTGAAGGGGCGCCGCCGGCCCTGATAATAGATGACAGTACCAGCCACGGTGGCTGCGATGGCGGTTGTCGCCAGCGCCAGGTACCCGTAGAAGGTCCCCGACTCCATCGTGATGCGTGTGCCAGGAATGGTAACCCGCATCACCGGCTGCTGTACGGTGATCGAGGCCGTGGCCGGCACCGAATAATTCATATCCTGGTCCAGGGCCTGCAGCTCAAACGTGTAGTTTCCCGGCGCCAGTGCCGGGTAACGCACGTTGAGGCCACGTGTCGACGACCAGTCTGGGTTGTCCGGCAGCAGACGATAGCGGTAGACGAGCGTTCCCGGCGAGGAGTTCAAGTCGCCACCCGTGAAATTGATGCTCACCGGGTCGTCTGCGGCCAGCACGACGGGCGTCTGCGCAAACAGTATTCCAGTGATGGTCTGGATCCGGCTCCATGGGATGTGCGGATCGGGCCGGTAGCGGCTCAAACCATTCAACGTCCCAATCCAGACCTGGCCCTCGGCATCTTCGAACAACGAGATGATGAAATTATCCACCAGGCCATCCGGTGTCTGGTAACTCTGCCACGTATCGCCGTCGAAACGACTGACGCCGCCCTCGGTGCCAATCCACAGGATGCCGTCGCTGCTTTGCGCCAACGCCAGCACACCGTTTGCCACCAGGCCATCGGCGACGTCGTAGACAGTCCAGGTATCAGCGTCGGGATCGTAGCGAGCCAGACCGCTGGCCCACGTGCCGAACCACAGGGCACCATCGTCGGTTTCCAGGATCGCTCGTACATCGGCGGCGGGTAAGGGTGAGTTGTCTGGCGTGTAGGTCTGCCACGTATCCTGTTCGAGCCGGGCCAGGCCGGAATCTGTACCGACCCATAGCCGGCCCTGGCGATCCAGGTGCAAGGCCTGGATCCGATCGCTGGGCAGTCCGTGGGTCGTGGTGTAGGTTGTCCATTGGCTCAACGGGTCGTCTGCGGCGCGCAGTGGATCTGGCCGGTAATGACTCAAGCCAGTGAAGGTGCCGAGCCAATAGCTGCCATCGGTATCCTGGGCGATCGTACGCACGGTATTGCCCGCCAGTCCATCACGTTGGGTGAAGTGCGTCCATGCACCTTCTGCCTGGACCAGGACGCCATCGCCGTTGGTGCCGACCCACATGGCCCCACTATCGTCCCGCAGGAGGGCGGCAACGATGACCTGCGCTGGCACGTCGTTGATTACGACCGGTACACTGCTCCACTGTTTGCCATCCGTTGCCACAAGTCCCGCATCTTGGGTGCCGATCCAGAGCTGACCGTTCGCGTGTTCGGCGATGGCATAAATGCGTGTCGGTTTGCCACCAAACTCACGGTTTGGAACCGTGTACCAGTGATAACGATCGAATCGATTGAGACCCGATGTGGTTCCAAACCACAACGAATTGTCGAGTGTATCTTCCCAGATCGCGCGCACGGAATTGGCCGAGAGGCCGCTGTTGCTGGTCTGATAGGAAGACCACTGTCGGCCCGGTTCTGCGGCCTGGTCATAGCGCGCAACACCGCCGAAGTTGGTGCCAAACCAGAATATGCCGTCGGCGTCTTGCCAAAAGGACCACACACTGTTGTCAGGCAACCCATCCGCCACGGTCCAGCGAGTCCAGCGACCGGTCTGGGGAGCGAAACGAAAGACACCGCTTCCTTCTGTCGTGAACCACATGTCGCCGTCGCGATCCTGCACAATAGCATTGATCCGGCTGAGCGGTGCACCACCATCGGGCACGACGTCCTGCCATTGTTTTCCATCAAACCGTGACACGCCCGCTGTGGTGCCAGCCCACACGGCACCTGACTCGTCCTGGGCCAGGGCACGCACAGCCCCCGGTCGCAGCCCATCGGTGGTAGTCACTGTGGACCATTCGCCCCCGCCGTCACCCCGCGGCCGCCAATGCATGATCCCGGCGTCGGTGCCAAACCACAGCGCACCGTCGGCTGATTCCATGATGGCATAAACAGAATCGCTGAGCAGACCGTTTTCACTGGCCGTAAAGGATTCCCAGGTGGGATTCTGGGCATCGTCCAGGCGGAGATGACTGATGCCGTGCAGGGTGCCGAACCAATAGTCGCCGCTGCTGGTCTGTAACAGGGACCGTACGCTGTTGGCCACCAGACCATTCGACCCATCGTAGGTCTGCCATCGGCCATCGTAGCGGCTCACACCAGCATCGGTTGCCAACCAGAAAGCCCCCGACTCGTCCTGCAGGATGTCATATACTTCGTTCGCCGCCAGACCGTCGCCGACGGTGTAGACCGTCCAGGGTGAATAGGGAGCCTGGGCCACTGCGGCAGAGACAACCAGCACAAACGTGAGAAGCAGGGCGCAGCCGGCAACCATGAGACGAGAAACGCGCCACATGCGGGACCTCCAACCAGGGGTGAAAGGGTTCATTATGAGAGATTGTTTATCATATTATCCGATATACAATGGAATTTCAAATCTTGACAGGCTATGGTATAATCTAACTTAGAGAAATCCAAAAAAGACCGTGTGCCCTCAATAGCACGTTGGAACGCTTTTTCGGCGCCATCGTCATCATTCGGCAAACGATGGTCCAGTGCCAGTGACTTGCCGGGCTGTTTTCAGACCGGACATCCCGTAGAACCGGTTGCAGCCAGGACAAGTCCTGCCACACACGAGACAGTTCTTCGGCAGGGGAAAGGCGCACCCTCGAATGCGCACAATCATGCGTAGTCTCACAGTTTTCGTTGCGGCCGCGGTTGTGGCATGCGCGGTTTATTTTGTCCTGCCTGGGGTCGGCTCTTCGGAAGCTTCGTCGCACACCGCTGGTGGAATCACCTACGTCGTGCGTCGGGGCGACACGTTGTCTGCCATTGCCAGACGGTTCGGTGTCACCACCACTGCTATCATCAAGGCAAACAACATCCGCAACCCGAGCCGCATTGTGGTTGGCCAGCGTTTGTGGATACCAAAGGCCGCGAAGGCGACTCCGCCTCCTGCGAAGCCGGCGCCATCCGTCGCGACGCCGGTGGCTCCGGACCCACCACCATCGTTGATACCCACGACTCGACCACCCTGATCGACCACTGTGCAGAGTGCGCCGCGCTCACAAGATGGGCACCTGGATGCCACCGGACTCCAGGGATTTTTGCGCGGCCTGCAGCACCTGCACGACCCGCAACCCGTTGACGCCGTCGGTCAGCGGCGGCACGCCCGTCCGAATACTGTCAACGAAGTGCTGGCACTCCAGGCGCAGCGGCTCGGTCATTTCGAGCCTTGGTATCATGATATCGCCAGAATGCACCTTGTACTGGAATTCGCCGTACCCGGCTTCACCCTTGCGGTAGATGCCTTTGTCGTAGATCTTGACTTTGCCCTCGGACGCGACGTCGTCGTACACCACCATTTTGCGGCTGCCCACCACGGTGAGCTGGCGGGTCTTGCTCGGATCCAACCAGCTGGCGTGCACGTGCCCCAGCGCGCCCCCGCCGAATTCCAGCGTGACGAATACAACATCCTCCACCGAGCCGTTGAGAAACGCCTGGCCGCGTGCGGTCACGTGGGCGGGCAGGCGTCCCAGCAGGTGCAGCATGATCGAGACATCGTGCGGCGCAATGCTCCACAGGGCATTGATGTCGGTTTGTACGCGCCCCAGGTTGACGCGGGTGCTGTAGAGATAATAGGGTTCACCCAGCTCGCCGCTGTCCAGCAGCGATTTGATGTAACGCACCGCCGGGTGGTACTCAAAAATGTGGCCCACCATCAAGGTACGCTGCTGCGCCGCAGCCTGTGCCACCAGTGCCTGCGCTTCGACCACGCTCATTGCCAGGGGTTTTTCGACAAACAGGTGTTTGCCGGCTGCCAGGGCTTCCAGCCCCAATGCTGCATGGGTTCGTGCCGGCGTGGCCAGGGCGACGGCATCGATGTCGGGCCGCGCCAGGGCCGCGGCCACGTCGGTCGTCATTTCCACCTGCGGAAACTGCCGCTGCAGCCGTGCCAGCGCCTGCTCATCCACGTCAGCGCACAAAACCAGGTCACCCTGGTCGACTTGGGAGAAGTTGCGTGCCAGGTTGGGGCCCCAGTAGCCACACCCCACCAGCGCAATGCGAACGTTGTCTTGTGTCATACGCTCTCCTGTCTATTCAGCGGGCTGCCAGGCCAGCGTGCGCAGCGCGGCAGCCACGTATGGACTGTGCCAGGGGCCGCCGCGATACACCGTCACCGGCTGCAGCGCACCCATTGCTTCCAGGGCCGTTCCCGGTGCTGCACCCTTCGTGCCCAGGATGGCATGACCCCAACGAAAACGGCCGCGCAGATCGCCCGTGGCGCCAATCGTATGCAGCG
Source organism: uncultured Anaerolineae bacterium (assembly GCA_964642445.1). Classification (GTDB taxonomy): domain Bacteria; phylum Chloroflexota; class Anaerolineae; order SSC4; family Amarolineaceae; genus SSC4. The sequence goes on from CAZXQZ010000007.1 coordinate 10,159, forward strand.
CATCAACCGCCGCCGGCTGTAGGGCCAGCGACGCATCGTCGGCGGCCGCCACGGCGACCCAGTACCCAGAAGGCACTGCGTCGATGAACTGCGCCAGGGCTTCCGAAGCCGCCGGATCAGCCAGGGTATTGAAGTAACCACGGTCAGTCACCCGACCCAAGGCCGGATCGATCACGACAACCTGGTAACCGGGCTCGCCCGGGTTTGGTACCGCATCGACACCGTTGACCCAGATGTGGCCAAAGTCACCCGTTTCCTCGCCAGCACTCTCAACCAGCACCGCCAGGGGGGAACGTGCATCCGGTTCTGCATCCGCCACCAGGGCATCCTCCACCGGGAACGTGCGATCGAACACCAGGTCGATATCATTCAAACCCGGACGGGCGACGCCGGGCGGCACCTGGATCGTGATGGGCTGCCAGGCCTCGTCTACGGCGTGCGGTGCCGATTGCCAGCCACCGATCTCCGCCCGCACCTGCTGGCCAGGACCGGGCGCACGCAACTGCACGGTGAGCTCGCCACCCTGGGGAGACAGCGGCAGCAGCAGGCGCGCACGCCGGCGTTCCGCCCACACCGCCGGTGCACCGTCACCCGACCAGGCCGATCCCAGCAGCGGCGGCTGCACCCAGCCGCTCCAGCCCTCCCCCAGGTAGAGCGTGCCGGCCGGCCCTGTCACATCGATAGGCTGCGGATCGCGCGTGGCGGATTCGGCGGGCAGCTCGACCCGGTAGAGACGAATGCCATCGTCGGCTGCGACCAGGGTCAGCGGGAACAGGGCCTCCAGGTAGTCCCGAACCGAATCGGGCACGGCACTTTCGTGCAGGGCGATGAAACGCACATCGAACTGGCGCACGAACGCGGCCACCAGGGGTCGGTCATGCGCCAACAGCGCCTGCCACGCAACCGGGTCGGCCAGCAGGCGGCGCAGTGCGGTGTGCTGCGGCTCGTCAGCGGCGTTGGTCAGGCCAATCAAGGTGCTGAGCACCGGCGCCTGGCTGAAATACTGAAACTTGAACGGAGGATTACGTGACGTATTGCCACCCACCAGGCGTTTGCCGTGGACGGTTTGATACCACTGCTGGAACATGATAAGCACATCTTTTTTGCCGAGCACGCGTGCACCGTTGCGCTGGCCGAGGGGCAGCTCCAACACAGTGAAATCACCCGGTTCGGCCGCCACCTGGCGATAGATCGCCGGCACGGTCAGGTCGCTCAGCGGCAGTGGCACCGAGAGGTGCTCGACGAGGATCAATCCTAACAAACCTGCGGTGACGAGCGGCATGACCGGGCGTATTACGGAAGTGCCACCCATTGCCCGCCGCGTCGCCCACCAACGCCACAGCGCATCGACGCCTGCGGCGGCCAGAACGGCCAGGCCCAACAGCACCATCACGCTGTAACGGCTCGGATAGCGGTTACCCTTGAAAAAGGGCAGCTCCTGCAGGATGGCAAAGGGACCCGGCATGCCGGTGTCGATCCCATTCACGTGGATACTGGGTCCCAGGGTTAGCCAGGCGAACAGGCCCGTCACCACACCCCAGAAGAGAATACCGGGTCGGCGGCGGCCGGCCCACAGGCCCCACAGCGCCAGCCCCAGCACACTGTAGCCCCAGAAGAGGTGCTGTCCCTTGTCGTGGGCAAACGGCAGATTGGCCGCCAGCGGGCCAAAGAGTGGGTGCAGCTGGTTCGGCTGCAAGAAGCCGCGCAGGTCCGCCGAAAACTCAGCTGCGAACCCCCCACCGCTGGTGAAGAAGTCCCCTTCGGCCGCCAGGTCAGGCAGCATGCTGGCCAGCAGCGGCACCGCGGCCAGCAGCACAATGGCAGCCAGGGTGACCAGTCCGGGCACAGCCACGCGCCAGAACCAGGCACCGCTGGCCGAAGGCGCGTCAGCGGCCATGGGCCGGCCCGCCGAGGCTCGCCGGCGGGTAAGCAGCCCGCTCACCAGCCACCACACTGCAAACAGCCCGACCAGGATCAGCAGAAAACTGGCAAAGGTCATTTCGGTCCACAGCTGCATGGCCAGGAACATGCCGGCCAGTGCACCACTGCGCACAGCCGCCCGGCGCTCCCGGCAGCGGCCCAGGCGCACCAGGTACAGTGCACAAAAAGGAATCCAGTGTGCGCTCGTGATGTTGACCTGGCCCAGTGCTGTGTAAAACAGGCGGCTCGATGCAAACGTAAAAACAACCGCCCCGACCAGGGCCGGTCCGTAACGCGGCAGCGGCGCAAGCGCGCGACCCGGTCGCAGTACGGCGAGTACCAACAGGAACGCGCCATAACCACCGATCACGAATGACGCGAGCAGCACCAGATTATTGGTGAGGATGACCGACGCGGCCAGCTGCACGGGCAGCCCCACGAAGCCGTTGAGCACGGTCAGGGTATAGAAGGCCAGGTTGATGCCAACCGGAAAGAACATCCAGTGCATCTGAAAGGGGTCGACCTGGCGATCCACGAAGGCGTGTTTGATCCACCACAGGTTCCAGGCCAGGGCGGGGTCGTCGATGCCATCACCCGGCACATGGGTGAACAGGTGCGTGGCCAGGGGCCACGTCAATACCAGGCTCAGCCCGGTCAGCAAAGCCAGTACGATCAGGTGGCTGCGCCATGGCGGGCGAGCCGGCATCATGCGAGGTGGGTAGTTTGCCATTCGCGGGCTGTGGGGTAAAATGTAACGAAATAACCTGTCACAGGATTTGATCCATGAGCGCCTATGAGCGTGCTTTGAACACCATCTTCGGCCGCGTCAACTTCGAGCGCCAGCCCCGCTTTGATTATTCAGGTGCGGCGCTCAACCTGGAGCGGATGCAGACGCTCCTGGATCGACTGGGCAATCCACACCGGCAGTACCACATTGTACACGTCGCGGGCAGTAAAGGCAAAGGATCGATCTGCGCGTTCACCGAGGCGATGCTGCGGGCCGCCGGCTACCGCACCGGGCTCTACACCTCGCCTCACCTGCACACGTTTCGTGAGCGCATCCGCGTGGCAGGGCGCCTGATCGGCCGGTCCGAGCTGGTGACGTTGGTCGAAGCCTGCCAGCCTGCGGTAGCCTCCCTGGCCGGCGTCACCACGTTCGAGCTTATCACGGCGCTGGCGTTCACCTATTTTGCACAGCAGGGTGTCGACTGGGCGGTGGTGGAGGTCGGTCTCGGTGGCCGGCTGGATGCCACCAACGTCGTCGTGCCCGACGCCAGTATTATCAGCTCACTCAGTTATGAACACACATCCATCCTGGGCGATACCCTGGGCCAGATTGCGCGCGAAAAGGCCGGCATTATCAAACCAGGCGTACCAGTGGTGAGCGCCCCCCAGGCAGATGAAGCGTTCGACGTCATCCAGGCTGTCAGCCAGGCGCAGGCGGCCCCGCTGACCGTGTTGGGACGCGAATGGACCTGGCGGACGGGGCAGCAGAACTGGAACCAGCAGCGTTTCGATTTGATCCCCGCGCCATCCCATGCACAGCAGGGCGAGGCGCTGGTCGATCTCAAGATCGGGCTGCTGGGCGAACACCAGGTCATCAATGCGGCGGTCAGTGTGCTTGCCGTGCAGACATTGGCTGCACGGACCACAACGATCCCGCTCGACGCGGTGCGCGCGGGCCTGGCAAGCACCTGGTGGCCGGCGCGCTTCGAATTCCTGGCTGTGCCCAACCACAGTTCCGGCCAGATGCCCACGATCATCGCCGACGGCGCCCACAACGCAGACTCGGCGGTGCGCCTGGCGCAGCTCCTCGGCGCACAGCGGCAGCGGCAGGCGGCTGGTCGCACAACCGTCATTCTTGGCACCTCGGGGGACAAGGATGTCGCCGGCATTCTGCATGCGCTGCTGCCCCTGTGTGATGAATTAATCTGCACGCAGGCGCATCACCCACGGGCCCTGGATGCCGTTCAGCTGGCCGCCACCGCCCGCACGCTGGCACCCAACCTGCCGATCCGCGTCACGCCGGGTGTTGCGGCGGCGATGGACCAGGCCGTGGCGGCTGCCCGGCCGGCGGATATCCTCTGCCTGACCGGCTCACTGTTCGTTGCCGCCGAAGGTCGTGAATCGTGGGCAGCCCGGCATCCGGAATGTTTCCGGTCAGACGATTGGGTGTTCGAGGCGGAGCCGCTCAACCTGTGACACAAGGAGATGTTCGCATGCCGGCGCAACTCAATCCGCCCGCGGCCACCGCATTCGATTTGGCCACGCTGCTGGCGCGCCAACCCGGCGAGGATTTCGCACTGTATGCCTCCCTCCCCGAAAACCAACGTCTGGCCGAAACATTGGTTGCGATGGCCAATGGTCACGGCGGCACCGTGGTCCTGCTGCTGGACGGGCCAGACCAGTGGGCGCGTGCGGCCGATCTCATCCAGGAAGCGAGTCTGCTGGCGCAACCGCCGCTGATTCTCCCACTGCCCGCGCACAGCCACATGATGGTGCGCAGCGCTGCCGTCGTGGCAGTCCCACCGGGTCTGCCCCATGTCTACAACGTGCAAGGCGCTTTCTGGATACGCCAGGGTGCGGTGAACCGGGCCCTGCGCACCGAGGAGCTGCGCGCGCTGATGATGCAGCGTGACCCCGGCCGCGCTGGCTTCGAAGCGCAGGTGGTGGGCGGTGCCACGCGTGCCGACCTGGACTGGAGCCGGGTGGCCGCCTACATGCAGCACATCGCCCGTCCCGATGTCGAAAACGCCGCAGCGCTGCTGCTCAGCCGCGGCTGTATGCAGCGCCTGGCCGACGACTCGCTGGTTCCAACCTATGCTGGTATTCTCTTGTTCGGCCGCGACCCACAACGGTACCTGCGCTCGGCCGAGATCATCGCCGTGCGCTACCGTACGACCAGCATGAGCGACGTATTCGAGCGCGAGGACCTGGGTGGCACCTTGATAGACCAGATTCGGATGGCCGAGGCCTTCGTGGGGCAGCACATGCGGCGCGTCTCGCGCATCACAGGCGTGACGCGCACAGAGCAGCCAGAATATCCGATGTCGGTCGTGCGTGAAGCGATCGTCAACGCCGTGGCCCACCGCGATTACGCTGTGCGCGGCGAAGGTATCCGCCTGCTGATGTTCGCTGACCGCCTGGAGGTTTACTCGCCGGGACGTCTGCCCGGCCACGTGACCCTGGATAACCTGCGGACCGAACGTTACAGCCGCAATGAGGCCATCGTGCAAGTGCTTTCGGACCTGGGGTACATCGAACGCCTGGGGTATGGCATCGACCGGATGGTGCGTGCCATGACCGATGCGGGGCTACCGGCGCCCCATTTCGCAGAAACTACAGCCGGTTTTGTGGTCACCCTGACCAGCGGTCATGACAGCGCGGCCGTCATCACAACCTCACCGGCCGAAATGAAGGTGGACCAGGTCTTTGCCCGCGTGCAGGCCGGCCAGCTCGTGCTCAATCCGCGCCAGGAGAAGGCCATGCAGTACCTGGCCGCACAAGGGCGCATTACCAACAGCGAGCTGCAAGGGCTGGTCCCAGATGTTAGCGCCGAGACGATCCGGCGCGACCTGGCGGACCTGGTCGACCAGGGGATTCTGCTGAAGGTGGGCGAGAAACGAGCCACGTATTATATCCTGAAATAACCCACAGTATCCCACAGGTATCCCACGGTTTCCCACATTCGATTTTGGATGTTGGATGTTGGATGTTGGGTTCTTGCGGTGTTCGTGCTGGGTATGATTTGACTATGCGAATCGTGTGAGGGAGACTACGCCTCTGTAGTGGGGACGTTGATGTCGATGTCGAACCATTGCAGGAGGTCGAGCAGTTGTTGTGGCGGGCCCTGGCGCAGGGGGTGGGGGCCTTGGGCGGCGGCTTGCCAGGCAAGTTCAGCGATGTCGAGGGCTGCGCGCGGTTTGCCGATGCGGCGAGCCTGGGCGGTGCGGTCGGCCAGGAGTACGCCGTCTTGATCCAACCAGTGGAAGATGGTTTCCAACGTGGCCAGCGGGTCAGCCGGCTGCTCGCCGGCACCGTTCTCCACCACATAGGTGGCGTTGCCGGTCTCCTGCCCTTCGATGACGTAGATCAACACCAGCGGCAGGCCGGCGGCCAGTGCTTCCGAGGTGATCAGGCCACCCGCTTTGCAGATGACAAAATCGCAGGCCCGCAGCATGTCGGCCATGTTATCGACGAAGTTGTACACGTGCACGGTGGTGTGCCAGGTCGTGGCCTGCAGCTGCTCGTACAGCGCGGTCGAGCCGCCCGCCACGATGGCCAGCTGCAGCGGCAGCCCACTGTGGTTGAGCGCACGCAGTGTCTCCATTAAGTTCGGGACACGTTCGCTGCCCGCCACCAGTGCGGTCGTCATGTCGGGACGCCAGCCCAGGGCGGTACGCAGGGTGGATTTGTCCTGCGCAGGTGCGGCAAACAGCGGGCTGACCGGGATCCCCACCAGGCGCAGCTTCTCCGGGGCCATCCTGTACTTGATGCCCAGATCGTAGGCCTCCTGGGTCGGTACGACGATGACGTCGGCCAACTTGTTGTACCACTGGCGGTGAATCGTCACCAGGTCGGTAACGACGATGATAAGCGGAATGTGGCGCCGCTCCAGGGCAAAGATCGCACCGAGCGGTGCGGCATAGGCCTGGTAAACCGATACGATGACGTCGGGCTGAAAACTGCGCAGCTTACTGCGTAGGGTGTCGAACAGGGTCACCATGTAGGCCCCATCCATGACCGCACTGGGTACGGTTTGATCGGAGAACTCGAAGCTGGCGCGATAGAGGTCGGGACGCTGCTTGACGAACTGATCGTATGACGTCTGTGTATTGCGCATCAGGCCAATCGTGCGTTCGTCATCGAGTGGGTTGAAGATCTCAAGCACGCACTGCTCGCCGTAAAGCTGCTCGAGGGCGGCCGCCAGGGCCTGCGCCGCACTGCGGTGACCAAAACCGGCCTCCGCCATCAGTAGAAGCACCCGTCGCGGATTACTCATCGTCTTCCTCCTCGTCCTCTACAAATTCCGGCGGTTGGTCGAGCGCCTCCAGGCGTGCCTGGAGATCGTGCAGCAGAGTCAGGACCTGGGCAGCCTGCCAGGTCGTGCCTTGTGCGTCGGTCCAGCCCGTACGATTGGGATTCTGGCTGACAAATGCCTGGGTGCGTTCCTGCCAGCGTACCAGGGTAGCGCGCACGTCACCCGGTTCCGCCAGCATGCGTGCCAGCAGGCGCTGTTCGGCCAGCCAGTTGGCCTGCAGTGAATTCTGCAAACCAGCACTGCCACCGCTCAGCCGCGCCGCACCGCCGGTCAGGCTTTCCAGGGTACGCAGCCGCTCCTGCAAAAACGCTCTCTCAGTCACGAGTCACCCTCCGATTCTGGAGTGCGGCAGCCATGCCGCCGCCATGGAGTGCGGCAGCCGTGCTGGCACACTCCAAGTCAAGCCGGCTGCGCGGTTCGTACGCGCACCGACTCTTCGCCCAACACCTCGAGCGCACGCACCAGGGCCGCCTGCCACTCGGCCGCCTGCATGGGCAGCCAAACCTGGCCGCGAATGACGCGCGGCAGGGGACCCAGGCGCTGCTGCAGCACCCGCATGTCCGCCTTTGCCAGCCAATCGCCCTTGATCACGATCTGGTCGCCTTCACGGCCGATCGCGGTGACGCCTGCGCGCACCGCCAGTCCTTTGATGCGCACCTGGTACAGGAGGTTTTCGACCGCGGCGGGTGGCGGCCCAAAACGATCGACCAGCTCCTGGCGCAGGTCGTTGATGTCTGACAGGTAAGACAGGGCTGCAATCCGCCGGTACAGGCGCAGGCGCAGGGCCGCTTCTGCGACGTAGTCGGCAGGCAGACGCGCGTCGAGCAGCAGGTCGAGCGTGACCGAGGGCGCCAGCGCATCGGTCAGCACACCTGGTTTGCGACGGTCCGTGCGCTCGATCGTGGCATCGCGACGCGCACGCGCATCTTCGACCGCCTGCGCCAGCAGCCGCGCATACAAATCGAAACCCACCGCCGCGATGTGGCCGTGCTGGCGCGCACCCAACAACTCGCCCGCGCCACGAATCTCCAGGTCCTGCATGGCAATGCGGAAGCCCGCACCCAGCTCGCTGGCCTCCAAAATCGCCTCCAGGCGACGCCGTGCCACACTCGACAGCGTGGCCCCGCGGTCGTAGAGGAGGTAGGCATAGGCGCGCACGGCACTGCGCCCCACCCGCCCGCGCAGCTGGTACAGCTGGGCCAGACCATAATGATCGGCCCGGTTGATGATGATCGTATTGACGTTGGGTATGTCGAGACCACTCTCGATGATCGTCGTGCACACCAGGACGTCGAGCTCACCGTTGGCGAAGTCCAGCATCACCCGCTCCAGCTGCCGCTCCGGCATCTGGCCATGCCCGATACCGACGCGCGCCTCGGGCACGATATGCTGCACTCGCTGCGCCATCTGCTCGATGCCCATGACGCGATTGTGTACGAAATAGACCTGGCCGCCGCGGTCCATCTCGCGCAGAATCGCCTGGCGGATGATCTGCTCGTCGTACTCACCGACCGTGGTCTTGACTGGAAGCCGCTCTTCGGGCGGCGTATCGATGGTGCTCAAGTCACGCACACCGGTCAGGCTCATGTGTAGCGTGCGCGGAATGGGCGTGGCCGAAAGGGTAAGCACATCGACCTCTGTACGCAGCTGTTTGAGGCGCTCCTTGTGACCCACGCCGAAGCGCTGCTCTTCGTCGATGATGAGCAGGCCCAGGTCCTTGAACATGATGTCTGTGCTGAGCAGACGGTGGGTGCCAATAACAATGTCGACCGTGCCCTCGCGCAGGCCCTTGAGAACCTCTTCCTGGCGGGCCGGTGTCAGAAAACGACTGAGCATCGCCACCTTCACCGGGTAGGACTGCAGTCGCGCCGAAAAGGTAGTGAAGTGCTGCTGGGCCAACACCGTCGTGGGCACGAGGACCGCCACCTGTTTGCCGTCCATGACCGCCTTGAAGCCGGCCCGCAGCGCGACTTCGGTCTTGCCGTAACCCACATCACCACAGATCAAGCGGTCCATTGGCTGCGCGCGTTCCATGTCCTGCTTCACTTCGACGATCGCCTGCAGCTGGTCTTCGGTCTCCACGTAAGGGAACGAGCCTTCCAGCTCCTCCTGCCAGACGGTATCTGGCGCATAGGCGTGACCGTCGACCAACTCGCGGCGTGCGTAGAGGGCCAGGAGCTCATGCGCAATTTCGGCCACGGCTTTGCGCGTGCGCTGCTTGATCTGTTCCCAATCGGCCGTACCCAGCCGGTGCAGAATGGGCTGCGCTTCGCCTGGACCCACGTACCGGCTGAGACGGTCGGCCTGGTGCACCGGCACGTACAGCCGGTCGTGCTGGGCATAATCGATGTGCAGGTACTCGCGGTCGATACCCTCCAGGTTGATCGTGACCAGGCCACGAAACTGACCGATGCCGTGTTCCATGTGAACCACGAAATCACCGGGCTGCAAGTCGGCAAAAAACGATTCGGGTGCAGCGGGCCGTTGGCGCTCGATGCGGCGCGCAGCCGGCCGGCTGAGCCCAAAGATCTCGGCATCGGTCAACAGGGTGAGCAGCAGTCCCTGCGCCTCCTCGTTGCGCAGAATCCAACCTTCACTAAAAGCACCCTGCACCAGGGCAATCGAGCGCGGCGGGGGCAGTTCGAGCAGGCTGTCGGCCAGGCTGGCCGGGTAACCGGCTTCGACGAACAGATCACGCAGGCGCGCACACTGGCGGCTGATCAGCACCACGCGCTGACCCGCAGACCGCCAGGCCTCGGCTTCGTCGACCACGCGGCGCACCCGGCTGCCAAAATGCGGTGCCGGCAGAAAGGACCGCGCCAGCCCCTCCGCCTGGCCACCAGGCCGTCCCATGAGATCGCCGTAACCCAACAGGATCGGTGCCAGGGTACTCAGACGCTGGCGCAGGTCGGGCTGCAATGCGTAGGGGCGACGTGCCCCGCCGGGCAGCTCACCCGCAGCGGTCACATCGCGCTGGAGCTGCTCGGCCTGGCCCTGCAAGTCGGCCAGGGTGGCCAACAGCTCGGCGCCATCGTCGATGAGCAGCAGGCCAGGCGTGGGCAGGTAGTCGAGCAGGGTCGCCGGCTGGCTGTAGAGGTAGGGCAGGTACCATTCGACCCCTCGAAACCCGGTGCCTTCCAGGAGTTGGGCCATCTCGGTCTCGAAATCGTGCTGCGCCGGGGCGTGGCACCGTGACAGGTCGAGGCTTTCGAGGTGGGCACGTGCGACCGGGCCGTGGCGGGGCAGCGCTTCGGATGCGGGTCCCAACAGGACTTCTTGCACACGCCCAGCACCCGCGTGACCATCGCTGGCGGCCAGGGTTCGCTGTGTGGCTGGGTCGAAATAGCGCAGGCTGTCGATTTCGTTACCAAACAGTTCGAGGCGCAGGGGCCAGGGCAGGTTCGGCGCCCAAATATCGAGAATGCCGCCGCGCCGGCTGAACGTTCCCGGCTCCTCGACAACTGTTTCTGGCCGGTACCCCAGGCCCAACCAGCGCGATACCAGGGCCGGGAGATCGACCACCTGCCCCACGCGCAGCGGGCGCAGAGCCAGGGTCAGTTCGCGCTTGGGCAAGGTGAAGAACGAAAGGGCGCGCGCCGATGCCACGACAACCGCTGGCTGGGACACTGCGGCCGCAGGTTGGGGGGGCACACCGAGTGCAACCAGCGCCTCCAGGCGCTGTTGGCGGGTCTCACGCGACCAGGGAATACGCTCGTAAGGCAGGGCATCCGGATCGGCGAAGAGCAGCACCCGTTCCGGCGCTGGCAGGAGGGCACGCAGCTGCTCTGCCCACAGACGCGCACGGTCACTCCGCGCAGTCAGGAGCACGGCCGGCCGTGCCAGGTCTGCCAGCAACACCGCGGCCAGGTAGGGACGTGCCGCCGGCAGCACCGCCAGTGGCTGCTCCACGGTCAGCCCGTTTCGTGCAGCCGCCACCAGGCTCACGTAGGCCGGAATTTCTTGCACCAGGGGTAACAGGCCGGTCAGTTGCACGAAGGTATCTCCGTCTAGACGTTGAGCTGGTTCATCGCTGCCTGGATACCTTCGCGCAGCCAGAGTTCGATACCTTCGACGACGCGTGGGCGCACAAAGGCCATTTCGATCTCCTGGTCGCTGCTGAAGTCCTGCAGCACATAATCCGCCGGCTCCATCCGACCCGGTGGGCGGCCTATACCAATCCGCAGGCGCGGAAAGACCTGGCTGCCCAGCTGCGCGATGATCGACTTCATCCCGTTGTGGCCGCCGGCGCCCCCCTCGGCACGCAGCCGCAGCCGCCCCAGCGGCAAATCCAGCTCATCGTACAACACGAGCATGTCGGATAGTTCGACCTTGTAATAACGCAGCAGCGGCACCACCGCCTGACCGCTCAGATTCATGAAGGTCTGTGGTTTGGCCAGCAGTACGTGGGTGTCGGCGAACTGTCCCATGGCCATGACGGCGCGAAACTGTACCCGGTCGAACGTCAGGTGGGCACGCTGAGCCAGCAGGTCCACGCACTGAAAACCAATGTTATGTCGATTGCGCGCGTAACGCGGGCCGGGGTTACCCAACCCAACCACCATCACCAACCGGGTGCCCATCGAACCTCAGTTATCGAGCCGCGTACGCAGGAAACGGAACAACCAGCGCAGCACCAGATAGGCACCGAACAGCAGAAAGCCCGTCACCGCCACGCGCGCCCCGCGCATGAACGCATCTCCCAGACTGTTGAGACTGAGCGAGTCTGAGACCTGTCCCAGGTCGAGCAGGCCACCCAGCAGGTCACCGTCCCCGGAGTCTCCGCTGCTCGTATCACCCGAGCTGGACGTATCAGTCACCGCCGAGGTCGTGGTGAGAGCCGTCGTGTTCGTGATAGTCAACGCGGGCCGCGGCGTGGGTGTGGCAATTTGCGGCTGCTCGACGACCACGGGCGTCGGTGTGCTGGCCGGGGTCGACGTGGCCTCTGGCTCGTCGAGTGTCTCTTCGGTGGGCGTCGGTGTGGGCGTGTCCACCGGCCGGCTGTTGGCCACCAGGAGTCCGTTGGCCACGGTTTCATCGTAGTTGCCGTCCTGGCGCACCACCCGCAGGCGCAGCGCATAGGTTCCGTCGGGCACACTGCGTGTGTCCCACGTGCCCAACAGGCCGTTGGTCACCTGGTTCGTTTGCTCGAACATGAAGTGCCAGTCATCCGGCACACTCTCGGACTTGAAATAGAGCTGATAGCGCTGAAATTCTGGGTGCGTGGCGGTGCCATTGAGCGAAACGACGCCGCGCAGCGTCGAAAATGGCTGGGGCGAGCTGATGACTGCCTGCCCCTGCCAGGCGTGAGCTGCGCCGGCGGTTACCAGCATCACACCCAGAATGACCGGGATGAGAAGAAGGTACCATGCGTTACCAGAGGTTCGCAGTTTCACGCCGCACCACCGCGTGCCAGCGCACTGCAGGGTGGTGTGCGTCGTGATCGATTTGCGGTTACCAGACTGAGTTCGTGCCATGTTTTTTCTTTCCTCACGTCGTGCTGTGGCAGGCGCAACAGCACTCACAAATACAGCCAAGTAGTGTAGCACAAGCCGCGTAGCGAGGCAAACGCGGACGGGCGACGGGGTGTATCTCACAGACCCTTCGGGTTTTCGTCAACGGCTGGGATACAGCACCGGGAGACTGCCATGAAGTACCAGCTATCGGCGATTAGGATGAAAAACCCGAAGGGTCTTGTGTCGTGCCCCGGACATGCACCCTGGGCGACGGGCGGCAGCGACGCGGCATCGTGGAAGGGCAGGCCCTGGGGCACGGAATTGACCGTCGATGCGAGTTCAGCTAAAATCGCTTCACACAGAATCGACGTCGTAAATGCCGGTGCCGTTCCAGGTTAAAAATCAGCGCAACCTTTCCAGGCCTGTGGTGTTCTAGTAAACGACCCAACCCGCCGTGACGCGCTGCGTCGCGGCGAGCCTCTGACACAGTCACGCTGTGGGCGACACGCTGTGCCACTGCGCACCCAGGCCTGGTTTCTGGCAAGGACGGCGATCACCGGCTGATCTTGCAGATTGTAGAAGGAACAGCCAGCAGTGGCACCCACCGAGAGTGAGCTCGACCTTGTCGAACGAGCCAAAACCGATCCTGAGGCGTTTGGCCGCCTGTACGAGCGCTACGTAGATCGTATTTACGGCTATATCTACTACCGCACCGGCAGTCAGGCAGATGCCGAAGACTTGACGGCCCGCACGTTCTTCCGTGCCCTGGACAATATCGGCACGTACGTGCAGCGGGGGCTGCCATTTTCGGCCTGGCTCTACCGGATTGCCCACAACCTGGTTGCCAACTGGCATCGGGACCGCAACCGCCGAAAGGTGGTGCCCCTCGACAACCTGGAAGCAGCCGTGCCAAGACGCCAGAGCCCAGAGGCCCATGCCGAAGATCACGAGCGTTATGCCGCACTGTTGGCGGCAATTCGCCGGCTGCCCGAAGACCGCCAACAACTGATGCTGCTCAAATTCGTCGAGCATCTGCCCAACGCTGAAATCGGCCAGATCATGGGTCGCACCGAGGGTGCCGTCAAATCGTTGTACCATCGCACGCTGGTGGCGCTGCGTGAGGATCTGACAGCACGGGGATTCTAGTGCCGGGGCAGGGAAGCTGCCCGGTGTCGAGCCCGCTGAACACAGAAGTTTCACCGAGTACGTTCCCTGCACCAGTATGAGGTTACGCAGTGCGCCCAGGCGCCTGGGGTGCCACCAGCCGCATTGCCCAGAAACGAGACACATGATTCGACTGGTTACCGATTCCACCTGCGATCTGCCGCACGAATGGCTCAACCGCCTGGAAGTGACGGTCGTGCCGATCAACATCCAGTTTGGCACGGAAACCTATCTCGAAGGGGTGACCATCGACGAAGCAACGTTTTACCGGCGCGTCAACGAGTTGGGGATGATTCCCAAGACATCGCAGCCGGCGCCGGGTGTGCTGGCCGACGTGTATCGCCAGCTGGGTTCCACCGGCGACGAAATCCTCTCGCTTCACATTACGGGCAAGTTGAGCGGTACCGTCAATTCGGCCGAGCTGGCCCGCACGATGGTTGCCGACCAGGTGCGTGTCGAAGTGTTCGACAGCCTGGCTGGATCGGCCGGGCTTGGGTTCATGGTCTGGGAAGCATACACCATGGCGCAGGCCGGGGCGTCCATGGCGGAGATTCTGCGCCGCCTGCGGCATATCCGTGATCATGTCCAGATCATCCTGACCCTGAAGACGCTGAAGTATGCCCAAATGAGCGGCCGGGTGACGACGATCCAGCACGTGCTGGCCTCTCTGCTCGATCTCAAGCCGATCATCACGTTGGAGGCCGGTAACCTGCAAGTCAGCGAACGCATCCGCACGCGCCGGCAGGCAGTCGCGCGTATGTTGGACCTGATCGAAGAGCGGGTTGGCCAGGGCCCGCTGCACCTGGCGGTCATCCACGCCCATGCGCCGCAGGAAGCGCATCATCTGATGGATCAGGCCCAGTTTCGTTTCAAGTGCGAGCACTCGTTCGTAGCAACGTTGGCTACGTCAGTCGCAGCCAATCTCGGTCCAGGAACCCTGGGTGTGGTAGCCTACCCGGCGTAGGCGGGCAGGCTGCCGTTGAAAACAGTCAAGGATACTTGTCATGGTGCAGCACGTGGTAACTGAAATTCTCGCCGCCCAGGCCGACCGGCTGATTGCGGGAGAATCCCATACAGACGACTACCTCGTACTCTTTCCTGAGCTGCGGTCGGAGCTGGCTCCTCTGCTGCAGCTGGCGTACGATGTGGCCGCGGCACTGAAGCCGGTCAGGCCGCGGCCCGCCTATCGCAGCCAGCTGCGCCAGGCCCTGGTCAATGCCGAGCACCGTCCTCCGCTGCAAGATCCGACGGCGCTGGTGAACATCCCTGAGATCCGGCGCGATTGGGTCCTGGGTGCGGCGGCCCTGGGATCAGCCGTTTCGGTCATGGGTGTGATTGCCTATATCTGGCGCACCCGCGGCTCGGGCACCAGAACCGCCTCTACCCAGCGCTAATCACGACGTGCAGCGTCCGGCAGGGTCAAACAACATGCCCTGCCTCATCCGCTGCCTCGCGCGATCATTGACCTGCCCACGCCCGCACCAGCTCCACCAACAGACGCATCGGCACCGCAGTTGCGCCCCTGGTCATGAACGCGCGGTCAGTTTCCTGGAACGCCGTCGCCGCAATGTCGAAATGAGCCCAGGCGGTGTCGGGTGGCACGAATTCGCTCAAAAACAGGGCGGCGTTGATAGCCCCGCCGGGCAAACCACCACTGTTCTTCATGTCGGCCACGTCACTGTCGATGCGCTCGCGGTAGGGCTGCCACAGCGGCATGCGCCAGATGGGCTCGCCCGATCGTGCGCTGGCCTGCGTCAGGCGCTCGAACAGCCCATCGTCGTTGCAGAACACACCACTGACCTCCAACCCCAGGGCGCGCGTCATCGTTCCGGTCAATGTGGCACAGTCGACGATCGCAGTCGGTGCGTAGCGCTCAGCAAAGGCCAGACCATCGGCCAAAACCATGCGGCCTTCGGCGTCGGTCGAGATGTATTCGATCGTTTTGCCGTTGAGTGCCCGCACGACGTCACCGGGCTTGATGGCTTTGGAGCCGGGCATGTTCTCCGCAGCACACACCAACCCGACGACGCGCAGCGGCAGCTCGAGCCGGGCAATGGCCTGCATGGCCCCCAGGACAGCCGCGCCGCCCCCCATATCGCTCTTCATCAACCACATTTTTTCGGCTGGCTTGATCGAAATGCCACCCGTGTCGAACGTGATCGCCTTGCCCACCAGCACCAGCGTGTCTTGAAGCGCGGCGGCCGGTGGCGCATACTCCAACACGATGAACTGTGCCTCTTCGGCGCTGCCCTGGCTGACGCTGAGCAGGGCACCCATACCCAGCTCGCGCATCGCATCTTCACCGTACACCGTACAGGTCAGCCCGGTGCCGTCCGCCATCGCCTGGGCACGCGCAGCCAGCTCACGCGGCGGCAGCAGATTACCGGCGGTATTGGTCAGGTCGCGCACGTGGCAGGTCGCTTCACCCAGGATCTCACCCATCGCGGCGCCGGTCCGCAGCTGATCCAGCGGTGCCTGCGGGGGCACCACGAGCTGCAGTTCCTCAACAACTGCCGTAGTGCCGGCACCCTCGCGCCGATAGCCCGCAAACCGATAGAGGCCCAGCATCGTACCTTCGACGACAGCCTGGGCCAGGGTATCGGCGGCTGCGGCCGGTTGGCCCAGGCCATGCACCACGGTGGCGACCCGGCGCGCCTGCAGTTTGACCATGCTTTGCGCCGCAACGCCGGCTGCGCGCCGGGCGGTATCGACCGTGAAGCGGGCCAGATCACCGAGACCGACCAGCAGCACACGGCGCGCCGGCGCCGCATCGTCGTGTGTGTACAACAAGGCAGTTTTGTACGCCTCACCCTTAAAATCACCGAGACGCATGACCTGGTCGATCAAACCGCCCAGGGCCGCATCGAGGGCCGCGAAGTCGGTCGCAACCAGCGTCTGCGACTCGAACAGGCTGACGACCAGCAGGTCCGCCTCGACGGTATCGAGGAACGTAGATTGAACTTGAATGTGCATCTTAGTCCTTTTCGTTATTCACGGATTGTCAATGCCTGCCGCACGACCTTGCCCAGTTCGTCTTTGGGCAGGCTTTCACAAAATACGATGGTGTCGGGCACCATGACCGCGGGCAGGCGCAGGCGGCAGTAGGCGATGATTTCGTCGGCGCTGGCCCGTTCACCACGATGCGGCACGACGAACGCGCACCACGCCCCATCCACCCGCCGTGCTGCAGCGTCTTTGATGCCGGGGTGCTCGTAGAGCACCTCTTCGATGTGCCGCGGCAGCACCAACGTCTGGCTGGCATCACCAGCACGCCACATGTCCTGCACCCGGCCCAGGATGCGCACGTACCCATCCCCGTCCATCATCGCCAGATCGCCCGTACGCAGCCAGACCGTGCCGGCCGCGTCTGCGACCAGGGCTGCCGCGGTGGCGGCTGCATCCTGCCAGTAACCGGCCATGACTTGGGGACCGGTGACCCATAACTCGCCCACTGCGCCAGGGACAACATCTGCCTGGGACGTCAGATCGACCACGCGCACGTCGGTGTTGGGCAAGGGCCGACCCACCGAGCCTGGCTGGCGCAGACCACCCACGGTGTCGACACAGACGGCGGGCGCTTCGGTCAGGCCATACCCTTCCACAAGCTGAGTTTTGCCCAGGCGCTCGAACGCCTCGTGGACTTCTACCGGCAGCGGTGCCGCGCCACTGACGACAAGCCTGATGGTGTCCACATTGTAGCTGCGCAGGCCACGTACTTCGGTTAGTGCCAGGAACGTGATGGGTGTGCCGGCAAACACCGTGGGCCGGTGCTGTTTGATAATGTCCAGAATACGGTCGGTATCGAATGCCGGCTGGGTCAGTAGGGTAGCGCCCAAGGCGACCGGCAGGTGGATGCCGGCCACGATGCCATAGATATGGAAAGTAGGCAGGGGACAGAGGAACGTCTCCCGCCCGTCCTGGAGACCGGGAAAGCGGTGCCGGACCTGGATTGTACTGGCCACCAGGTTGCCATGGGTTAGCCGTACAGCGCGCGGCGTCCCGGTGGTGCCTGACGTGAATTGAAGCAGGGCGCCGTCCCCGCTGGACAATGCCAGGGGTGGTCGCTGCGGAGAGGCCTTACGCACCCACTCCGACCAGGGTAAGAAGCCCAGGGGAGGTGTCCGGTTTGGTGGACCAGCCTGCAGACGCGCACGGGTGCGCGGCAGTGGCGCATAGAACTCGGCGTCGGTTGTTTCGAGCACCCATTCGATCGCGTGATCCTGCACCAGGCCGGCGCTGATCGCCCGGTGCCGATCGGAGGTGATGAGCACGCGGGCGTCGCTCAGCTTGACCTGGCGCAGCAGCTCGGCCGGTGCGGCCGCCGGATCGAGCATCACCACCAGGGCGCCCGCCTTGAGGGTGCCGTAGAACGCGACGACTGCCTGTGGACCACCAGGTAACATCAGCAGGACGCGGTCCCCTTTTTGAATTCCCAGGCGGATCAACGCATTGGCCATGCGGTTGGCGGCACGGTCGAGCTGCCAGTAGAGCAGACG
Organism: uncultured Anaerolineae bacterium; assembly: GCA_964642445.1. Classification (GTDB taxonomy): domain Bacteria; phylum Chloroflexota; class Anaerolineae; order SSC4; family Amarolineaceae; genus SSC4. The sequence continues at coordinate 28,233 of CAZXQZ010000007.1, forward strand.
GGTGCCACCGGCAGGGTCGCGGACCGCCGTGTGCAGCGGAAAGCGCCGTGCGGCACGTTCCAGGAAGCGCGGCAGCGGGCGATCCGGGATGGTCACCTCGGTCCTGCTGCGGACAAGTTGTACTTGAGGCCAGGCTGCGGGGCTGTCCTGGCGGCCTTGCACAAAACGCTCGATGGCGCGGTTGACCGCATCGGCGCGCTCGATCATGACCATGTGCGCAGACACGGGGATTTCAATCTTGAGCGCATGCGGAATCCGGGCTGCGACCTGGTCGAAATCGGCCTGTGGAAAGAGATCGTCGTGGTGCCCCATGATCACGAGTGTTGGTGTGCGGATCTCCCCGAAGATCGACCAGCCCCTCCAGACATCGAGCGTGTTCTCGAACAGGTTCTTGATGACGTAGGGGGGCGTGCTGACGCGCGTGCGCAGCAGTGGCTCGAGGGCTTTCAGCCAGGCTGTTGGCAGATGCAGTGCACGGCGTAACCAGTCGTTCAGTTTGTACTCGCCGGCTGCGCCGATCAGGATCAGCGCCTCGAGGCGATGGGGAAATGCAGCGGCGTATTCAGCCGCCACGGCGCCACCGAAACTGTGTCCGATCAAAACAAAGCGCGGCGGCAGGTTGAGCTGCTCGACCAGGGATTTGAGATCGCGCTGCAGCTCGGCCATCGTATAGGACGATTCTGGTTTGTCCGAAAGGCCGTGCCCGCGCGCATCGAACGCGACGACCCGGTTGGCATCACAAAAATGGGCCAGCTGGGCCGCCCATTGACTGGCCTGGCCGGCAAAACCATGCACGAACAGCAACGTTCGCTGCGCGTGCGGCGGCGCGATGTCGATGACGCTCAAGGTCACCGGCGGTTTGTCCTGAACCTGAAGTTCTGTGCGGTAGAGTTCGATGTCGATCTGCATGACGGCCTATTATAATCACTCCGTTGAAGAACGTGAAACGTGAGGTTGTGCCGTGAATGGCAAATTGACCCCAATCCGGCACTATGGTATAGTGAGCGTCCAGTTTCGTGCACGAGGCGATCATGTACGCGATGGAATTGTTGGCACCGCAGCTCGTCGACGAGGCGGACCCCCTGGTCCTGGCCGAGTCGCCAGACCCCCAGCCAGGCCCTGGCCAGGTTCGTATCCGGGTTCGAGCCTGCGGTGTCTGCCACACCGACTTGCATACCGTGGAAGGCGAGCTGGACCTGCCACTCCTCCCCCTGGTACCCGGCCATCAAGTGGTGGGGGTCATCGATGCGTGCGGGCCTGGGGTGAACCAGTGGACACCGGGTGACCGGGTGGGTGTGCCCTGGCTGCATGCCACGTGTGGGCAGTGCGATGACTGCCTGGGCGGACGTGAGAACTTGTGCGATCATGCCCGCTTCACCGGTCTGCACGTCAACGGGGGCTATGCCGACGTCGTGCTGGCCGAGGCCGATTTCGTCTGCCGGCTGCCGGCCGGGTTTGCCGATGAGGCGGCTGCGCCTCTGTTGTGTGCCGGCATCATCGGCTACCGGGCGCTGCGCCTGAGTGACATCGCACCTGGGCAGCGGTTGGCCCTGTTCGGCTTCGGTGCCAGTGCACACATCACGATCCAGGTTGCGCGGCATTGGGATTGTGAGGTCTACGTACTGACACGCAGCGCCGAACACCGTCAGCATGCAGCGGCCCTGGGAGCAGCCTGGGTTGGCCAGCCGCATGAATCACCACCGCACCCGGTGCACGGTGCCATCAACTTCACGCCGTCGGGTGCCATCACCGTGGCTGCCTTGCGCATTCTGCGCAAAGGGGGCACCGTCGCCATGGCTGGCATTCACAGCAGCCCCCTGCCCCAAATCGATTATCACCTGCTCTACGGTGAACGGACGATTCGCAGTGTGGCCAACGCCACCCGCCGAGACGCCGAGGAGTTGTTGGCGCTGGCACAGGCGATTCCTATCCACACGCACGTCGAGGTGTTTTCGATGTTCGAGCAGGCCAATCAGGTGCTGCGCCGTCTGAAACGCAGCCAGGTCCAGGGCGCTGCGGTGCTCAAGGTGTAGAACACATTGAAAAAACGACCCGGCGTCTGCGGTGCCGCTCCCAAACACCATACGTCGCAGCAAGCACCACCACAGGTCTGCACCAAATCGGCACGGATCTCGCGTTTGCGGAACGCGGCCAGCGTGCTTTGTCTGATTCTCGCCCTTGCCGCCTGCCAGGGCCGCACCCCCACGCCAGGGCCAGTCGTCGACACGCCAGGCATCACACCGGCGCCCGGTGTTGCGCTCGTCCTGCCTTCACCCACTGCACCTGCGACGCCGGCGTATTCGGTCCCCATCCCCCTCGAACCCGCGCCGACGCCGGGCACCGTACTCCCTAAAATGACGGTCGCCGCAGACGCTACACCGGGCACGGTCGCGGCCGCCCGCGTGCCCTTCTCGATCAACCAGGGAGACATCAGCGGCCTGGCCTGGCCACAGTCTGGCCAGGTCAACCTGCAGTCGCTGCGCTTCCTGGTCAGTGATGGCCGCACGTTTCTGCATGACGTCACGCGTGACACCGACGTGCGTATCGAACCGCCGGACACCACGCGGGCGACCTGGCGGATCACCTACACGGATCGCGAAGGGCGTTACCGTCTGGTGGAAGACATCTCATCTGCCGCTGGCAGTGATGCCGTGATCGTACGCACCGCACTCGAAACCGAAACGGGCAGCGCGCTCGACTACCAGGTCTACCTGGTGATCGAACCCGGCCTGGCTGGCACTGCGGACGGGGACACCATCACCGTCAATGTGTCGGAGGCCGTTGCGCTGCTGAGCGATCGTCAGCCGGCAAACGGTCCGCCCACCTTCATGGCGATCGCCACCGACACGCCCTGGGTCACCGCTTCTGCCGGTTATTTGGGCGCCAACGATGGTCTGAGTGACTTGCAGGACCTGCGGTTGGATCAGGCGTACGAGTCGGCGGGGCCAGGCGCAAACCCCACGCTGACCGTGTGGCTGGTACCGGCCGGCCAGTGGACCACCGCCATTGGCCTGGGTTCCGATGCCAACCGGGCTCGGACAGCGGTGGTAGATGCCCTGGCCGAAGCTTACGCTGACGATCAGTAGATTGGGCCGAACAGACGCTGCCACAAGGGAGGGCCGAGCACGAACAGCCCAACCACGACCGCCGACACAGCGGCCAGCAATACGGCGCCGGCCGCAGCATCCTTGGCGTGCCCGACCCGTGGGTCATCCTGCGTTGTGATGGCATCACCCAGCGCTTCGATGGCGCTGTTGACCAGTTCGAGACCCAGGACCAGTCCCATCGTCAAGACCAGCACTGCCCAGTGTAGGGCATCCAGAGCCAGCCACCAAGCCAAGATGATCACCCCGAGACAGATAACCAGGTGAACCCGCAGGTTGCGCTGCATGCGCCATGCCTGGCGAATGCCGGCCCCAGCAAAACGGAACGCAGCCAGGAAGCCGGTCGCCGGCCTTACGCGGCGGACAGGATCAGTGCCTGGTGTGCCCACATGACCTCTTCTTCGTCTGCCGAGCCATGATCGTAACCTAACAAGTGCAGCGTGCCGTGCACCGCCAGCAGAGCCAGCTCGTCGCGCGTGGCGCGCTCGTGGGCCACGGCGTTGGCAGCGGCCACGGGAAACGCGATGATGATGTCACCCAGGTACTGTGCAGCTTCTGGGGCAGTCACGAAGGGCATCTCTTCCCCACCGGGCACGGACTCCCGGGCCGCAAAGGACAGCACGTCGGTCGGTTCATCCAGACCGCGGTACGTCCGGTTGAGTTCCTGAACCTCCACATCGCCCGTGATGACGAGCGTCAGCTCACCATCGGGATGGCCTTCCATGGCGAGCGCGCGTGCCAGCACGGCGCACAGCGCGCCCGCATCCACGTGCGCGGCAAACGGCTCGTCGATCAGGATGGTGATCGGTTCTTCGACGGCAGATTCATCTGGCATGATCGTTGCTCCGTTGACCTCGAACGCATGATGGAAGGTGGCAGCTAAAGCGCGCTCACCCAGTCGAGGTCGGTGAATTCGACGGTATGGGGTCATCGGCGCGGTTGTCGGAACCGGCCGGCAGCAAATCCGGGTACCCCACGCGCGGGTGGTTGACCCCCTGCAGGACCCGCACGAAGGCCTGGGCGATCAGATCGAGATCGCGCAGTGTGAGCTGGCTCTCGTTGAGTTCACCATCGAGCATGCGCCGCTCGATCATGTGGCGCACGGACGTTTCGAGCTCATCGGTCGAGCGGGGGTGCTGGCTGCGCACCACGGCCTCGCATACGTCGGCCAGCATCACCACTGCCGTTTCCCGGCTTTGTGGGCGTGGCCCGGGATAGCGAAAATCGGTCTCGTTTACCGGCTGATCCGGCGTGGCCTGTGCGCACGCCGTCCGGTAGAAGAAGATGACGAGGCTGGTGCCATGGTGTTCGACGATGAAATCTTGAATGCGCGATGGCAGACGATGTTTGCGCGCCAGCGCCAGTCCATCTGTGATGTGATTACGAATAATACCCGCGCTGGTGACGGGATCGAGGTGGTCGTGCGGGTTGACGTCACCCACCCGGTTTTCGATGAAGAACAAGGGGCGCACCATTTTGCCGACATCGTGATAATAGGCGCCCACGCGGGTCAGGTTGGCATCGGCACCAATCACCTGTGCAGCCTGCTCTGCCAGGTTGCTCACGATCAAGGTGTGGTGGTAGGTGCCGGGTGCGCGCAGCACGAGCTCACGCAGCAGCGGATGGGTTGGCCGCCCCAGCTCCGACAGCTGCAGCGATGTGACCACGCCCAGAAAGGGACTCAACAGGTAGACACCGAGTAGGGTCAGGCTGCCGGCCAGGGTGCCGTTGATGATCGCAGCCAGCACCAGCTGCATCATACCGGTCCAATCCAACGAGCGCTCTAGCAGGTGAAACAGCGTCACGAGCAGGAGATTGGTGGCCGAGACGGCGACCCCGGCCAACAAGAAGAGGCTGATACGATCACCACGGCCCAATACGAGCGCCCCGGCCAGGCTGCCGAAGGCGGTATAAAACACCAGGTCGAGTGCGCCCTGGGTAAGGTAGGCAACGAGCAGCGTCATGTACAGCAAGGTCACGGCGGTCAGGCGCATATCGAGCAGCATCGACACCAGCATCGTCAGGGCAGCTGCGGGAAAAAGATAGGGCTGGACCGCGTGGGCGGGTACCATCCAACGCGCACCGAGGGTAAACAGCAGCACGAGCGCGATGAAGAGGGGTGCCTGGCGCCGGCGCTGCCAGAAATCGGGAACGACGCGGGTCAGGTAAAAACCCAACAGCAAACCCAGCAGGCTCACCACACCCACCGTGCGCAAAAACACCGACCAACTCCAATCGCTCTGGCGCAGGTTGAGTGCTTCGAGGGTTTCCAGGTCTTCCGTCTGAACGCGGTCACCGGCCCGCAGGATGATCTCGCCTTCCTGGATAGAAATCGTCACCGGTGCCACCCTGAGACTGGCCTGGGCCCGGGCCGCGTCGGTCTTTTCTGGATTGTAACGGCTGTTGGGCTGCAGGAAGTGCTGTACCAGTGCCACGGTCACGGCTGCTTCCGCCTCGCTGAGTTCAAGCCCGACCAAAGCCGGTACCTGGCGTCGTTTCACGGCCAGCTGGTCTTCACGAATCTCTTCGCGCATCGCCCGATCCAACACGACCGGCACCTCGGCGCGCACGCGTGCCCAGGCCGCCTCATCGAGTGCCAGCGTGGCCGTCACGACGGCAGGGTCCAGCGCAAAAGCGGGCGGGATGCCTGTCACGGCATCCCGACGCAGCTGGCCGAGAGCCGCCAGCAGTTCGCGCGCCTGGGTAACCTGGTCACGGCGCACGCGCGCGTCGGGTGGCTCGTAGACCGGTGCAACCGCCTCCTGAGCCTGCTGTCTTTCCAGTTCAGTCAGGTGTGTACTGACGAAGGTGATGGCGCGTGGCGCTCGCACATCCACTGGGCTGACCTCATTCGTCTCCAGGTCGATCCGGTTGCCGGGAATGTCGATCAGAAGAATGGCGCAGGTCCCCGCGACAAACAGCACAGCCAGCAGCCAGCGGCGTAGCCAGTCTTGCCACAAGACTGCCTGGCGCGGCAAACGATCAACCGCCATCAGCATGGGTCCTGCAAGAGGGCGTATCCCGCTGCCAGCGTGTCATAGCGCACGCATCAGAACAGCGTGTAGATGAAGGGCCCGAGTGCCGTTGCCTGGGCCAGCACGATCAGCAAGCCGCACAGCAGCAGGACAGTCATCATGGGAATGAGAAACCACAGGCGCCGTTTGGCCAGGTATCCCAGCATCTCACCCACCAGGCTGACCCGTGCACCGGCATCGCGTGACGTTCGTTTGATGTCCACTTGTTTCCTCCTGGGTCTTGGTCCAGGTGATGGCTGCGTCGTTGATAACCGCCACCAGCGAGCCGCAGCGCAGTCTCACTGCTTACGGCGCGTCGGCCGGTTCCGTGGCAGAACTGGCAATCGGCACCAGGCGGTTCTGCACCAAGAAGTCATAGATCGTATCAGCTGCCAGCTGTTCGCCGGCCGGCGTCCAATGTCCGTCGTGTCGAAAATGCAGCAGCTCACTGGGCTGTTCGGCCCGCGCGCGAAAGGACGGCAGCAAATCGACGTAGGGAATGTTGGCACCGTCCAAAATGCCATGCACCATACGATTGGGCTGTTCGAGGTCCCACTCGACTTCACGCATGGGCGTGTAACGATCGACCAGGCTGTTCCAAAGGTCGGTATACACCTGTTCCTGTGCCGTCAAGACCGCCACGGCCAGGCGTGCACCACTCTGTGCGGTCACCTCGCGATCCAGCTCGCGAATGATCGCATTGGTCAAGGTGAAGGCATCCTGCCAGGCCTGATCGGGAGGCCGGCGATAGACGCCGTACGTCACCGGGATGTAGTCGGGGGGCAAGGCGGCATCGATTTCTTCCTGGCCCGGCTCGATCAGGCCCCAGCGAACCATTGCGCGCGCCAGTCCTGGCACCGCATCACGGATCAGGGGTGTCACATAGCGATAGAGCGCCACGTGTTGCTGCAGCCAGGGCCGCCAGCCGGCCAAAGGTGCCTCTTCGAGGTCGGTCGGGGTTTGTGATTCGTCTATAACCACCGCCGTGCTGGTTTCGCTGGCGGGCACCACGGCCGGGTCGAACGGATAATACTTGAGGGCCAATTCACCGTCCACCAGATGAAAGAACGGCTTCCGTACACCGCCCATGTTGGCAACTTCGAGTTCTTCGGCATTGTTCATGAAGTCGTTGCCGGGAAAGAACCCCAGCAGTACGAGGTCAGGCTCGTAACGCACCCCTTCTTCGCGGAACCACAAGAGCGCCTGGTCGGTGCCCCAGGCACTGACGCCGGCCATTATCACCTCGAATCGGATCGGCAGACCTGCCTGGTTGAGGCGCTCTTCGAGGCGTTTGCCAAACGTCTGTTCCAGCGGCACACGCATGCCTTCGACGTAGGAATCGCCCAGGATCAAGATACGAAAGACGTCGGGCGGTTTGGCATAGTCGTGCTCGACATCACGCAGGCCCTGGCTGTTGATCGTGACTGCAACGTCGTATTCGTGGCGCGGGTTGAACCAACGTCCCGTGGCACCGGGGATGTGCGTCCATCCGGTTTCGGCATCCGGTGCTTGCCAGAACCAGCCCGGACTTTCGGCCGGCGGTGCCAAACCCAGGACACGCACGCCGACTTCGAGAAGGGCCACCGCGGCGACGATGCCCAGTACAGCGAAGATCAAGCCGCGCGCAATTCGCCAGAAGGAATGTATCACGAGTGGTTCATCCGCGCTTTGCGTACGAGGTGATTGCCCAGGACCAACACATCGATCTCGCTGCGGCTGAACGTATTGAAGGCGTTGGCCGGCGTCGTCACGATCGGCTCACCGCGCAGATTGAACGAGGTGTTCAACAAAACCGGTGTGCCGGTAGCCTGTCCAAAATCACGGATCAGGTCGTAGTAGCGCTGGTTCCAGCTGCGGCGTACGGTCTGCAGGCGCCCGCTGCCTCCGACATGCGTCACGGCCGGAATCTCGTGCTGGCGTGTTTCGTGGATTGGTTCGACGAGCAGCATGAAACGGGCCGGATAGTGCGCCGTCGGGTCGTCAAGATCGAAATATTGGCTGGTCGCCTCCTCCAGGATGACCGGCGCAAAGGGGCGGAACGGCTCGCGGAACTTGATCTTCTCGTTGACGATTTCTTTCATTTCCGCACGGCGCGGGTCCGCCAGGATCGAGCGGTTGCCCAGGGCCCGCGGTCCCCATTCGAACCGGCCCTGGTACCAGCCAATCACGCGGCCGGCTAACAAATCGTCGACGAGCACGGCGCGCAGCGCATCGTCCGCCATCTCTTCAAAGGGAATACCCTGTGCCTGCAAAAAGCCGTCGATCGTGGCGGCGTCGTAGTCGGCGCCCCAGTAGCAGTGCTCCAGGGTGAACTGGCGGGGCTGCTGCAGCACGACGTGCCAGGCCCAGAGGGCCGCACCCAATGCGCCCCCCGAATCGCCAGCGGCTGGCTGAATGTAGACCGATTCGAAGGGCGTCTCGCGCAGGATGCGTCCGTTGGCCACGCTGTTGAGCGCCACACCGCCGGCCAGGCACAAGTGCTTCGACCCGGTGCGCGCATGCACGGCGCGCGCCATCTTGAGCAGTGTCTCTTCGGTAAGCAGTTGGATGCTGGCCGCCACGTCGGCGTAGTACTGGTTGCGCTCGATCACGTCCCGTGCATAATCACTGCCGGGGTGCGTCAGGTCGGTGACAAACAGGGCGTTGGGATCGCGTGCGGGACCGAAGAGGCTCTCGAAACGTGGCCCGTAGGTGCTTTCGGTCGAGCGATGAAAACGAAAGTAGCTCATATCGAGGGCAAAGGAGCCATCGGGCTTGATGTCGACCAGTTTTTCGACGCGATCGACGTAACGCGGCGTGCCATAGGGGGCCATGCCCATGACCTTGTATTCGCCTTCGTTGACCTGGAAGCCCAACCAGGCGGTGAAGGCCGAATAAAGCAGCCCCAACGAGTGTGGAAAACGAATTTCCTGGTCAAGGACGATGCGGTTTTCACCCTGTCCGTTCCAATTGGCCGATGCGTGCCCCAGCGCTGCCGTCGTCCATTCGCCAACACCGTCGACGGTCATGATGGCGGATTCTGCGTAAGGCGAGCAGAAGAATGCGCTGGCGGCGTGTGACATGTGGTGATCGGCGAACAGGATCTTCTGGGTTGGGACACCCAGTTTACCGATCAGCAGTCCTTTGACCCACAGTTTCTCGTTGAACCAGGCGATCATCGCCTCGCGAAACACCGTATAGGAATACGGCACCGTCTGCAGGATCGTCAGTAGGATGCGCTCGAACTTGGGCAGTGGCTTTTCATAGAAGACAACGTAGTCAAGGTCATCAGCTGTGATACCGGCCTGCTGCAGGCAGAAGGCAATCGCCTGGGTCGGAAAGCCGTAATCGTGTTTGATACGCGAAAAACGTTCCTCTTCAGCCGCCGCGATCAGTTGACCATCGCACAGCAGCGCTGCTGCGGAGTCGTGATAGAAACACGAAACACCTAGAATATACATCAAATGGATCCAGAATTAAGGGTAGGAATCACGATGCTAAGACTGCAGGCGAGCGCCTTCCAGGGAATCGTCCAGCGGCTGGCGGGCGATCCAATACGAGGGGTGCTCTGCTGGCGGTCGCAGATGCAGGGGATCGATGACTGCACGGAGAACCAGGCCTGTTGGAAGCACCAGTACGACATAGAGCACGGTCAGAATAATGCGCGCCTCGATGTCACCAATAAAACGCATCGTGCGCTTGAAATTTTCCCACCACAAGCGCCAGATCAGGCGTGCGCGCATCACAGTCGTCTTCATCAGCAATGGAGCCTCGTGTTGTGTACTGCCTTTTCTACCAGTCTCGCCTGGTTCGCGTGTGATCACACCTCATCTGCCCGACCGCCATACGGTTCGGCCGCGAGCCATGGCAAGCGTGATTGTAGCATAGGTTGGCAAAAGGACCAAAGCATCCAGGTCTCAGCGACCGGTCGCCAACAAGTCGATCTCGAACAGTTTTGGCCACAGTTTGCCGGTCACGAAGAGACGATCGCGCGCGGCGTCGTAGGCAATGCCGTTGAGTACATCCACAGGTTGGGTCACGTCGGCCGGCTGGAGCAGACCGGTCAGGTCGATCCAGCCCACAACCTGACCCGTGTGGGGATCGATGCGGGCGATGGTGTTGGTTTGCCAGATGTTGGCGTAGACTTCACCGTCGACGTATTCTAGCTCGTTGAGGCGCACCACCGGCTGGTCGCCGTAGCGCACGGTGACGCGCCCGGTTTCTTGCAGTGATTGGGGATCGAGGAAGTAGAGGGTAGGCGTGCCATCGCTCATGATCAGCCGTGAGCCGTCGTGCGTCAGCCCCCAGCCCTCGGTGGGATAGGTGAACGTGTCCAGCTGACGAAACGTCTCGGCATCGTAGACGAAGCCCTGCTGTGACTGCCAGGTGAGCTGGTAGATGCGGTCGCCAAACAGGGTGATCCCTTCACCGAAGAACTGTTCGGGCAGCTCGACCTGGCGCTGCACCTGGCCTGTTTCAAGGTCGACCTCGCGCAGGCTGGACTGGCCGTTGCGTCCCGTGCCCTCGAAGAGCACCCCATCGGCGTAAATCAGGCCTTGGGTGAAGGCGTTGGGGTCGTGCGGGTAGGTGTCGACGATTTGGTAGGTGTAGATGGGAACCGTGTCGGCAGTCTGTGGTATTGCGGTCGGTGCAGGCGTCTGCGCTGGTGCGGTCACAACTGCAGCAGGTGCCGTCTTGGTCGCCGATGATACCGGCGTCGTGGTGATAACCGCCGCAGGTGCCGCCGCGGTCACCGATGGCAGTGGCGCCGCCGGCGAACCCGGTGCCGGGGACGTTGCACAGCCGGTGACGGTCAGGCATACAAACACGACGCACAACAGCTGCCTGCTGCGCCTGCGAAACAGCCTGTTCATTCGATGAGTGTACTCTGCTCGGTATTCATCATGCGCGCGTAGAGGATCTGTTCGTTGACTTCCAGGTTGTTGACCAGGCTCAAACAGCGGATGACGCCGTCGCCGATCTTTTCGTCATCCATGTCGCCATATTCGACCTCAATGCACTCCATTATGTATTCGAGGTAGACCTGATCATCTTTCACAAAGGCTCAGCCTCCTTGAGTACATACTCACGCACGTGCGGGTTGAGCCCACTCTCTGTAACGATGTCGATTGGGCGGCCCAACAACTTCTGCAAGTCTAGCATCAAACCAGCTGGAAACCAGGGGCTGGTCTTCATACGTCGCTTGACAAGAAAATCGATATCGCTATTCAGTGTGTCCTCGTGGCGCACGATCGAACCGAAGACACGAACATCGTATGCTCCATGTTTCTCGGCAAGTGCCAGTATCTCTTGTCTGCGCTGCCTGAGCATGTCCAACGAATCCATGGAAGATCCCATCTCCATCCGCGCTTACGGCTTTCTTTGAACGCAACCTACGAGACTATTGTACCCAAAATGCTTACAGTACACCAAGCCGCCTTTGGGTCAATTATAGAACTTGTTCGGAAGTGCGTCAAGCAAGTCAGGAAAATTCACACAACTGGGATTCGGTGTTTGACGTCAGTGCGCCTGGTTTGTCAAATCCAAAGGCTGACCGTGAACCGGCTACCCAACCCTGGCCCCTCGCTGTACGCTTCGACCTGACCGCCGTGTGCGTCGACGATCGCCCGTACAATCGCCAATCCCAGGCCGGTGCCGCCGGTTTCACGGCTGCGTGAGGCATCGACGCGATAGAAGCGGCCGAAAACAGCGGCCAGCTCCTCTGGTGCCAGCCCCTCACCGGAATCCTGGATGGAGAGCATGATCCGTTGTCTGTCGGCGGCCCCAAGCACCGTTATGACACCGCCTTCGGGGGTATGCCGCAGGGCATTGGTCAACAAATTGAACAACACCTGCCGGATGCGGATCGGATCGACCGAAATCTCAGGCAGATCGGCTACCTGGTCGACCAACGCCACCTTCTTTTCAACCGCCAGCGGTTCGAGGGCCTGCAGCGTCTCGTCCACCAGCGTTTTCAGGTCGGTGGGGCGTTTCTCCAGCGGGAGTTGGCCCGCTTCGGCCAAAGACAGTTCACGCAAATCGTTGACCAGCCGGATCAGGTGGCGCGTTTGGCCGTACAAACCGGCGATTTCGGCTTCATCCAGTTCGTAGACGTGGTCGAGCACGGCGCGCAGGTTGCCCTCGAGCACGGTCAGTGGTGTGCGCAGCTCATGCGAGACGTCGGCCATCAGGTTGTTGCGCAGGGTCTCGGCCCGCTGCAACGCAGCCGCCATCGAGTTGAACGTCTCAGCCAGGTCGATCATCTCCTGGCTGCCGTGCGCCGTGACACGTGCGGACAGGTCACCCTGGCCGACATGCTGTGCGGCCCTGGCCAGGTCACTCACGGGCGCGCTGATGACCCGTGCAATCACGATGCCACCGGTAATGCCAACCACAATCGACAAACCCATGAATTCGACCAAACGCCGTCTGATTTCCTCAGGCGGTGCCTCCAGCTCAACTGTGTCGGGCGGTTCACGATCTGCTGGTGAGGCAGCCTGGTCCAGTGTAATCGCCAGAAACTGCATGAGGAACACCGAAAACAGCACGGCGCTGATCATCAGGCTGAGACGTACCCATAGGCGGTTCATATCGTCTCCACCACCAGCCGGTAGCCAACCCCGTAGACGGTTTGAATGATGGTTGGGTTATCAGGATCGGGTTCGATCTTGCGACGCAGGTTACGAATGTGGGTATCGAGGGCCCGGCCCATGCCTTCGTAGGCGTAGCCCATCGCTTTTTCCAACAAATCGTCACGTGTGAGCGTATAGCCAGGGTTGCTCAAAAAGGCCTCGAGTAGTTTGAACTCCGTACGCGTGAGCTCCACCGGGTGCGCATCGACCGTGAGCGTGTGCTGGTCCACATCCAGCCGGATGTTGCCGGCAGTCAGCACCTGCGGTCCGGCCGAGGGCAGTTGGTCCAGGCGGACACGGCGCAGCAGGGCTTTCACGCGCACCACCACTTCGCGGGCATTGAATGGTTTGGTGATGTAGTCATCGGCGCCCAGTTCGAGCCCCACGATCTTATCGGTATCCTCGACGCGGGCGGTGAGCATGATGATAGGTGTGGCGGCCAGGGATTTGTCCGCCCTGACAACCTGCGTCACTTCCCAGCCATCGCGGTGGGGCATCATCACATCCAGAATGACCAGGTCAGGCCGCTCACGGCGCAGCATGTGCAGTGCCGTCTCACCATCAGCGGCGGTCAGGACCTGGTAACCGGACTGTTCCAGGTAGGCGCGTATGACTTTGGTGATCGAATGATCGTCATCCACGACCAGAATTCGTTGTGACATCCAAAACCTCGCACGACATCGTATTTTATGGATCATACTACACGATTCTGAAGGAAACCTCAAGCAGATGCACAGACTGTCTTGAGGCTTTCTTCAGATGCAGGTGCGACAATCAAGGTGTCATGACCCATCGGTCAAACGATCAATCCAATCACAGGAGATCATTTATGTTCGACTCAAATAGCACAACCCGTCCTGCGCGGGCCGTTTATGTAGTTCTGGCGCTGCTGCTGGTCGTCAGCCTTGCAGCCTGCACCACGACAACCAGCACGTCCGAGCCAGCCGCAACGGCAGCCGCCGTTGAGCCAGCCGCCACAACCGCCGCCGCAGCGCCCACCAGCGAAAGTCTGTCGGTGATGCCGCAAAAAGGTGGCCCCAGCGGTACGTCCTCCTTTGCGTCGGTCGCCCCGACTCACTCTGACCTGGCCTATGCGTCGGGCTCAGACGCACAGAAACTCGACCTGTACCTTCCCGAAGGCAGTGGCCCCTTCCCGCTGATTATGATGGTGCATGGTGGCGGATTCATGTTCGGTGACAAAGCGGATGGTGCCGGCCTGACCGGAGTCGATCAGCTGCTGGCGGCAGGTTATGCGGTTGCCAGCATCAACTACCGGTTGAGCGGCGAAGCGCAGTACCCCGCGCAGATTCAGGACGCCAAGGCGGCCGTTCGCTTCCTGCGTGCCAACGCGGCCCAGTACAACCTCGACCCCGACAATTTCGGTGCGTGGGGTGCCTCGGCCGGCGGCAACCTGGTCGCCCTGCTGGGTACGACCTGCGGCGTAGCCGAACTGGAAGGCGCCGACCTGGGCAATGCTGATCAGTCGAGCTGTGTGCAGGCCGTGGTGGACTGGTTCGGTCCGATCGACTTCCTGAAAATGGACGAGCAGTTTGCGGGCACGAGCTGTCCACAGACCCATGATGCCGCCGACTCACCCGAATCCAAGCTGGTCGGTGCGCCCATTCAAACCGTACCCGATCTGGTCAAGACCACAAACCCGATGAACTACATCGACGACCAGGATGCACCCTTCATCATTCAACACGGTTCGGCCGACTGTAACATCCCGCCGGTACAGGGCCAAAACCTGGCCGACGCGCTGGCCGCAGCCATCGGCGCCGGCAACGCCACGTACACCCTGATCGACGGCGCTGGCCACGGCGGCACGCAGTTCGAGACAGAGGAAAATCTGCAGTTGGTGATCGAGTTCCTGAACAAACACCTGCAGTAGCCACGTCATTCAGGCAGAACGAGATCATCACAACTCATGTTCTGGAGAAACCAGGAGTCTTTGGGATGCCGTGTCGCCTCAAAACCCCAGGTTTCAACAGAACATGAGTATAGCAGTAGTCTTGCACATTTAACAA
>CAZXQZ010000008.1:0-41651 GCA_964642445.1 uncultured Anaerolineae bacterium
CCGGGGATTATAGCAGGGACACCAGGGGTTGTCAATTTGGGGTGGGGAGTACGGAGTAGGGAGTAGGGGGAACGGATTGAACGGATGTCGATTGGTGGTTGGGGGGTGGTATGGTAAAATGGGTGCAGTCGCCTTTTGGATCCCTACTTGACAAGGATGGCCGCCATGGATTCTCGGCACAAGGTTGAAGCCGCATTCCCCAGGTACCGGCACATTTGGCGCGGGGTGGGTGTGGGGTTGGTTGCTGGCTTGCTGGTTGTGCTGGCGGTAATGGCCCTGTCTGGCCCAGGGGTGGATGCCCAGGTCACTGCCCAGGCCACACGCCAGCCCGGTACGTCGTTCCAGGAAAGCCTGCCCAGCGACCTCGGCCCCGTGTTTGTGGATACTTTCGACGATCCAACCAGTGGCCTGGTGGCCAACTCGCGGTTGACCGATACCGAACGCTATTACGGCGATGGCCAGTATCATATTGTCGTTCACCAGCCGCGCAGAGGCGTATATGCGGCATGGACGGCACCCGGTCAGGAGTACGCCGATGTGGCCATCGAGGTCGAAGCGACCTATCAGGATGCCGGCCGTGACTTTGGCACCGGGCTCATCGTGCGCGGAAGAGACCCGGCAAATCAGTATGCGTTCATCATCCGCCAGGATCGAACCTATTTTATTCGCCGCACCGTGGATGGTGAAGAAAAGACCCTTTCGGGACTGAGCACCTCCGATTTCATCCATCCCGACGTCGCCACCAACGTGCTGTCGGTGATTGCCCAGGGTCCGCAGCTCTCCTTCTTCGTCAACGGTCGCCTGCTCGATACCGTGACCGATGAGACATTCAAGCTGGGGCACGTCGGCCTGTATGCCGGTACCGATTCCACGGGCGGTAATCACGTCGTTTTCGACAACGCCCGCATCTGGGACCTGGGCGGCGGCATCCGCCTGACGCCGGTACCCGTGCTGTCCCTGGAGGGTGTGCTGCCACGCGGGGCCCGACTGGTCTTCACCGATACCTTCGACAATCCGTTGAGCGGCCTGCCCTGCCCCACGCGCAATTCCGGTGGGGAAGATTGTGACGTTCATTATTATGACACGGGCCAGTATCGTTTTGACTTTTCTGGCCGTGATGGCGGCTTTTTGGCCGAGTGGCCGGCGGTCTATCGCGACAGCGCCGTCGAAGCCGAGGTGGCCTGGCCGGTGGCGACAATCGACAACCTGCGCGCAGGGCTGCTGGTGCGGCGCCAGGGATGGGATCAATCCTACGCCTTTGGCATCAGCAAGGACGGCAGCTTCGAGCTGCGCAGCTACACACCGGCGGGTGAGAACCTGCTCCTCAATGAAACGTCACCCTGGATCAACCGTGACGGCAAGACCAACCGCCTGGCCTTGATGGCACAGGGTTCCAACCTGACTGCGATCATCAACGGGCACCCGGTGGGTGAGGTGCAGGATGCAGCCATTGCCGAGGGACGCCTGGCCCTCTTCGCCGATGCACCGGGCGGCTTCGGGTCGCAGGTGGTGTTCGATAACGTGTCGGTGTGGGAGCTGCCACCGCCCAGCGTGTGGTCGCAGCTCACGGGGCGCCTGGGTCCGGGTGGGCTGATTGCCCTGATCATCGCCGGTTTGGCGATCGTCGGGTTGGTGTTCCGCAACCAGATCATGGCCTGGTTGTATCGCGTCAGCGGAAGGCCGACTGTCTCGACCCCCGTGGGGCCGGTACCAGTAACACCCGCGCAGCCGGCAGAGACCGAGAGGACCGGCCCGGCGACACCCGAACTCAAGCCCGTGGACACGGTGACGGTGGTGCCAGCGGCGGTCCCGCATAACCCCTACATCGTCGGCCCACCCGTGGCGGACGCAACCCTGTTCTTTGGGCGTGAGGATGTCTTTGCCTACGTCCGCAAAGAGCTGGCGTCGACGCGCGGCAACCTGGCGCTGGTGTTGTACGGCGGCCGGCGGACCGGCAAGACCTCGACGCTGCTCCAGATCAAAAATGGCCGCCTGGGGACCGCCTATGCCCCGGTGTACGTCGACATGCAGGTCATGGCCGAGGTGACGGCGCATGACTTTTTTGCCCGGCTGGCGCAGGGGATTGCCGATGCGTTGGGTGATCCGGCGCTGCGGGCCGCCGGTGAGAAGTTGGGCAGCAGCGAAGCCAATCCCTATCGCGCATTCGAGCAGGTGTTGGACCTGGCACACCGCGCAGCGGGAGACCGCCGGCTGCTGCTGATGTTCGACGAGTACGAAATCCTGGAGCGTATGGTCGTCAGCGGGCGCATGAGCCCCGATATCTTCCCGTACCTGAAGTCGGTCATGGAACAGCCCCGCCACCTGGCGCTGCTCTTTACGGGTTCGCGCCCGCTGGAGGAGATGCAGAGCCAGTTTTGGGACTGGGCCCGCACCTTTGCGCCCGCACAGTACAAACGGATCAGTTTTCTGTCGGCCAGCGAGGGCCGCCGCCTGATCACCGAACCGGTGCAGCCAGGTATCACCTACGAGGAGACCGCCGTCGACGCCATCCTGCGGCTGAGTGCCGGCCATCCCTATTTTACCCAGGGCGTGTGCCGGGTGGTCATCGACGGCCTCCTGTTCGAAAAACGCCAGCTCGTCACGCCGGATGACGTCGAGAGTGCGGTCTCCGACCTGGTGGAGAACCCATTGCCCCACATGATCTTCTTGTGGAACGAGGCCAATGCCGGTGAGCGCCTTGCCCTGGCCGCCCTGGCGACCGCGCTGCCCACCGCCGATGCCTGGCTCAGCAGTGAGCAGATCAGCGCCGTATTGGCGGCGCATAAGACCGCGCTGCCGTTCGAGTCGCTCCACACCGCTTTGGCTGCCCTGGTGCGCAGTGATGAGCTGCTGGAGCGCCGCGACGATGCCTTTCGCTACCGGATCGATCTCCTGCGGCACTGGATCCGCGACGAACACTCGCTGTGGCAAACCATCGCCGAAGGAGCGCCAGCACCATGATGGGGAATCCCTACCTGAACCGCACCATGGTCAAAGCGCCGCAGGAGTTCTTCGGGCGACAGCGTGAGCTGCAGAAGATACTCGCACGTATCGGAAGCCCGCGGCCGCAGTCAGTGGCCGTTGTGGGCGAACGACGCATGGGTAAATCGTCGCTGCTGTACCAGGCCTACCTGCCCGAACGCCGGCGCGACGTCGTGCCAGACCCCGGCAACCTGCTCGCCATTTTCATCGACCTGTCGACGCGCAAAGATTATACGGTTAACCAGGTTTTCCAGGCTATCTTCGCCGAGTTGGGCAAAGTCGTTCCCATTCCACCGGGCAAAGAGAACAGCGCGGGCTACGATCAGTTTCAGGCCGTCGTCGACCAGCTGGAAGCCAGCAGCCGGCGCCTGATCATCTTTTTCGATGAGTTCGAAGCCATCGCCAACAACCCCAACATACCCGCCTCGACCGTCACTGAGTTCCTGGCTTTTTTGCGCGGCATCGCCAACAGCCGTGCCGTGGCCTACGTGACCTCCTCACAGGTCGATCTGCAGGAGCTGGGGCACAGCGGTGAAATCAAAGAATCGCCGTTTTTCAATATCTTCACGCGGATTTCGTTGGGGCCACTGCGCCCCGACGAGGCGTCCAGCCTGATCACTGAACCATCGGCGGCCGCCGGACGTGCCCTGGCGCCGTACGCATCAGAAGTCCTGGCCTGGGCCGGCACTCACCCCTATTTCGTGCAGATCGCCTGCGCGGCGCTGTTCGATCAACACGACGGTGTGCGGATCACCGATGCCGGCCTGGCCGAAGCACGCCGTGAGTTTTTCGACCAGGCCGAGGACCAGTTCGAATACACCTGGCAGCGTCTCAACGATGACGAACGGATGGTGCTGCGTAGCCTGGCTGCGGGCCAGGCGGTGCCGCCGCCGAAGGCGTTTGTGTTGCGCAGCCTCGAGCGACGGGGTTACGTCGAGGAACGAAACGGGCAGCGGGTCGTCTTTTCTGCCGTCTTTGCCGAACACATCCCCGAGTGGGAAACGCAAGACCCGCGTCAACCGCCCAGCCAGATCTCAACCCAAGCGGCGCAGATCGAGGCTCTGCTGGCGGGCCTGCAGAAAGACGATCCGCGCTATGCAGAGATTTCTTCGCTGCAAGCGCAGCTCAACGACAACGTGGCCAAGTCAGGCCTCTATGGTGACACCGAGGTGCTGCGCGCCGATCGTAACCGCATTCTCCATGAACTGAACCGGCTGAGCCTGGAGGTCTTGGGACAACCGCTGTCGCAGCTCCTGTCTTAACTGCCCACGAGCGACCACACGATGCCAACCCCAAAGGCCACGATCAACAGGTTGCCCAAGAGGCTGGCTGCCAGCTGAAAACGCGGCGACAGGTGACGGTGGCCCAGCGCCCCGATGGCCGCCAACAGCGTTTGCCAGGAGAGTGACGCCAGACCGGCACCCGCCACGAAGGCCACGCGCGATCCAGGCGTGTCCAGGGTACCAGCCTGCATGCCCAGGATGAGCGAGGCAAAATAGGCAATCGTCAGGGGATTCAACAGCGTCAGACCCAGGAACTGGCTGTAGGTGCGGAGGCGGCTGCTGCCGTTCGTGCCTGGCGCGCGGGTGGGTTCGGGCATCTGGCGCAGGCGCCATAGGCCATAACCGCCGATCAGCAACAGCACGACCGCACTCGTGACCCGCAGGGCCGCTGCGTACGGCACCAACAGCAGGCTGAGCGCCTGCCCGGCCACCGCCGCCAAACCGGCATACATCAGGTCCGCCGTGGCCGCGCCGGCACCGGCCGCAAGACCCCAACCAAAGCCACGACGCAAGGCCCCTTCGACGATCAGGATCGCAATCGCACCGACCGGGATCGCAATCCCATAACCGGCCAGAACACCCCGCCAGAACGCCTCGAGATCCATGCTACCTCCCCAAACACAAAGGGTTCTGCCGGGCCATTGACCGCTGGCAAAACCCTCGTACATTCTCACAGAGCTGGAGCAGGGAACCTGTTCGGTCGCCCCATCGTGTCACACACGACCCGGGCGGGAGGAGAGCCCATTGCGTTTGGGCCCTGGACGCGCCAGATCGGAGGCTGGAAGTCCCCCGATCCCTCCAGCACTCCGACCTGGACAATCGAAAGTATATCACAAGATTCCCAACATGGCAAATCGCGGTATGCGGAATTGAATCGTGGGGTTTGTGCCCAGCCCAGGCCTGTCAAAAGGAAATTCGTGGCTTGCGTTTTGTGCCGGCTTGGCTTATAATGAAACCGTTCCCAGTTTGGTCCAACGTTGGACAGATACAGGTATAACGATATGCCGCTCGTAGTGACAGTCCCATGGCATACCCATGTTGGACGGCGGCGTGACCCGGCGTCGCACGAGCGTAAGCAACCGTAGGCCGTTGTGCAAAAAAAGCATAACGGCCTACGGCTTTTTGTTGGATTCTCTATTCTGGTTCAAGGAGGCGCAACATGCAACTTGGTGGATACGCAGATCGTATCGCCTGGATCGACCTGACCGGTGGTAAGGTCGAGTACAAGCCCATCGCCGAGGAAGACAAGCTGAAGTACATCGGTGCTCGGGGCCTTGGTGTCAAGTACGTGTTCGACAATGGGCCCTCGGTGGACCCGCTTTCGCCGGACAACATCCTGTGCTTCATGAACGGCCCCTTGACCGGGACCGAAGCGAATATGAGCGGCCGGATGGCTGTGGTGACCAAATCACCGCTCACCGGCACCGTCACCGACAGCCACCATGGTGGCTGGTCCGCCGCGCGCTTGCGCTGGGCCGGCTTCGACGGCCTGGTTTTCAAGGGCAAGGCGGACAAACCGGTGTATGCCTACGTGCACGATGGCGTCGTCGAGCTGCACGACGCTTCGGCCGTCTGGGGCATGGGCGTGCACGATACGATCAAACACTTCCGCGCGATGTACGGCGAGAAGGACCTGACCGTCATTGCGATTGGACAGGCTGGCGAGAACCTGGTCAAGCTGGCCTGCTGGGTCAATGAAAACGACCGCGCCAGCGGCCGCGGCGGCACCGGCTGCGTCGGCGGTAGCAAGCTCCTCAAGGCTATCGTTGTCAAGGCACCCAAGGCGTTCCCGAAACCGGCCACCGATCGCGAGACGTGGAAAGCAGCCCACAACCGGGCCCTGGCCACGATCATGGACGAGAAGAACGTCACCAGTCCGCGCAAAGGCGGCTTGTCGGTGTATGGCACCAACGTGCTGATGAACATCACCAGCAACATGGGTGCTCTACCAGCCTTCAACAGCAAGCTCACCTCTTTCGGTGAAAAAGCCGAATTGCTCAGCGGTGAGTACGTCAAGGAGCACATCCTGGTCGACGACCCCACCTGCCATGCCTGCCCGGTCGCCTGTAAGAAGGAAGTGGAGATCAAAGAGGGACCGTGGAAGGGCCTGCGCATGGAGAGTGTAGAATACGAGCCGGCCTGGTCCATCGGTGCCAACTGCGGCTGTGACGATGTCGCGACCGTGGCTAAGATCATTGACCTGGCCAACGACTGGGGCTACGATGCCATCGAGATCGGTCACGTTCTGTCGGTCTACATGGAAGCCACAGAGCGGGGTTATGTCAATGGCGACGGCGGCCTGCAATGGGGCGACATCCACGGCATGGTCGAAACGGCGCGTAAGGTCGCCTTCCGCGAGGGCATTGGCGACATTCTGGCCGAGAGCACGGCCGGCGCGGCCAAGGCCTGGGGACATCCTGAGATTGCCATGACGGTGAAGGGCCAGGGCATCCCGGCTTACGACCCGCGTGGCCTCAAGGGCATGGGTATCGCCTATGCAACGAGCAATCGCGGCGCCTGCCACCTGCGCGCCTACACACCGGCCAGTGAGCTGAGCCTGATCCCCATGCCGACCGATCCGCTGGCCTGGGAGGGTAAGGCAGGGCTGACCATCCTGCTGCAGGACCTGCACGCCTTTGGCGACAGCCTCGACTTGTGCAAGTTCAGCTCGTTCGCCGAAGGCCCCGACGAGTATGCCCAGCAGTATTCTGCCATGACCGGGCACCAGATTTCGGGCGAGGAGGCGCTCCAGATCGGCAAACGCATCTACACCCTGGAACGCTACTTCAACAACCTGGCCGGCTTCCGCGAAGGCAGTGATTACCTGCCAGCCCGCTTCACGACGGAACCTTCCACCATGCCCGGCTCCGAAGGGCACGTCTGCGAGCTGGACCTGATGCTGGCCGACTACTATGAGCAGCGCGGCTGGGTGAACGGCGTCGTGCCAGAAGCGAAGCTCAAGGAACTGGGTATCCTCTAGATCTGCGAGGCCGCTCGCCAGGCGAGCAGCCTTGTGTCTTCAAGCTGACACGCCTCGCGCTGCGAGGCGTGTCTTTGTGGAATCCTGCCCTCGCGGAGGAGTCCGCACCCCCAGGTGCGGACCCCTCGTTTAGCCACCGCCACGGACCAGTTTGCGTTCCAACTGGGCTTTGAACGCCGAAAAGGCCGGCTCTTCCCCCGATAACTCGATGCGCACCTCACCGACGCGCAGCGAGCCAAGCTGAAAGTCGGGCATCTGCGTCAGGTGAACCTCCCAGCCGTCGCCCACCACGTGCTGGTCGCTCTGCGCCTCGCCGCCCATCTCCACCAGGTATTCACGCCACAACCACAGGGGCACCCCCCGCACATCCCTGACCATCTGCGGCATGCTCAACCACCGCCGACCGCTGGGAAGACGTTGACAACGTCCGACGGTTGGATCGCCGTCGCCAGGCCCTGGGCGAGATACTGGGCATCGCGGCCGTTGACCATGATGTGCACGTGGGGCCACAGCCGTCCCTGTTCGTCGAGCAGCTCGGGTCGCATCGGCGGGTAACGCGTGACGATGGCTTCGATCAGACCTGCCACGCTTGTCCCATCGGGCAGAGCCAGCTCAACCGTCTTCGTGCCAACGATCGGACGCAGGGTGGCGAAAAAATGGACCCTCATCTCCCCTCCGGTTTTACCGCGGCAAGATAACCATGTGCCTGCAGCCAGACTTCGGTGCGCTTCATACCCTCATCCACCGAAATGGCCGGCTCGTAACCAAGTTCCTGCTGCAGCTTTTTGATGGAAAATCGGCTTTGGTTCAGCAAATAGTGCAGTGACCAACGGCCAGCATCTGGACGGCCAGCGGTCCGGCGCAGCCAACGCCCCAATGGCGATACCGCCAACGAACCAGCCCACCGCGGCACACTGGGTATGCGCCGCTTGCCCAGCATGCGTGCATAATAGCCATAAAAATCGCGGTAGGTGATTGTTACCCCATCGCACAGGTTATAGGTTTGACCGGCCGCCTGGGGTTGCGTCAACGCCAGCACGGTGCCATCGACGACGTTGTCGATGTAACCCAGGTTCACCAGGCCGCGTCCCCCACCCAACAGGCGCAGGCGGCCGCGCTGCAGCTGTGCGAGTGGATGCAGTGTCCACGCTGTGCCGCGAGGACCGTAGGTGCTGGCCGGGCGCAGAATGACTGTGTCCAAACCCTGGCTGGCAAATCGCTGCACCACGGCTTCGGTGCGGATTTTACTGTCGGGATAGGCCTGGCCAACCAGCGGTGTGGCCGCTGTTTCATCGATCACCGGTGCATCGTTGACGCCGTACACGGCGACGCTGCTGAAGACGATCACCCGCTCGACGGCCGCGCGGGCGGCCGCGGTCAGCACGGCCTCCGTGCCGGCCACGTTGATGGTGTCGCCCAGCACCGGCTCGTCGGGTGTCCCGGTCCAGGCCGCAGTGTGAATCACGGCAGCACAGCCCTCGACCGCTCGCCGCAGCGCAGCGCCGTCCCCCAGGTCACCAGCTACCAGCTCGATGCCCTGATCGGCCAGCCAGGTGGTTCGTGATGGCTGGCGAACGAATGCCCGCACGGTGACATCCAGCTCCAGCAGCCGCTCACAGACATGGCTGCCGATGAAGCCGCTGGCCCCGGTGACCAGGATGGTGCTGCCGGCCCACGATCGATCGCTCATGGTGCGTAGTTAGCCCGTGGCACCAGCTGCCGCACGGCGCGCCGGGTGTGTTGATCGACGTGACAGGAACAGGGAATCGCCGATAGGCCTTCGTCCAAACCGTATCCGAGCGCTCTGTTCTGCAGGTAGTCGATCGCTGCCAGGGCAAACGCATCGATGCAGTTACCACAGGGCCCATCGACGTTCTCCAACGTTTCGACCAGGGGGTGATCGGCCAATCCGTCGCGGGTCTGTACCGTACAGCCGGCCGCTTCGCGGGCCAGAACCTGGCACGCGCAGACTGCCCGGCCATCCAGTAGCACCGTGCAGCGGCAGCAATCACCCACCAGGCAGGCCTGCGGCAAATTGGGAAAGGCACCACAGTGGCTCAACACATCGTACAGTGTCCAATGTGATGGAACCTGGTCGGTAAACGAAGCGTCGTTAAGCGTGAAGTCGATACGATACGTCTGCATAAGGCTGTCGAACCAGTCGATTGTTTTATGGACTCGCTGCGGCTGGAGTGACAGGGATTATAACAGCAGTGACTTTGAATGTCCAACAACGTGAGCGAATGCGCTGACGAATGTAAGCTTCATCGCGACGTGCACGGCACGCTGTGTGTTAACTATTCGATGGTCGATGTGGGCACCGTACATCGGCGGCTTGTCGGTTTTGGGTTTTCCTGCTAAAATCAAAAAACGTACTGGGCGGCACCCGGCCCGATCGTGGTTGGGGTGCCGGTAAGTCAAGGAGAGCATACCGGTGGAAACGTCAGTCAAACCTGCCGCGCAGCCCCGCAAGAAACAGCCGCAGGTGGCGGCGCGCCCGCGTAGACGACGCAGCTGGTTGCTGCTGCTCTTGCTGGCGCTTGGCCTGGTGATCCTTGTCCTGGTAACAGCAGTGACCGCTATCCAACTGCGATTTGCCAACCGCGTGTTCTACGGGGTCCAGGTGCAGGGAATCGACCTCAGCGAACTCACCGTCGAGCAGGCGGCTGCACGCCTGGCGCACGAGCTGACCCCTTACCCCGGTCCTTCGATCATGCTACACGATGAGTTCGAAGGCAGCAGCCAGACGTGGAACGTGTCTGCGACCGACCTGGGCGTGCAGGTCGACGCACGTGCCACGGCACGCCAGGCCTACCAGCTGGGCCGTCACGAAGACCCCGTGCAGGCGCTGCGTGAACAGTGGACACTGCTGCGTTTCGGCGCACGGATCACCCCCACCCTGAGTTTTGGCGCGGCGCAGGCAGCCTTTGCCCTCGATCGTATCGCCCGTACTGTCGACCGCCCCGTCCGTGACGCCAGCATCAGCATCCACGATTTACAGGTCGTTGTTACTCCGTCACAAGTCGGTCGCGACACCGATATCGATGCGACCTGGGCTGCTGTTCAGCAGCAGCTGCTGTCCCGGCAAAGCGGTATCGTCAAGCTGGTCGTGCATGAGGTCCAGCCTACGATTGCCTCGGTCGATGCCGTAGCCGAACAAGCGCGTCAGATATTGAGTTCGCCGCTGACCATCAACTACACGGGCGATGCCGCGCGCGGTGAGGCGCCTCAGTCTTGGGCAATCGATCAGGCCGCGCTGGCCCAATGGCTCTCGTTTGTCCCGCAGAGGGACAGCAGTAACCAGGTGACCTATGTGCTGGACGTGGCCGAAGCGCCGGTGCAGGCATTTGCCCAGGATTTGGCGACCAGCCTGGCCCGACCGGCCCGCGATGCACGGCTCGATTTCAACCCGGCTAACGGCCAGGTCAGTGTCCTGGTGCCCAGCCAGACCGGTCGCAGCCTGGAGGTGAGCGCCACGATAAGCAGCGTGCTGAGCGCCGTCACCACGGGCAGCCACGCGGTCGATCTGCCCGTGCAGCTGGTGAAGCCAGCCGTCGATATGCACGATATCGCCACTATGGGTATCAAAGAACTGGTGGCCAGCGGCACGACGACTTTCAAAGGATCGAGCGCGGCGCGTGTAGCAAACATCGTCCGCGGGACCAAAGAATTCGCCGGTGTCGTCATTCCGCCCGACGGCATCTTTTCGTTCAACCAGGTGGTAGGTGATGTGTCTGCTGCCAACGGTTATGAAGATTCGCTGGTCATTGCCGGCGACCGCACCGCCGTTGGGGTAGGCGGCGGTATTTGCCAGGTATCGACCACCGCATTTCGCGCCGCCTTCTGGGGAGGATTCCCCATCGTCGAGCGCTGGGCCCACGGCTATGTGGTAAGCTGGTATGGTGAGCCAGGAATGGATGCCACGATCTACACGCCCAACGTAGATTTCCGGTTCAGGAACGACAGCGGCGCTTTTCTGTTGATCGAGCCCGATCTCAACCTGGAAAAAGGCACGCTGACCTTCAACTTTTACGGTACCAAGCCCAACCGCACCGTCGAGAAAGTCGGCCCTGAGATCAGCAACGTGCGCAAGCCGGAACCACCGCTGATTCAAGAGGACCCCTCGTTGGCACCCGGCCAGCGTAAACAGGTGGACTGGGCGGTCGATGGTCGTGATGTCGTGGTCAAACGCATCATCAAACAAGACGGTCAGGTCGTGCGCGAAGATAAGTTTGTCAGTAAATACCAGCCATGGCAGGCTGTATTCCTGGTGGGCCCAACCGCCAGTGCGCCGGCCGGAGAGAACGACTCGGGCGGATAACGATGAAAATGCTGCGTGTGCACGTCTGGATTCGCGGCGAAGTGCAGGGAGTCTACTTTCGGGCATCGACCCAGCGCCAGGCACGGGTAGCTGGCGTGACCGGTTGGGTACGCAACTGCATCGATGGCTCGGTCGAAGCCGTGTTCGAGGGAGAAGCTGCCGCCGTGCAAGAGATCGTGGGCTGGTGTCACCATGGTCCATCCGCCGCCGTCGTTACCGACGTCGACATGGAAATCGAACCCTACACCGGAACCTTCTACGGTTTCAACGTGGTTGGGTGATTCGTCAAGCCCCCTACTCCGTACTCCCTCTCCCTACGCCCTAACATTGATGCAAAAATCGTTGCTCAGAACGGTTGACGCCGGGCAATCCCTATGTTATACTCTCTCATAGTGAGTTGACGCCAGTTGTGCAAGGGACGCGCAGGTACCTGGAGCATTCGGGGCCTGCGCGTGGGTCATTGTACAACGGGTTGTATAGGAGGTTGCACTTGAAGCCAACAGTACTGCGCGGGACAACGTCGCCCACAGACGATACGCTGCGTTCTGAAGTGGAGAAGGCGTTAGCCCAGCTCAAGGAGCTGAGCCAAACCCGTGGCTTCCTCCTGTTCGACGATGTTCTGGCCATTTGGCCACAGGCCGAGGAACAGATCGAAGAACTGGAGGAGTTGTTTGCGCTCTTGCAGGAAGCCGGTCTTGAGATCTATCCAGACGAAGCCACTGCCTTGGCCGAGATCGGACCCGCGCCTGGCAGCAGCCGGGCAGAAGATACCGACGTTCAGCATCTGCTGGAAGTTGGCATCGACCTGGATTTGAGCGAAATGCCCACCGATGATCCGCTGACCCTCTATTTGCGTGAGATGGGGCGGGTACCGTTGTTGACGCCCGAACACGAGATGGCACTGGCCCGGCAGTTGGCCGAGGGGCGTCAGGCCCGGCGGCGGTTGCGCAGCGCACCCAACAGCGGCGACGAGGTCGATCAACTGTTGGACCTGTCGCGCGCCGGTGAAGCCGCGCGCGAACACCTCATCCGCGCCAATACGCGGTTGGTGGTGAGCGTCGCCAAACGTTACATGGGTCAGGGTGTGCCGTTCGCCGATTTGATCCAGGAGGGTAACCTGGGCCTCATGCGGGCCGTGGACAAGTTCGAGCCGGAGCGCGGCCACAAATTGAGCACGTATGCCACCTGGTGGATTCGCCAGGCCATCACGCGCGCCCTGGCCGACCAGGGGCGCACGATTCGCCTGCCGGTCCATATGGGTGACCGCATTCGCCAGCTGTACCGTACCGCGCGTCAGCTCGAGCAGAAACTGGGCCGGCCGGCCACACCCGAAGAAATCGCCGAATCGATGGAGCTGGATCCCCTGCAGGTACGTTGGATGCTGCGCATCTCGCGCCATCCCGTATCGCTGGAACAGCCGGTGGGTGAAGAAGAAGAAAGCACACTCGGCAACTTCATCGAAGATGAAGACTCGCCCGCACCGCCAGAAATCGCGGGCAACAGCCTGCTGCGCGAAAAACTGGAAGAGCTGCTGGAAACGCTGACCCCACGTGAGGCGCGTATCCTGCGGCTGCGCTATGGCCTGGACAACGGTCGAACCTACACCCTGGAAGAAGTGGGCAACAAGTTTGGTCTCACGCGCGAACGTATCCGCCAGATCGAAGCCGAGGCCCTCAACCGGCTGCGCCACCCCAGCCGCGCCCGCCAGCTGCGCGATTACCTCTGATCAACTAAGCCGGTGGTTCCACGATACAGTCACCCCTACCCGGTGACTGTTTTTTATTGCCCGGTAGTTTTGACAAGAAACCGGTGAAGCGGTATACTTGGCGGCGGTGTAAGGGGCTGTAGCTCAGCTGGGAGAGCGCATCAATCGCACTGATGAGGCCAGGGGTTCGAATCCCCTCAGCTCCACCACGTTCTTTGTCTCATTGATTTTTCTGGGGCTGTAGCTCAGCTGGGAGAGCACCACGCTGGCAGTGTGGGTGTCAGGGGTTCGAGTCCCCTCAGCTCCACCTCAAGGACTGGCCAGGTGAGATCACGATCTTGTGATCTCACCTGGCCAGTTTGTTCATACCACATCCACTACACGACCGGCTGCGAACCAGCCACCGGGGCCGTCGGTGCAGTCGTCAATCCTGGGCTGACGGCGCGATAGGTCTGCCGCAGGCACTGCTCGATCCGCTGCCAGTCGCCCGCAACATCGGTCGAGCGCCGGCTGGTGATCAAATCGACCGTGATGGCCGCCAGGGCCCGCTGCTCGGCCGATTCGATGAGGCGCTCCATGGGCGCATCGAATAGGGCCGCGTGCAGTTTGACCAGTGCCTGTACCATCGGTTCGTGGTTTGCGTGCGACGGGTCCTGGGCCCGTGCTACAGCCAGCTGGCGATGAATCACCCAGTAGTCCATCTCGAGCTGCGCCAGGATGGCGGGTGGGGTGTGCAAGCCCACAGCGCGCTGCGCATACGCGTAGTAGCGTTCCAGGTGCTCCTGTGCTTTGGGAATGTTGTTGTCTACCGGCGCAAACGCCACCGAGGCCTGAACGATCTGACGTGCTGCCCGCAGTGCATCGAACCAGCGCATGCCAAACTGCTCACGATTCAGTTGGACGATGTAAGTCAACAAACGCAGCCATTGGCGATTGTAGTAGGCTTCCCAGCCGGCCTTCTCAAAATAGGCGACGCGGTCGGGGTTGAAGTGGTAGGGTGTGTGCATGATGTACCTCGCTTTGGATTTTGGATTAGATGGATGGCGCCAGGGATGGGTGGACTGTACGTTGACGGTGCTGGATGCGCAGTATGAGGACGGTGGTCAGCGCCAGGGCTTCCAACGTTGAGGTCACCGCAAAAGCCAGCGGGATGGCAATGACACCGAGCTGGCCAATGGTCAGGCTCATGAGCAGCGCACGGCCGGCCAGCTGCAGGCTGTTGGTCAGCAGTGGCGTGCGCGTATCGCGCAGGGCAATCAGGCCGCGCGTGACGACTTCGGTGACGACGTAGGCGGGCAGAGCCACCGCATACACCCCAAGCACGGCATAGGTCACGTCGCCGGCGGCCGCCGTAAACTCGCCGCGCTCGAACAGGACACGAATGGCCAGCCGGCCGAACAAAATGAGGCCCAACAGGGCCGGCACAGCCAGGGCAATCACACCGGCCAGCGACTTGAACAGGGTGCGGCGCATGGCTTGCCACTCACCGCCATCGGCGTGTGCCGCCAGCCGCGGAAACGCAGCCTGCCCCACCGCCTGTCCCAGCAGCGCGATGGGCAGCCCCACCAGCAGCCAGGCATTGTAGATCGCCGACAAGGCCGCAGGATTGGCGACGCGCGTGGCAAACGCGGTGTCGAGAATGAAGCCGGAATAGTTGACACCAACCGACAGACCGTTTGGGATCAGCAAACGGACAAGCTCGCGCAGGTGTGGGTCGCGCGGCCGCCAGGTGAAATGTCGACCAGCCCCGCTCCCACGCAGGCCCGGGAGCAGGACAATGGTCTGCAACACCGCGCCGGCCACGACACCCAGCGTCGGTCCAAGAATGCCCAGCTGCGGCCACAAGCCGACCGCCAGGATGCCCGCAATCAGGGTGATGTTGTGGCTCATCACCGACAGTGCCGTCAGGACGAACTGGTTACGACCGTTCAGTACGGCTGTCGCCACCGTGCCCAGGGTCAGAATCACCGGCTGCACGAGCATGATCCGCGTCAGTGTCACCGTCAGCTGGCTGGTGGCCGGATCGAACCCGGGCGCCAGGATGCTGCCCACAAATTGGGGTGCCAGCAGTTCACCGATCAACACAACCAGGGAAAAGACGGCCAGGAGTGTCGTCAGCACCAGGTTCACGAAGCGCGCGGCGGTGGCCCGACCCTGCTCCCGCTCGATGTGCAGTAGAACCGGAATCATGGCGCTGGACAGGGCGCCGCCGGCAATCAGGCTGAAGAGCGTGTCCGGCAGGCGAAAGGCGGCGTAGTACGCGTTGGCTTCGGGGCTGATGCCAAATTGGGCGTTGAAGAGAACCTGGCGTACGGCACCCAACATGGCTGACAGGAAGAAGGATGCCATCAAGACAAAGCTAGCTTCAGCGATGGTGAGCGGACGCGTCAGCAGCTGACCGATACGCAAGCGCGGCATTCTTGGCGTGATGACCTGCCAGCGGCGTACCGCCGGTGCCACCCGCAGCGGCTCGAGTACGTCGGTCGCCTGCACCGAACCCATCCACGCGCTTTCGGCGAGCGCGGCGGGACCCCCTAACAGAATCGGGTCTGCCTCGAACCCGCCCGATGCACGGCCCAGGGTTGCAGCATGTGTGGTCATTGACATCCTCCTGCATTTTGACAAGCCGGAAAAACAAAGGGCTCCAGGCGCAGGACCACTATAGCCGGCCGGGTTGTTCATTCTCCAGCCCAATCACTGCTCAGTTTTGGGTCGAGTTCATCAATGTGACTCCCAAGCCGTGTCGACGGTCAAACTGTAGACCCAAAGACATTTGCAGATAGATGCGCTTTAATGGAACGACCGACGCAAGGAGTGGGACATGTCTGTCAGCGGCGCAAAAGTACGCATCGAAGAAGCGCTCTTGTCCTGGCCCGGTGTCACAGCACATCCCCACCGTTTTGGCGGTACCGAATTCCGCCTCGGGGGACGCGAGCTGGGCCACATCCATGACGAATCACTGGTCGACATTCCCTTTCCGAGCCGGGTTAGGGCTGAAGTCGTCGCTGCCGGCCGCGCTGAGCCGCACCACTTGCTGCCGGAGACGGGTTGGGTGAGCTACTATCTACGGCAGGAGAAAGACGTCGATGGCGCAGTCGAGCTGCTGCGGCTGTCGTACGAGCTGGCGCTCGAACAGAAAGCGCGCCGACGGGGCCCGGCAGGCACCTGAAAAAAGGAGTCGAACCTTGACCGAAAAAGCATTTCAGGACTATTATCCCGACAGCACAAGCCACTGTTACGGCTGTGGTCGGTTGAACGAGCATGGCCTGCAGATCAAGAGCTATTGGGACGGTGACGAAGCGGTCTGCACGTTTCAGCCGCGTCCCTACCACACCGCCATACCCGGTTACGTCTATGGCGGCCTGATTGCATCGTTGATCGACTGCCACGCCACCGGCACCGGGGCGGCCGCAGCCTACCGGGCCGAAGGGCGTGCCATGGACACCGAACCCCCGCACCGCTTCGTTACCGCCTCGCTGCACGTGGACTACCTGCGGCCAACGCCGATCGATGGACCGCTGGTTCTGCGCGCGCGGGTCAAAGAAATCAAGGGACGCAAGGTCATCGTCAGTGTTACGCTCAGTGCTGCAGGGGAGGTATGCGCCCGCGGCGAGGTTGTGACAGTGGAAATGCCCGAGCACTTTGTGGCGTAAAAAAGCCGTGCATGGGTCAACTCACGGCACCATGCTGCGCCCGTCAATTAGGCTACTGGGGTCTTTGACACGCATCAGCCCCCAATCTTTTCCTGAGGACAATACCATGCTGAACAAGAAGTTCTTTCTGCTCGTATTGGCTGCCCTGACAGCCGCAGTGGTTTTGGCCGCCTGTGGCACACCGGCCGCCACCCCCACGGCGGTACCGGCCGCCACTGCGGCCGCGCCCGCGGCTGCCACACCACCCGGCGCTGCCGTCAGCGGCGATACGCTGCGTTTCGTTGTCATTCCGGAGGACAGCCAGGCGCGATACCGCGTGCGCGAACAGCTGGCCAATCGCGACCTGCCCAATGACGCCGTGGGTGCAACGAACATCATCTCGGGCGCGTTGGTCATCGATGCCAATGGCACCCTGGTGCCGGGTGGCTCGCAGTTTGTGATCGATATGTCCACTCTGCAGAGTGATTCCAGCCGGCGAGATGGTTACGTGCGTGACAACGTCCTGCAAACCAGCCAATACCCCAACGTCACCTTCGTACCCACGGCGATCAACGGATTGCCGTCACCGCTGCCAACCAGCGGCGAGGGCACGTTCGAGATGACGGGAGACTTGACGATCCGTGACGTGACCCGGCCAGCGACCTGGGCGGTTACCCTGCGCCGCGAGGGTGACACCTTGACCGGGCAGGCGACCACGAGCTTCACCTTTGCCGACTACAACATTCCCCAGCCGCGCGTGCCGATCCTGCTCAGCCTGCAGGATCTGATCAAGCTCGAGTTCGATTTTATGATGCTGCAGCAGTAGACGTCTTGCCACACCTGGATTTGACCGCACAGAGCACACAGAGCACAGAAAATATTCTTTGTTCTGTGCGCTCTGTGTGGCAATGACCTACAGTGCTGCGGCGAGGTAGCGTGACCAGAGGTCGCTGGCCAGGGCTGCCGGGTCACTCCGCAGCCCGTAGCGTGCAAAGTACTGGCAGATGCGCTCGACGTCGCGCAGCAAGGAGTGAACAGTATGCATTTGTACCTGATCCGTCATGGCGAGAGCCATATCAACCTGGCCGACTGGCCGAACGGTAACACCGATGAGGGGTTGACTGAGTTGGGACGTCAGCAAGCCACCGCGCTCGCTGCGTGGCTGCCTTCGTATCTGCCCACGATCGACGTGCTCTACGCCAGCACGATGCGCCGCGCCCACGAGACGGCGCAGTTTGTGGCAGGTGCCTACGGCCAAACGATCTGCGACGACGACCGCCTGCGCGAAATCGGCAACAACCGCGCCGATCACACACCCTGGCCCAACGATGCCCTGCCACGCGACTATGCCGAATATTGGGCCAGCGAGCGCCCCTTTGCCTCGATCACACCCCTGGTCGAAGGCGGGGAAACCTGGATGCACTTCCGGACCCGTGTCGGCCTGTTCGTCGAAGAGGTCGTGGCGCAACATCCCAAACAGCGCGTCGTGGCCGTTTGTCACGGCGGCGTCATCGAAGCGGTCTTCGACCATGTCTTCAACGTCGGTCCGTGGCAGCGTACCGAAGTTTGGGTGCACAACACCGGGCTGACCCATCTTGAGTACGTGCAGCTCGAGCGCCGCGAGACCTGGCGCCTGCACGATCACAACCGCACCAGCCACCTGAACCGCTGAAGGGTTTGGCCATGACCAACCATGAACTGGCAGAAACGTTTCGCCTGATTGCCGACCTGCTCGACATCAAGGGTGAGGTCATCTACGTGACCCTGGCCTACCGCAAGGCGGCCGACAGCCTGGACGCGCTGGGGCGGGACATCAACGACGTCTGGCGCGAGGGCAAACTGCGCGAGATTCCCGGCGTGGGCAAAGCGATTGCCGATAAGATCGACGAGCTGCTCACGACCGGCCGTCTGGAGTTCCTGGACAACCTGCAGGCCGAAGTGCCACCCAGCCTGGCCGAGCTGCTGCCGGTACCCGACCTGGGTCCCAAGAAGATTGCCATGTTCTGGCGCACGGCCCACATCACCACCCTGACCGAGCTCGAAGCGGCCGCCCGCGCCGGCCAGCTGCGTAACCTGCCCGGCATGGGGCCAAAGTCCGAGGCCAAAATTCTGGCCGGCATCGAGTCGCTGGCCCGGCGCAGTGACCGGATTCCGCTGGGTACGGCGTGGCCCCTGGCGGAAGAAATGCTGCGCTATCTGCGCCGCGTTCCCGGCGTGCAGGCGGCCGAAGTGGCCGGCAGCCTGCGCCGCATGCGCGATTCGATTGGCGACCTCGACATCCTGGTGGCTGCGGATGATGCGGCACCGGTGATGGCCGCCTTCGTCAGCCAGCCCCAGGTGATCCGTATCCTGGGGCAGGGTTCGAGCAAGTCGAGTGTCGAGTTTAGCAGCGGTTTGCGAGCCCAGCTGTGGGTGCATCCGCCCGCACGTTTTGGCACGGCCCTGCAGTATGCCACCGGCTCCAAAGATCACAACGTGCGTCTGCGCGAGCTGGCCCAGGCGCAGGGGCTATCACTCTCGGACCAGGCCATCGTGCAGGCTGATGGCCGCGAACGGCTGTGCGCGCGCGAAGAAGACGTGTATGCGGCCCTGGGTCTGCCGTGGATATCACCGGAGCTGCGCGAAGATCGCGGCGAAATTCAGGCAGCGCGCGCGGGTCAACTACCCAATCTGTTGGTGCTGGCCGACGTACAGGCCGAGCTGCACAGCCATTCGATGTGGAGCGATGGCAAGGTATCGATCCGGGAAATGGCCGCGGCGGCACGTGCACGCGGGCGGCGCGTATTGGCCATCACCGATCATTCCGGGGGCCTGGGTGTTACCGGCGGGCTCAAGATCGAGGACATCGCCCGCCAACGCGCCGAGATCGCCGCCGTGCAGCAAGAATTGGGCGACTCACTGCGTCTGCTGCAGGGTGCCGAAGTGGAGATTCGGGCCGATGGCACACTTGACTACTCCGACGAGGTGTTGGCCCAATTCGACCTGGTGATTGCTTCGCTACACACGAGCCTGCGCCAGCCGCGCGACCAGATCACGCCGCGGCTGCTCAATGCGATCCGCAATCCCCACGTGGACATCATCGGCCATCCAACAGGCCGTTTGATACCCCATCGCGAAGGGGCCGACCTGGACATGGATGCCGTGCTGAATGCCGCGGCGGCATCCGGTGTTGCGCTGGAAATCAACGCCAACCCCCAGCGTCTCGATCTCAATGACATCTACGTGCGCCGGGCTGTCGCCATGGGCATCCTTCTCAGCACCAACACCGATGCGCACCACCCAGACCACCTCGATTTTCTGCGTTTTGGCGTGGCAACGGCGCGTCGGGGCTGGGCATCACCGGCGCAGGTCATCAACACCTGGCCAGTGGCGGACCTGCTGGCCTGGTTGCACGCGCGTGGTTGAATCTCGATGTGGGCCCACCGCTGCCCACAGGTTTGATACGTGCGGCCACGTCATTCGGCGGCACAAAAAACGCCGGGTCTCCTACGAGACCCGGCGTTGGCCGTACACACAACGAAACGGTTAGCGCGCCACAGAACGTGGCCGGCGCAACAGTGCGCCAGCGGCCACCAGTGACAGCGCGCCAGCAGCCCACAGTACAAGCTGGGAGTTGGCCCACAGGCCGTTACCACCGGTCGTCGGCGGGTCGAACTCCATGCCAAAGACGCCCAGCAGCGTCTGGTGCTGCGCATCTTCCGGTGCAAACTCAAATCCGTCTACCAGGATGAAGGTTAGAGCACTTTCGCCCGTGTTGGTAACCACCACGGTGCCTTGGCCCTCGAATGGAATCTCATTGGCGTCGGTGGGGTTGGGAATGGACTGGAAGCCTTCAATGACCACCTGCGCAGAACCGCTGGCTACTGCACTGTCCAGCGTGGGCACACCGGACGGCAGCGGCGGCAGTTCCAGCTCGCCCGCTTCAGTAACGATTGTTTCGGCCAGGCTGCGGTCTACGCCCAGGGCGGTGTGGTACACACCGTCGACGGCGTTCCAGATGGCAATCTGGACCTGGAAGGGCTCGGTATCGAGCACACCCTTTTCGCGCGCGACCTGTACGACTTTGATCACGTCGTCAGGGGCGACCTTGATGGGTCCCGAGATGGCCGTGGGGAAATCTTTCCCATAATTGAGGCACCAGAACATCATCGGCACCGACGTGCTCTCACCCGGTTTGAGGGTGATTTGCACGTAGTATGAACCGGCGGTACCCGCGGCAGCGGTAGGAATGATCAGGCCAGCAATGACCAGAATAATGAGACTGGCAACGGTAATCCGTCGCAACATGGCTGTGCTCCTCCCTTGGTTTGATGAACAAACCAAATCAGTATTCGCAGAATCGATTGCGGCAAAGCATGCATCCCGAGCCATGCCGGTCACCAGGGACCGATTATTATGTTACAATACTCGCTGCCAGTTGTCAAATATAACAGCATTTCCATAGATATTGGGCTCTCACAGTGGCCACGTATGGCAAACCTGTGCCCAATTGCCAAATAGGTCAGGGATGAATTATACTGTTGGCGCTGTACAACACAGCAAGGAGGATAATTCCATGAATACGTTACGCCAAACCACTGCTTTGTTGACGACCGTCGTGTTGATCATAGCCCTGGCGGCCTGTGGCGGCCAGCCAGCATCACCCGCGGCAACGAACACCCCGGATGCGCCGGCGATCGTACCGGCCGCCACCGACCTGCCAACCGAACCGCCGGCCCCCACGGCCACCCTCGCCCCGACGCCGACACCGAAGCCACCTACACCCACCCCGGCACCGGTAACGAGCAGCGGGTGTGACAATCGTTACTACCCCGTGGCGCCCGATCTCACCTGGATCTACAGCGCCGGCGGGCCAGCCACATCAACCTATACCGTGACCCTCGAGAATATCACGGATACGTCGTTCACAATGGTGCAGACGTTCGACGAGCTGACCAATACGACCAATTACGAGTGCACACGCGAGGGCATCATGGCGGCCCAGTATGGCGGCCTGGAGATGGCAGAGGCCAACATCCAAATCGAAACCCTCAACGGTCGCGGCATCCTGATCCCCGCTGATGATGCCTGGCGGGTCGGCAAGACGTGGGATGCGAGTTACGATTTGGTCGGGTCGATTGCAGCTGCCGAGGGAATGACCGGGACCATCACTGGGACCGTGGCCATTGCGAACGAGATTGTGGCTCAAGAAAAAGTCACGGTACCAGCCGGAACCTTCGACGCCTTTCGCGTCGATGCAACGATGACACAAACGATGGTCATGAGCATGGGGGGTATCGCAGCACCCCAGCCATTTACCATTGCCATCGATACCTCCTCCTGGTATGCACCCGGGGTCGGCCTGGTCAAGTCCGAAACCGATCTTGGCGAGGGCACGATGACGACGATCGAGCTGCAGACGTTCAAGAAGTAGAACCCCTATCACGCGGAGTCCGGCACCCGGGGGGTGCCGGACCCGTTTGTCCATGCTGCGTCACGCGCAGTCCGGCACCTGGGGTGCCGGACTGCGTTCGTCCATGCCACATCACGCGGTGTCATGCAGCATACCTCGCTGGTGCGGCCGCCGCCTCAGCCAGTGCGCAGCCGCAGCGAACCCAACGTGACACTGGCGCGTATCGTCAGCACAGGCTGGCCGCCGGCGGTCGCCGCCGGATTGTTGAATGCCCCCTCGAGCCTGGTGAAATGATCCCCAACATCCAGCCCTGCCATGACCGTCTCGGGCAGGATGCGCACCGGCATGCTCGAGCGCACCACCAGCGTCACCGCAGAGACCCCCGTCGTGAGCTTCACGTTGGCATCGCGCCGCAGCTCGCCGTTGAAATCGAGGTGGAACGACGCTGCACCGCCGTCCAGTTTCATCTCGGCAAAGTTAGCGTTGACCAGGTTGATCATCTCCATGCCAACCGCCCCGGCTTCGACCGCCAGTTCTCTCATCGGCTGCGGGTTAGGGGTCGAGAAATCGAAGTCCATCTTGCCGGCACCCTGGCGAATGCTCAGCTCGTGCAGCGGCAGGCCGCCCAGGTCGAACTCGCTTTCACTGGCACCCCCTTCCAGCGTGAGTTTGTAGGGGCGGGCGGTACCCAGCTTCAAGGTCAGGCGTGGTGGGTTGTTCCACATGTTCCAGAACTCGGCCGGAATCGGGTCCTGGGTGATGCGCACGGTGCCGCCCTCCTGCGTGATTTTCAGCGGCAGTGCGCCCGAAGGTTCAGCGTAAGACCCGGCCACCCAGGCATCCGCCCGCGTGCCGGGCATCACTGCCAAGCGGCAGGCGCCTACCCGTACCGTCAGGTGCAGTTCGGCCGCGTCGGGAAATGGGATGTTGATCGTTGTCGTGTTATCCATTAAAAATCCCCCTTATGTCAACCTAATACATTCGTCACAAACGGCCGGCCATCGGCCCGGCACATCAATTGTACCACATTGCGACCCGAGACAGCGGCCTGGGGGACCATACCGCCTGGCTCGACCCACTGGCCGGCAAGGTAAAATTTGGCCAGCCGCGGCAGCGTATATCCCATCCCGGTAATCATCTGCAGCATGGTCTGCCGGGTCAGCAGCCAGCCACAGGTCGAGCCTTGCCAGTTGCCGGTGTAACGTTCATAACTCAGCGGTGTGGCCACATCGCTCACCTCGACCTGCCTGGCCAGACCGGGGTAGAGCCGGTCCAGCTGCCCGATGACCTGGTCGGCCACCTGCGACTGTTCGGTGTCGTACAGCCGGTGGCCGTAGATACGCTGCCAATAGCCGTACGAGCTGCGCAGCATCACTTCCACGACCGATTTGCCCGCGGGTGCCAGGCTGGCGTCGAAGCAGTAGTGTTTTACGCCGAGGTCGAAGCGGTTTTCGCCCGCAATCGTCACCGGGGTTGGCTGGAGGTACGTCACCCAATGCGGTTCCTGGGACAGGTCACGGTTGACGCCGAGGGACACCTGCACCTGCGAATGCATCGTCTGCCGGCCGTCGTACCAGCGGCGGATCCTGGCGTTGGTATATTCACCCCCCAGCATCTCGAAAATCGTGGCGCGTCCATCGGCCGCCGAGACGACCACGTCGGCACGCACGGTGTCGTCGTTGTAGAGCCGGACACCCACGGCGCGGTCGCCTTCGACCAGGATCTTCTCCACCTGGGATTTGTAGTGAATCGTGCCCCCCAGGTCCAGGTAACGCCGCTCGATGGCCCGGGCGAATTCGAGTGAACCACCCGCCGGAAAGCCGGCGTTGCGCGTCTGCATGTAGGCCAAAACCGATAGCGCCGCCATCATCGGGATCTCAGGCCAGCCGAATACGAGGGGAATCGCCTGGCGCAGCAGGGGGTCCTGGAAGCGGTTGGCAAAATCCTGTGCCGACAGGCGCGCCCAACGCAGCATGGGCATGGCAAACGGCATCATCTGCCACCCCAGCTGTAATCCACTGCGCGCGCCCAACGTGGACATCGGCTGCTGGCGCATGAGCGACATGTCGAAGCGCATCATCTGGCGCACGCCATCGGCCAGCTGTTTGCCCAGGTGGGCATCGGGCGGGGAAAGGGTGCCAATGTGCGCTTCCAGGCGGTCGGGATCGCAGTAGGCGATGAATGTCCGCCCATCGGGCGTCACGACACGCATCAGCTCGTCGTGGTAGAGCATGCGCCGGCCCTGCACGGCACCCAGCTCTTGCCAAATGCGGTGGAATGGCTGGCCGGGTCCAGAGCCGAAGAGGTAATGGATGCAGCCGTCGAACACGTAATCCTTGCGTTCCCAGGCGGTGCACAAGCCGCCGGGCAGGTCGTGCAGCTCGAAAATCTGCGAGCGGTAACCGTTCATCTGCGCGTAGCAGCCGGCAGCCAGGCCGGCCACTCCCGCACCGATGATAATCACACTTCTTTCTGTCATTCGTGCCCTTCCAAAATCAGCCAAAGGGGACCACGTGCCACCCGCCACCCGTTCAGTTGAGATTGTGCCGACAAGGCCATCACCTCAGGAGGCGTGTAGGCCGCATCTCGGCTGCCAAGCGGCTCGTTGGCCCGGCGCAGTGCCGACGGCACAATCGCACGCGTGGCGAACCAGAGTAGGGTCCATAGGGGAAACGCCAGGTCACGGCGCAGGTCGAAGATCAGGTAAGCGCCACCTGGCCGCAGCACACGCGCCACCTCATTCAAAACCGCCACCGGATGGCTCCAGTGATGCAGCGACAGGGTGCTCACCACCAGGTCGACCGACCGGTCGGGAAAGGGGATGCGCGTCACGTCACCCAGGCGGAACGTAACCCGATCGCCCAGGCCGGCCTGCTGCGCCGCAGCGGTGGCGGCTGCGAACATCGTATCCGACAGGTCGACACCCACCACGTGGAGCTCGGGTGCCTGGCGTGCCAGTAAAAAGACCAGGTGACCGGGGCCGCACCCCAGGTCGACCGCCATGCCGCGGGTGACCTGGCGCAGGGCGCGGCGTGCGACATACCAGCGCAGGAAACGCATCTGCGGCCAGGTGGCCACGCGGTTGAAGCCATGCGCAATGGCAGGGTCGTCCAGCTCTTCGTGACTGGTCACGCGCGCCTGCGGTCGCTGCCGGAAGGGGCGCCAGGCGACAGCCGCCAGGGCAGTCAGTGCAATCAGGGGCAGGAGAAGCAGGTATTTGACGCGCGTCATGCCTTCTGTCCCCCCAGGCGCGGCAGCAAAAACGGCGTGTTCTGCCGGTAGATGCGGTACGCTTCGCCAAAGCGCGCCTCCAGGGCCGGCTCTTCCCATCGTTTGATGTAGGCCAGCAGCCAGATCGTAGGCATGACGACGAGGGCGACGGCGGAGAGGGAGCCGAGCTTGACCGCCAGGCCCAGGTACATCAAGACCGTTCCCAGCACCATCGGGTTCCGGCAGAAACGATACGGGCCGTCGACGAGCAATTTCTGCGGTGCCATCACCGGCACCGGTGTGCCGCGCCCGGCCGTCAACTGAAGCGCAATCGTCCACATCGCAAGCAGCCAGCCGGCTGCCATCAGCAGCCCGCCCAAGAGCCAGTTTGCCGGCTCCCGGCGCAGGCGCGGCAGGTGCAAGATGCGGTCCAGCCCTGCCGAAAGGCGCAGCAGCGCCGTCGGCAGAAAGCCCAGGAAAAAAACAGCCAGTGGGACCATCGCCAGGAAGCGCTGTACTGCCGGATAGGCGTGCTGATCGGACGTCATGGTATCGTTGGCCACCGTTACCTCCCCACGAGTTGTCTTATCGCTCAAAAATCAGTGTATAATAGAAAAAGCTACCGATGCGCTGTCTCACCTGGAGCCCCGCTTCGCCGGCCCAGGTCTGCAACGTCCGCGCGAGGGGGTAGTCGGGATCGACGACGAGCTCGCTGCATGCCAGCGTGCCAGCGGGCCGCAAGACGCGCCGCACTTCGCCCAGCGCCCGCACCGGATCGGGGATCTCCCCCATCACCGTGATCATCGTCGCTGCGTCGAGCGTGGCGTCCGCAAAGGGCAGGTCGTGCGCACTCGCTACGAGTGGGGTCAGGTTTGTGATACCGGTCGCCGCCGCCCGCTGGCGTACACGGCGGGTCATCCTGGGCTCGATGTCGACCGCCACGACGTGCCCGCGTGGTCCTACCAGTTGGGCGGCCGCCACCGTGTAACGCCCGTTGCCTGGACCGATGTCCAGCACACGCATGCCGGGCAGCAGCCCATGGCGAATCGCGGTGGCCGCTGGCGGCTGCACACGGCGGCGCAGGGGGTTGTCGATGGCATTGGCCAGGAATTGGGGCATGGGGAATTTATAAAAATGGCGCACCACGCGCACCAGCGTATGCCAGGTCACAAGGAGCAGCGGAACCAGCACGATGAGTTTTGCTACCGAACGTAAGCGCACGATCGTTTGCCTCCCGGCAACAGCCAGCCAGC
The DNA here is from genome assembly GCA_964642445.1 of uncultured Anaerolineae bacterium. Lineage (GTDB taxonomy): Bacteria > Chloroflexota > Anaerolineae > SSC4 > Amarolineaceae > SSC4. The sequence goes on from CAZXQZ010000008.1 coordinate 26,759, forward strand.
CGCATCGCCCCACGGTGCCGGGCATGGCAGGAGCGTACGGGCTGTGCATAGAGCAAGATACACCTGAATGCATTATATACCCATTGTGCCGGTTTTGGGAAGTATTTCACAACGAATGGTTTTGACAAATGCAGCCGTCCGGCATAGAATATTGCCTGCCACTTACAATCGTGATACCTCGCCTGTAGCCACAATCCCATCAAGGAGGGCACCGTCATGACCTGGGATGATCGTTGGACGTACCTGCGCGACGTGTTGGCCACCACGTATTGGCGGCGATCCCAGATTGAAGACATCATTGTCAACGCCGGTTTGAAGCCATGGCAAATTGCTGGCAATGACATACCCACCGTCTACTGGACGAACGTCCTCATCGAAGCACGCTTGCAGCAAAAGGTTACGAAGATCCTGGAAATCGCCCGCAAGGATTATCCCACGCGCGAGGCCTTCAACATGAGCGAAGAAGACCTCCTGAAGGCCATGCCGGTGCCCAGCCTGCCGGCCGGCGACTGGCACGGTCCCGCCGAAGGCGGGCAGCTCGAAGTCATCATCAATGCTATTACAACCTTGCGCGACGTCAGCTTCCTCCACATGGGAATCGAAAAATCCAAAGCCGTGGCGCGCGTGGCCCTGGCCGATGGCCGGCGTGGAACCGGTTTCCTGGTTGGCAACAACTACCTGGTCACCAATCATCACGTCCTGGCCAGTAAGGACGTGGCGGCTACGGCCGCGGCGCAGTTCAGAGTGGAGAAAGCCCCGGAGGGAGGCGACTACGAGCCAGACTCCTATCCGCTGGCACCGGACAAGTTCTGGAAGACCTCTCCCAAAGATGACGCCGGCGGTGATGATTGGACGGTCGTGGCGGTGGATGGTAATCCACGCGCCAAATATGGCTCGTTGTACCTGAGCCGTGCCGAACCCAAGGTTAAGGACGAAGTCATCATCATCCAACACCCTTCCGGCGGGCCGAAAAAGATCGCCCTGTCGCACAACATCGTGGCCTTCGTCGACGCCAAACGCGTGCAGTACCTCACCGACACCGAAGAGGGCTCTTCTGGGTCCCCGGTGTTCGACGCCGAATGGCGCGTGGTGGCCCTGCACCACAAGGGGGGCCTGCTGCGCGAGCCGGGTTCGGCGTCGGTGTACAAACGTAACCAGGGCATCCACGTCAACGTGCTGGTCGATGCCCTGCAGGGGACCGAGGTATTGGCACCGGTCGAGCCTGTCTGATGCAAGCATTGCCCGCAAGGAGATAGCACCCAATGACCTCCCATACCGCACTCAGCGCCCTGGCGGGAGCCCTGGCCGAGATCTATGCCGACGAGGCAAGCATTCGCCGCATTGCGCGCGAGAGCGAACTCTCCCTGAAACGTATTGCCTTCGATGCGCGCCCGGACAACACCTGGTCCAGCGTATTGACGGAAGCCTCATTCCAGGGCAAGGTCGATAAGATCATCGACGCTGCCTCGAAAGAATATCCCGCCGTGCCGGATTTGCAGGCGGCGGTAGCCGCCTACCGTACAGGGACTGCACCGGCCGCGACACCGCCCGTCAATCCATCTCCGCCGCCACCTGCAGCGCGGCGCCCGACCGACGAAGAAAAGCGTGCCCTGGCGCAGACCCTGCTGCAGTGCGAGGCCATGAGCAGCCGCACGGCGCGTGAGGCCGTGGTGGGGTGTCTGCCGGCGCCGATTCGCCAGCGCATCAAATATGGGCCGAATGACCTGATCGATGCAATCAATATCGTCACCGCCGCCGCGAATTTTCCAGAGGGGCTGCGCCAGCTGATCACCTGTGTGCACCAGTTCGAAGGGGAGACCTACGCCATGCAAGAGGTCGACCGGCTGGTGGCACCGTTTATGTAGAATGGTAAGCCAGCCATGGGCCAGATCAAAGCCTGTATCGATGTCATACTACCACCAGACCTGCGCGCCGAGGCCGACCGTCTTGCGGTCCAGGAAAACTGGACCAACGAGGCGGCTGCGCCCCCCACGCGGTTTTGGCGGCCAGGCCGTCTGCTGCGCATCCACTGCCTGACCAACGACACGCCGCTGGCCCAGCGTGTGTTCGACGCGGCCAGCACCTGGTTACGTTATGCCAGCCTGACGTTCGAGCTGAGCCGCGACCCCGACGCCGAGGTCCGCCTTGGCTTTACCCCAGGCGCTACCTGGTCGACCATCGGGACCGATGCCCTGGTGGTACCCTGGGATCAAGCAACCGCCAACTTTGGCTGGCTGCGGCGGTTGACGGCACCCCAAGACCTGCATGCGGTTGTGCTGCACGTCTTTGGGCATATCCTGGGGCTCACCCACGAGCACCAGCCGCCGGCCACCGCCATCCCCTGGGACCGTGCTGCGGTCTACCGCTACTACGCCGGGCTGGCTACACCCTGGACACCGGCACAGGTCGACCAACACCTGTTCGATTATTACAGCCAGACCGTCACGCAGTACGCGGCCTTCGATCCCAATTCGATCATGATCTTGCCCATTCCCGAAGGCTTCACGCTGGGGGACTTCCAGGTGCCATGGGTGCCAGAATTGTCTACCAGTGACGAGGCGTTTACTGCCGAACACTACCCAGCCTGGACAGGTCACGAATTCGTTGCCACGATTGAGCCAGACGAGGATCGTGGTATTCCACGCAATGGCAGCGACGCGACATCCCATGAAGCGGTCGGGGAAGGCCCGGGCAGCACCGAATCTGGCGGTGTACTCGACCAACCGAGTGGCAGGGGGGCGTCAGAGACCGGCAGTTCCAGTAATACGGGCGCGCCCACGACCTCGGATGACGCGGTGCCGAAGGGAATCATCCAGGTGGCCGGGCTGCGCCTCGACGTGGCCGTGCCTGAACAGGCCCAGGTGGGCCGCGCCTTCCAGGTTGCTGTGGCGGTACGCCAGCCCACGTCACCGACCCTGGTCGCGGCTGGCCTGCCGGTGGTGAGATCGGGCGAAGTGCAGGCGTTGTGGCTGGACGAGCCCTTTCTGCGGCTGCGTATCGAGGTCAGCGCACCGGAATGCACGTTCGACGGGCCCAATTTCAAGACCTTTCGCCTATTTCCCAAGATCGACTCACCCGTATTTTACTTCAACCTGACACCCAAGGTCATCGGCACCATCCACATCGTCGTCAACCTGTACCAGGAGGAGGACACCCTGGGCAGCGCCGGCACCAACACCCTCGTGAGTGACCAGCCGGTGGGCGACGTGGCGTTGAAGCTGCAGAGCTCGGCGATTACGAAACCCACCGGGTTCAAGACGTTAGACGCTGAGCTGGCGGCGACGCGGGGCACGCTGGGCGGTACGCTGGCGCAGATCTACTTCACCCAAGAGAGCATTGGACGCATCGTGAACGATTGTGGCCTGGATCGCAGCCGCATCGCCTTCGATAACCGTGCCGACAATACGTGGTCCAGCGTCATCCAGGAAGCCGTGCTGCAGGACAGGGTCGAAGCCATCATCACCCTTGCCATCAAAGAATACCCGGCGGCAGTCGATCTGCAGGCCGCAATCGCAGCCTACCGCCAGGCCGTCGGCGGATAACGACCGGTATCCCCCTATCCTTCTGGGAGTCATTGTCATGGCAATGCCAAATACCGTGGCACCCATCATCGGCCTGACCGACCAGGAAGTCGAGGCGCAGCGGGCGCGCGGCCTGGTGAATACGCCACCGCCACCTACCGGCCGCACCTACGGCCAGATTTTCCGCGAAAACATCTTTACGTTCCTCAACAACATCCTCTTCCTGCTGGCGGTCGCCCTGGCCCTGGTCGGCCGACCGGTTGATGCGATCATTTCGCTGTCTGTGATCAGCACCAACATCGTGGTGAGTGTGGTGCAGGAGATCCGTGCCAAACGGGCGCTGGATCGGGTCGCTCTGCTGACCCGTCCGCGCGCCATGGCGGTGCGTAACGGCCAGGAAACGGAGCTGCCGCCGGAAGCGCTCGTGCTCGGCGACGTGCTGCGCGTTGGCCCGGGAGACCAGATCCTGGTCGACGGCAAGGTCGTTGCCGGCCGCATGAACGTCGACGAATCGCAGCTGACGGGGGAATCGAGTCTGATCCCCAAAGAGGCCGATTCACCGGTTTTCTCCGGCAGCTTCTGCGTGAGCGGCGGGGCGTATTACGTGGCCGAAAAGGTGGGCAGCGACAGTTTTGCCAACCAGCTCACGGCCCAGGCACGGTCGTTCCGGCGTGTGCTGACTCCTTTGCAGCGCCAGATCAACCTGACCATCCGCATCATCCTCTTGATGGTGCTTTACATGGAAACCTTGCTCCTGGCCAACGACCTGGTCAAATCGGTCTCCCTGCCCGAAGGCATCCAGCAGGCCACCGTCATTGCGGGCCTGATTCCCAACGGTCTCTTCGTCGCTATTGCCGTTGCCTACGCGCTGGCTGCGGTGCGTATTCTGCGTTTCGGTGCACTCGTCCAGCAGTCCAATGCTATCGAGTCGTTGAGTAACGTAGACGTGCTGTGCCTGGACAAGACGGGTACCCTGACCACCAACCAGCTGCAGTTTCAGGGGGTGTATCCGCTGGCGTGTGATGAGGGAACCCTGCGCACGGCCCTCGGCACCATGGTGGCCAGTACGGCTGCACCCAACAAAACCAGCGCTGCGATTGCCGCCGCCCTGCCGATGCCGCGCCACACACCGGTGGCCGAGGTACCATTTTCGTCGGCGCGCAAATGGAGCGCCGTCGCCTTCGACAACGATCAACTACGCGGGATCTATGCGCTGGGTGCACCGGAGATGCTGCAGCCCTACCTGGCGCATGATGGGACGGCGTGGGATACGATCACATACCAGGCCAGTGCCTGGACGGCGCAAGGGCTACGTGTACTGTTGGCAGTGCACAATCCCGACCCGGCGAGCCTGCACGACCTGGGCGATGAATCGACCCTGCCTGCCCGCATGACGGCCATGGGGCTGGTCAGCCTGAGTGACGAGCTGCGCCCTGAGGCGCGGGAGACGCTGGCCAGTTTCATACACAACGGTGTCAAGCCGAAAATCATCTCTGGGGACAACCCGGAAACGGTCGCGGCCCTGGCCCGGCAGGCCGGCCTGGGTCCCGACATCCGCCTGGTTTCAGGCCTGGAGCTGGCCGAGATGAAGCAGGCACAAATGGAAGTTACGGCGGTCGAGGCCACCATCTTTGGGCGTATCACACCCCAGCAGAAAGAGCAGCTGGTCGACAGCCTGCGGGCGCGGGGACATTACGTTGCCATGATTGGGGACGGTGTCAACGATGTGTTGTCGCTCAAAAAGGCCAACCTGGGGGTGGCGATGCAGAGCGGGACCCAGGCCACGCGCGGTGTAGCCGACATCGTACTCATGAACGATTCGTTCGCCTCACTGGCACCGGCGGTGGCCGAAGGGCAGCGTATCGTCAATGGGATGCAGGACATTCTCAAGCTGTACCTGGCGCGCATCGCCACAATGGCCCTGGTGATCCTGTCGTCGTTGATCATCGGTCTGTTTCCGATCAACCTGCGGCATGCGTCGGTCATCAACGTGCTGACGGTGGGCATTCCCACCGTCATCCTGGCCATCTGGGCACGACCGGGTTACCGCTACCAGCACAGCCTGGTCGGGCGGTTGATGCACTTCGTCCTACCGGCGGCGGCGATCTCCAGCCTGTTGGGCGTGGTCGTGTTTTATGCGCCCTTCTTATACCAGGTGGCGGGCATCGATCCTAACCTGCCAGCCGAACAAGTGCGCGCCCTCACCAACCAATACTTACTGACAAGCCAAACAGGCCTGGCCGCCTTCCTGGTCACCATTGGCCTGCTGCTGGTCATCTTTGCCGAGCCACCCACGCCGTGGTGGGTTGGTGGTGATTCGCTCAGCGGTGACTGGCGCCCCACGCTGCTGGCTGTGGGGCTGTGGGTAGTCTTTTGGGTGCTGCTGGCAGTCCCATCCCTACGCAACATCTTCGCACTCGAATCGCTGCCCCTGGTCAACATCGCCCTGGTCCTGGTCGCCAGCCTGGCCTGGCTCTTCCTCGTGCGGCTGGTCTGGCGGCAGCAATGGCTCGAACGTTTCTTCGATGTGGCAGTGTAGCGCCAACTGAGACTTCCGAAGTCTTTATCGTGCACTCATACGCGTGCCGGCGTCCAGGCGTATGCATTCCGCATTCAGATAGGGGTTCTCCACGATGTGGCGCACCAGGCGGCCAAACTCGGCCGGTTGTCCCAGGCGGTGCGGGAAGAGCGCCATCGCGGCCAGCGACTCCTGCACTTTGGCTGGCATCCCCTGCACCATGGGCGTCTCGAAGATGCCCGGTGCAATCGCGTTGATGCGAATCCCCACGTCGGCCAGGTCGCGCGCAATCGGCAGCAGCATCCCCACGATGCCGGCTTTGCTGGCGCTGTAGGCGGCCTGCCCCACCTGCCCATCGAAGGCCGCGGCCGATGCCGTGTTGACGATTACTCCGCGCTCCAGGCTTTCACCGCTGGGCTCGTTCTTGACCATCTGCGCGGCGGCCAGGCGCAGCACGTTGAACGTTCCGATCAGGTTGATCGTCACCACACGCACGAACAGGTCAAGCGGGAATGGTTTGCCTTCGCGGCCCACCGTCTTGGCCGCATGCGGCACACCCGCACAGTTGACGCACACGTGCAGCGCACCGAAGTGGGCCATCACCTGCTCGATGCCCGCCGCCACCGACGTTTCGCTGGTGACATCGACCACAGCCGGCAACGCGCTGCTGCCCAACGCCCTGGCCAGGGCCACCGCTTTCTCTTCCTGCACATCAAACAACGCCACGCGCGCCCCAGCGCGCACCAACTCCTCCGCCGTCGCGCGCCCCAAGCCCGACGCCCCCCCCGTCACGATGGCAACCTTACCCTCCAGGTTCATGCCCTTCCCCCTTCCCAAATCCAAAATCCAAAACCCCTCCCCATCCTACCGTGATTTGCAGCAACTGGCAAGTCCGCAGCGGGTGTACCTCAGATTGGGGGCAGACCCTTCGGGTTTTCGTCAACGGCCGGGAGACTGCACCGGGAGACTGCCATGTAGTACCAGCTATCGGCGATCATGGTGAAAAACCCGAAGGGTCTTGTGTCATGCCCCAGACATGCGGTGCACCCGTCCGCGACGGCAGGTGTGAGATCGCTCATGCAAGTTTGTCACACAGGCTAACGCACATTATAATCGAATTAGGATGCGATACCGAATGCAAAGGAGTCACGTTCATGTTGCTTGCAGGTGATATTGGTGGCACAAAAACCCATCTGGCGCTGTATGCCGCCGACACGGGGCCGCGCACGCCGCTGGCTGATGCCACATTCCCCAGCAAAGACTTTCCTAACCTGGAGGTCATCATCCAGCAGTTTTTGCTGAATCGCGAGGCCCATGTGACACGGGCGACATTTGGTGTGGCTGGCCCCGTTGAAGGAGAAGAGGCAAGCGCCACCAACCTGCCATGGATCATCCGTGCCGGCCGGCTCCGCGAGCTGTTGGGTGTCGAAAAGGTCGACATGCTGAACGACCTGGAGGCCGCAGCCTATGCGGTGCCATTTTTGTTGCCGGAGGAAACCCATCTCCTCAACGACGCGCGCACCAAGCCCCACGCACCGATCGGTGTCATTGCCCCGGGTACGGGATTGGGTGAAGCGTACCTGACCTGGAACGGCTCGCGCTACCAGGCGCATGCCTGCGAAGGTGGTCATACCGATTTCGGGCCCACCAATGCGCTGGAACTGGACCTCCTGCGCTACATGAACAAACGCCTCGATCACGTCAGTTATGAATGGGTCTGTTCGGGACGCGGCATTCCCAACCTGTACGCCTATCTGAAAGACACCGGTGTTGCGCCCGAACCCCCATGGCTCGCCCAACAGCTGCAGGCAGCCCATGACCCGACACCGGTGATCGTCACAGCCGCGCTCAACCACGAGACCCATCCCTGCGAGCTGGCCCTGGTGACGATGCAGATGTTCGTTTCGATCTTGGGCGCCCAGGCTGGCAACCTGGCATTGACGCTGGGGGCCTGGGGTGGCATCTACGTGGGGGGTGGCATTCCGCCGCGCATCCTGCCGCTGCTGGGTGACAAACATTTCATGCAGTCATTCCTCAACAAAGGCCGTTTTTCCCGTGTGCTGATTCGGGTGCCGGTGCGGGTCATTCTGGTGCGCAACGTGGGTCTGCTGGGATTGGCCCATTACGGCCTGGACTATTAGGACATGACGACGATCTGGTTCGTACCGCCCAATCTCGAGCGTCTCAACGCCCTGTCTGCCAGCTGTCTTCCGGGTCACCTGGGCATCGAGTTTACCGAAATCGGCGACGACCATCTGCGCGCACGCATGCCTGTCGACCGGCGCACAGTGCAGCCCTTCGGTCTGCTGCATGGCGGTGCTTCGGTTGCGCTGGCGGAGACGATGGGCAGTGTGGCTGCCACGTTATGCATCGATCCGGCGCGCAAGATCTGTGTCGGTCTCGAGATCAATGCCAACCACGTCCGTACCGTGCGCCGTGGTTACGTTCACGGCACGGCACGGCCCCTGCACCTGGGCAATTCCACGCATGTGTGGGACATTCGCATCCACGACGACCACGATCACCTGGTGTGCGTGGCGCGCCTGACGATGGCCGTGCTCGACCAAAAAGGCTAACGATTCGCATCAGACCGCAATATGAACCTGTGTGCCATGGCGGGGAGCACTCTCGATGCGCAGCGTCCCACCCATGCGTTGGACGCGTTCCCGCATGGTGCGTAGGCCACAACCATCTGTCTTGTCGAGTGCATCGGCTGTCAGCCCGATGCCGTCATCGCACACGTCGAGCATCGCCGAGCCATTGCTAAAACGAAGGGTGACATCGATGTGGCGCGCAGCGGCATGTTTCAACGCATTATTGAGTGCCTCCAGCACAATGTAATACAGCTCCTGCTGCATTGCCAGTGGTAGAAGTCCCGCTAGTTCGCCCCCTTCTACGATGAAATCCCCCGCAATGCCACTCCAGCCCGTGAGCGCTTTGAAGCGCGCCTGGAGCGCTGCCACCAGGCCGATTCTCGCCAGCTCCGGCGGGTGCAGTTCTGAGATCAGCAGGTGCATCTCGTGCAGGGCTTCCAGGGCAGTGGCATGGAGTGACTGCACATAGTCTGCGGCCTGTGTCTTGTCTTCATTGTCCAGCAGGCGGGTGATGGTCTCGGCATACAGGGTCATGCTGTAGAGGTGCTGGACGACCGAATCATGCAGGGCGCGGGTCGTGCGGCTGGGTTCGTTCTGAGTGGCCGGACGCTGGGCTGCTTCGCGCAGCCCAGTCGTTTCTATGGCGCTGGTAGCCAATTGGCCAACTACGGCCAGAAATTGTAACCCTGCCTCCGTCAGTATGCATTCCTGGCCCGCGCCGAGGCTGAGCGCACCGAGCAATTGACCCTGTGCGATGAGGGGGATCGTAACACCGACTTGAATGCCCTCGGCCAGGAGCAATTGACGCAGACGCAGGTTGGGGTATTCCGTCACCTGCCACACCAGCGGTCGGCCCGTCAAGGCAGCCTGTGCCACCATGCTACCGTACAGCGGCAGCATGCTAACCTGGTGCACATACGTGTCGGAAACACCCTGCCAGGCCACAAGCGACAAAACTCGTTCATCGGGCACCTCGGCGCTGTCGACGAGTCGATACGCCACGCCATACGTGATCCCCAGGGTATTCAAGATCTGGCTCAGTGCGATTTGCATGATCGTACGCAGGTCACGCGAACGATTGAGTGTTTCGGCCAGGGTATGAAGCGCCAGTACGTGCGGTGATAATTCCGCCGCATCCGGTCCTTTGTGCATCGGGCCTATCGCCCCATCATGAGGATCGAGGTTGGTCAATGTTGTCGTCATGCCGATCACAGGGTAGGCCTCCTGCCAGGTTCGTACGGTACGCCAATCACTGCGTTGACAGGGTTGCATGGTGCGCGCAGCAAGCCTGGACTGACTTACTTTGGCATCTCAAAAAGAATAACTTCCGGCATTGTGCCTTGAATTCCCGGCAAATCACGGGAAGTTATTCTTTTACGGGCCCTTTGTGCACGATTCATCGATAGCAGTCTAGCACGTGATGCACAATAAATCAATGCCCTATTCCTGACAAAACCTTTACGCTTTTGCGTTGGATGAGCGGTAGTTGACAAGCGGGTCTAATTGTGATAGGTTTGTCGATAGAGCGTGCCTTCAGAGTAGTTTCATGTGAGAGGGAGAGATATGACCGATAAATCTGCATTTACACCCGAAGAATGGGATGCGTTGCTGGAAGGGCCGATGTCAGCCGCCATGATCATTGCGGTGGCCAGTCCCAGCTTGTTTGGTGCCTTCAAAGAGGCGATGTCGGTGGCCAAGAGCATTGCCAATGCCAGCAAGACGTCGCAAGATGAGCTCATGACAGCGCTGCTGGCGGAGTTCAAGAACAAAGAAACAGCCAAGGAAGCGCAGCCCGAGATGGCGTCGCACAAGGACCCGGCCCAGGCCAAGGCCGCGCTCCTGGCGAAGATCGAAAATGCCGCGGCGGTTGTCAATCAGAAAGCCACAGCCGAAGAGGCCAAGGGCTACCGGACCTGGCTCTACCAGATTGCGGTCGATGCCGCCAACGCAAGCAAAGAAGGGGGCTTCTTGGGCATCGGGGCTGTGCGCGTCAGCGATGCCGAGAAGGCTGTGCTGCACGAACTGGCCACCCTGCTGGCCATCGAGCCGGCTGAACCTGCGGGCCAATGACAACGGCTTGATGCCGACCACGACAAGGCGCCAGACGGGGTTACCGTCTGGCGCCTTGTCGTGGGTGAGCTCGGCGACGGATTTGGGTCAGGGCGGCCATGCAGCGTCGCCCGGCTGCCATACGGCGACAGAAATTTGCCCTGGCCCAACAGGTCGACGCGGCAGCGCCGGAAGTCCGATGAACCGGTTGCGCCGTAGCCGCACATGGTTTGCTGGCGGCGTCACTCGCCGGCGGTACGTCCCTATTCGGCTGCCGCCTCAGGCTGACGAGCACCCAGCTGCTGATCGATCATGAACAGAGCTGCCGGCGAGTCGCCGATCATCCGCAGCTGGGCGACGATGGCGCTGGCGTTCTTTTCCTCTTCGACCTGCTCGTTGATAAACCACTGCAGCATGGCCTGTGTCGGATAGTCGTTCTCCTTGACCGCCAGTGCGTACAGGTCATGGATCGATCTGCTTACCTTCTGTTCGTGCGCCAGCGCTGCTTCGAAGACCGCCAGCGGCGAGGCAAAGTCAGTCGGCGGCTGCTGAATCGCCTGCAGAACCACCCGACCGCCCCGGTCGTTGATGAAGTCGAAGAACTTCATGGCGTGCACCTGCTCTTCCTGGTGCTGCAGGCGCATCCAGCTGGCGGCGCCAGTCAAGTTGTTTGTCTCGAAGTAGGCCGCCATCGAAAGGTACACGTACGCCGAATAGAGTTCCTTCTGAATCTGGTCGTTGATCGCTTTTTCCATTGCACTGCTGAACATGTCACCATCTCCTCATGGTATGGATTGACTCGTCAAGCTGACCCTGGCCAGGGTGCGCCGGACGTCTGGCTCGGTGGTATTTTATCATGCCCAGGCGCCGGCTGCCAGATGTGAGCCAACGCTTTGTTCGTTGATTAGACTGTGATACAATGACATCGCGTCACTACCTCGCCTGAAAACGGTGTTTGAACATGGATCTTGTGCCAACTCTGATCGCCCAATCCTACCGGGCTCTCGACGCCGTGCTCGAGGCTACGATTGTGCCCGGTTATACCCGCATCGGCTACACCGTTCGCCAGACCCTGCTGTGGGACCCGGCCGACCTCACCGTCGACCTGACCGGGCGCGTCATCGCGATCACCGGTGGCAACTCGGGCCTGGGTTATGCGGCAGCCCGGCAGCTGGCCGCGCGCGGGGCGACCGTCTACCTGTTGGTGCGCAACGCGGCGCGGGGGGCGGCGGCCCAGGCCAGCCTGGTGCGTGCCACGGGCAACCCGCACGTGGCCATCGAGCTGATCGACCTCAGCAGCCTGACGTCGGTGCGGTCCGGTGCTCAGCGCCTGCTGGCGCGTACGCCCCGCCTGGATGTTCTGATCAACAATGCCGGAGCCGAGTTTACGTCCCGCCAGCTGTCTGAAGATGGGATCGAAATGACCTTTGCGACCAACGTCGTCGGTCCTTTTTTGCTGACCAACCTGCTCATCCCGCAGCTGCGCGAGTCAGCGCCGGCGCGCATCATCAATGTCTCGACCGGCGGCATGTACACACAGAAGCTCGATGTGGCCGATTTGCAGGGTGCGCACAGGCCGTTCAACAACCTGGTCGCCTATGCACAGGCCAAACGTGCCCTGGTGATGCTCACTGAGCTGTGGGCCGTCCGCCTGGCTGGCAGCGGGGTCACGGTGAATGCCATGCACCCCGGCTGGGCCGATACACCCATCGTGCAGGCCGGCCTGCCGCGCTTCCGACGGCTGATGGGTCCGCTGCTGCGCACACCCGATCAGGGTGCCGATACGATTGTCTGGCTGGCTGCGGCGCCCCGGCTGGCTGCGGTCAGCGGTGAGTTTTGGATGGACCGGCGGCCGCGGGCCGCGCACAAGCTGCGGCTGACTGCCAGTCCGGCGGATGATTACCAGCGGTTGTGGGAAGCGTGCACGCGGCTGGTGGGATGACCGCCTGGTGTTCGGGCGCACAACAAAAAACGGGTGGGGCACTGCGTGCCCCACCCGTTTTTTGTGTTACATTAGCCTCGGAACCAGCCAGCTTCAGTCTTCGAGCACTTGTAGCTCACCGGGGGTTCGGTAGAGCTGACAATGAACTGCTGCCAGGCATCGGCGGTGCAGTTCGTCCAGACCGTGATCTGCGGCTCCATCTGGATCGAGCCCAGGTTGGGTGAATTCCAGGCCCCATCCGACTTGAAGCAGTTGGCCTGGTGGATGTTCTGTTGGATACAGGGGGTGTAGTCGCCGTAGCGCGTGGTCACGGAACTCTGTGACGGCGGCAGTGGCGGCACACCCGGATAGTTCGGATTGGTGGCACCACCGCCACCGGTGCTGCCACCATCGCCCGGTTTCACCAGGCCCCAGCTCACGAACAGAACGGCGTTGCCGGTGAACTCCCGGAAGTCCACCTGCATGGTGTGATTGCCTTCCGACAGCGGGATGTCGATCACCAGGTTCTTGCCGGACAGGCCTTGCCCACGCGTGTCGAAGTAGGTTACGCCGTCGAGCACAAAAACCAATTCATCATCCGCCAGCAGGCTGAAGCGGAAGACACCCTGTGAGAAGTAGGCGGTTGTCGTCGCGCGCAGTGTCCAATTATCGGCCGGCATATTGGAGGCCGGTGCTCCGGTGCCCCAGTTGTAGTTGAGGGCCGGTACGAATTGGGTGCTGGCCGGGCTGCCAGCCCAGTCCAGATTCGGGAAAAAGTTGACCGTCCACGTATTACCGCTTTGGGCCATCACAACTGGAACCACGATCAGCGCCAGCAGACCGAGCACCAGGCCAACCTTCAGTAGTTTGTTCTTCATAGGTATATCTCCTGATTATCCGTCGTTGGCGCCGTTACTTTTCCGGCTCCAGCACCACCGGTTCCGCACCGGCGGCGTCGGTCACCGTCAGCTGACCCGTCACCGGGTTTTCACTGTTCAGCCGGCCCACGTAGACGGCGTAGTTGCCCTCCACCGGATCGCTGATCGTCAGCAGCGGGTTGCTGTTTTGACCGGTCATGACGTCGTCGGCACACCAGACTGCGCCGTTGGGTCCCACGACCAGCAGGGTCGCATCGGCGTCACCTTCGAAGAAGATGCGCAGCTCATCGGTCGTGCCCGACCAGGCAAAGGTATAGTCGGGTACTTCGCCAATGTAGCCGGCACACTGGCTGCCTTCCACCGGAATCTCGAATGCCGGTACGGTGCCCCTGGCTTCGATGTCGACTGGCTCGAATTCAGCGCCCGGCGTAAGCGTCACCGGTGCGGTCTTGAGCCGGGTCAGGGACTCGGTCACCTGGGTCACAGGGACACCGCCCCTCACTTCCTCGATCGTTTCCGGTATGAGTTCGCGCTGGATCAACTGGCTCAGATCGAACGTCCCCAGGTTGACATCGGGCCGGGTCGTCATCACCAGCAAACCGGGAATCAGCTGGTCACGCGCCGCGCTGCCAACCCAGATGTGGTAGGTGCCCTTCTGCGGGTTCTCCAGGTCGATGACCGGATCGAGCAGAAGGCTGTTGGCATCGTCATTGCACACGTAGGTGCCATCGGGCTGGTGGATGATGAGGGTGGGATCATGGTCGCTGAAGAAGAAGATCTTGGCCATGTCCGCATCACCCTGCCAGTTCACGGTCACAACAGGGTTGCCGGAGACGAACCCGCTGCACTCGTCGGACAGGGCGCTGACGTCGATGCCGCCACCGCCGTTGACACTGACGAAGAAAGGATCCAGCGGATGGCCCACCTGGAAGTCGACCGTGAGCAGCGCCCGCTGGGCCTTGAACGCGGCCGCGTCGAGGGCCTGCTTGCGCAGGTTGAGGCCAGCCTCGCCATACAGCGCCTTGTCGAACTTGGTGGCGGCCAGCTTCTCTTTGTCTGCCTGGAAGGTGACAGAAACCGGCTTGTCGTAGGGTTTGTCCTTCTGCCCCGTCAGCGTGATCGTGTAGGTGTCATCGGCCCCCGCTTCCCAGGTACCGACTTCCTCGATCGGCGGCTCGTCGTTGAGATAATCCGACACCAGGGTCAACGTATTGTCCGAGAAGAAGGTCAGGGCAATGAAGCGCCCTGGGCTGTCGGCTGCAGGCAGCAGCGTGTGGTACGCCCCGACGATGGTAACCGGTTCTTGGGCCTGGAACACCATGTTGCCGGCATCGGCCACCAGGTTCAAGAACAGCTGGCCTTCATCGTCAATGACAAAGGTCACCACTTCTTGCAGTCGCGTCAGGACAACG
>CAZXQZ010000009.1:0-40747 GCA_964642445.1 uncultured Anaerolineae bacterium
GTCCCGCTGGAACCCTGCACCTTGACCACCAGGGCGTCCGGCGCGACGCTTGCATAGCCCTCCGCAGCCAACACTGTTTGACGCCGCACCCGCGGCGACGTATAATCACCCTCAGTCTGGGAGTGATATTTCACAATGCCTCACACCTTCAAACGCGACCGCTTGACCTGGCTGGCCTACCTGTTCCTGGCCTTCTACACCTTCTATCTCAACGCCCTCGGCCCCGTGACCCCCTTTCTGAAGTCAGAACTCAACCTGTCCTACACCATCAGCAGCCTGCACTTCACTGCCTTTGCCATCGGCATGATCCTGGCCGGCCTCTTTGGCCACCTCGTCGTGCAGCGCATCGGCCGGCGGCGGGCGCTGTTCATCGGCGCCGCCGGCATCAGCCTGGGCGCTGTGCTCCTGCTGCTTGGCCGAACTCCGGCGCTGACGATCAGCGGGGCGATTATCATGGGCACGGTCGGCTCACTCACCGTGGTTATCATCCCATCCCTGCTGGCCGACTGGCACGGCGAACAACGCGCCGTGGCCATCGCCGAAGCCAACGTGCTCGCATCGACCTCCTCGGCAGCCGCACCCCTCCTGGTCGGTCTCAGTGCCAGCCTGACCGGCAACTGGCGGCTGGCCCTGGGACTCATGGCCTTTGCCCCGCTGGTGATGTACCTGAACTTCCGCCAGGTCCCCTTCCCGGTCAACAGCGCCGCCGAAGGTCCATCCCATCCGGCCAGCACCCGGCTGCCGCCCCTGTACTGGGTCTACTGGACCGCGATCTTCCTGGGAGTCGCGGTAGAGTTCTGCATGATCTCCTGGAGCGCCGATTATGCCGAAAACATCCTGGGCCTGTCCAGAGCCAATGCCGCCCAGGCCGTCAGCCTCTTCCTGGGTGCGATGATCCTGGGCCGCTTCGTGATGAGCCGCCTGGTCGAGCGGATCCCCGCCCGCCGCCTGGTCCTGGTCTCCCTTGCCGTCACGGCACTCGGTTTCCTGCTCTTCTGGCGCAGCGCTAACAGCCTGCTGGCCCTCAGCGGCCTGTTCGTCACCGGCCTGGGCGTGGCCGGCTTCTACCCGCTCCTCATCGCCCTGGCACTCGGTGCCGCTAACAACAATACGGTGCAAGCCAGCGCACGCGCCGCCCTGGCCTCCGGCACGGCGATCCTGATCCTGCCCCTCCTCCTGGGCAGCCTCGCCGACGCCGTTGGCATCCAGCCAGCCTACAGTGTGGTCATCGTGCTCCTGCTAACGATGTTTTTGATGATGCAGGCCGCCGACCGGCTGCGGATGACGATGCAGCCAGTGTAATACCTTGACGTCTTCGCGGTGTCCGTGGTGGAGCCACCCAGCATGCCTGAATCTCGACGCCGTATCAAGGCCCCATCGTCCGATCCCCTCCATGCGGATCGTCGCGGCATACGCCTGCGGCTGCACCTGCTCGGACCACCCGCCGTCACCTGGGATGACCAGCCCCTGGTGATTATGCGGCGCCAGCCGCGCGCCCTGTTGTACCGCCTGGCCAGCCAGCTGCAGCCGGTGGCACGCGAACAGCTGCATTTCCTCTTCTGGCCCGATCACGACGAACGCGCCGCGCGGCGTGGCCTGACCCAGGCCATTTACCTGCTGCACGAGGCCCTGGGACAGACCGGTGTCCTCATTGTCACCGATGAACGCGTCAGCCTCGACCCCCAACTGGCCTGGTCCGATACGGCCGAGTTCGCCCGGCTGAGTGAACGTGCCGGTTCCAGCGCCGATCCCGACGCCCCAGCACTGACCGAGCGGCACCAGCAGGCCGTCGATCTGTACCGGGGCGCATTCCTCACCGGCGTTGCGTTCCCCAACACACCCGAATTCGACAGCTGGCTGTCGCAGGAACGCCGGGACTGGGAAAACCTGTACCTGGCCAACCTGGAACTACTCTGTCGCGCAGCCATCACGCGAGGCGACCTTGCGGCCGCAATCGCCTTTGCCCGGCGCTACCTGGCCACCGACGAGCTGGCAGAACCCATGCACCGGCGCCTGATCGAACTCTATGCCCAAAGCGGCGACCGCCCCGCAGCCATTCGCCAATTCGAACGCTGCATGATCCTGCTCGAACGTGAGCTCGGCACCAGCCCCATGGCCGAGACGCGTACCGCGTACCAACACGCCCTGGCAGGACACCCCATCCCGGTTCCACACCCGCCAGGAAAACCAGCGGTGGAAACACAGGCCGAACCAGAACTCCCCCTGGTCGGGCGTGAGCTGGTCGTCAGGCGGCTGCAAACCATCCAGGCGGCCGCCTGCGCCGGGCAAGGTGGGATCGTGCTCATCACCGGTGAACCTGGGATCGGCAAGACGCGGCTGATGCGTGAGGTCAGTGCAGCCTGGCAGCCCGCAGCCGCGGTCATCGAAGGGGCGGGCCGGCCACAGGCCCAGGCACTGCCCTACCAACCGCTCGTGCAGGCGCTGCGCGGCGGCGCACAGCGCTACGGCAGCGCCTGGTTGGATGGGCTGCCTATTCCGGCGTACTGGCTGGCCGAAGCCGCCCGCTTACTGCCCGAACTGCCAGGCGGCCGTACATTCCTGGCCGCGCCCGCCGCGGCTGAGCCGGCCGACGCTCGCTCGCACCTGTTCGAGGCCCTCAGTCAAGTCATGCTCGGCCTGGCCACGCCGCAGCTGGTGGTGCTGTGCCTGGATGATCTGCACTGGGCCGATGGCGCCACGCTCGATTGGCTGGCCCACGTCGCGCACTACCTGGCGTCGAACAAGATTCTGGTCATTGGCACGGTGCGCAGCGAAGATCTACCACGCCTGGCCGGGCTGCGCCACACCCTGCGGCGGCAGCGCGTGCTGACCGAGCTTCCCCTGCAGGGACTGGACCGCACCGGGGTGCGCGATCTGCTCGTGCAGATGCACTTCGACGACGGCGTGGCCGCGGTGTGGGCGGACCACCTGGTGCAGGCCACCGGTGGCAATCCATTCTTCATCCTGGAAACCGTCCGCGCCCTGGGCGAGACTGCGCGCCATCAACCACCGTTGGACCAGGAGGCCGGCGCACGGCTGCCCCTGCCAGACAGCGTACGCGCCGCCGTCGACGAGCACCTCCAACACGTGACACCCCTGGCGCGGCAGGTGCTCGAAGCCAGCGCTGTCTTGGGCACCACGTTCGAATTCGATCTGCTGCTGGCAACCGCCGGCCGCAGCGAGCTGGAGACGGTCGACGCCCTCGAAGAACTGATCGCGCGCCACCTCCTGATCGAACAGACAGGCCACTATCATTTTTCGCACGAAATTGTACAATCGGTGGTCTATCAACAGCTGAGTTTTGGCCGGCGGCGGATTCTGCATCGCCGCGCCGGTGACGTGCTCGAGAAACGCTACACGGCCCAGGCCACTGCACTGCAGGGGAGGTCGCACGAGCCATCCGACCCGGCCTGGGTAGCAGCGTCCTGGCAACCGGCGCTGGATGCGGACCTGGTGGCGCAGCTGGCACGTCATTTCAGCGCCGGCGGTGACATCAACAAAGCCGTCGTCTACCTGCTGCACGCCGGCGACCTGGCGCGCGGGCTCTACGCCTACCCCGAAGCGATCCAGGCCTACCGTCAGGCGCTGGGATTCCTGCAGGAAATCGGCGAGTTCGAGCAGGGTGCACGCACCTTGATGAAACTGGCCTTGACCTATCACGTGGCGTTCGATTACGCCCACGCGCGTACGTATTACGAACAGGGGTTTGCCCTGTGGCAGCATGCCGCAAAACGGGCGCCGCCACCACTGCCGCCGGCACCGCATGCCCTGCGCATCAACTGGCCCGAACCGACGACGCTCGATCCGGGTCGGGTGTGGGATACGTACACGAGCACCGTGGTCGACCAGCTGTTTCGCGGTCTGGTCGAGCGTACGACCGATCTCGAAATCGTGCCGGCTGTGGCGCGCGCCTGGGAGATCCTGGACGAAGGGCGGCGTTACCTGTTTCACCTGCGCGACGACGTGTGTTGGAGTGACGGCCAACCGGTAACAGCCGCCGATTTTGTCTACGCCTGGCGGCGTGTGCTGACGTCGGCCGCCAAAACCGGGGTGTCCACTTCGGTCTTTTCCGACATCAAAGGCGCCCAGGCGATACGCGACGGCCAGGTGGAGGGTGAGCAGTTCGGGGCTCATGCGGTCGATGCCTGTACCCTGGTGATCGAGCTCGAGCAACCCACCAGCTATTTTTTGCAGCTGATGGCATGTTCGATCTGTTACCCGGTACCGCAGCACCTGGTGACAGAATACGGCGATGCCTGGGCTGCGCTGACACCGATGGCGGTCAACGGCCCTTTCCGGGCCGCCGCCTGGGTGCCCGGTGAACGGCTGCAGCTGGTGCGCAACCCGGACTACTTTGGCCGCATCAGCGGGAATGTGCAGCAGATCGACCTGCTCACGGCGGTAACACCGGAAACCGGTCTGGAGGCTTACGCGGCCGGCCAGCTCGACGTGTTTGGCCTATGGAATCTGCCGGCCGCGCTGGCCGGCCGGGCACGCTCGCAGTATGCGAGCGAGTACGTGTCTTTTCCGGCGCTGGAGACGTGGTTCTTACAGTTCGACTGCAGCCAGGTGCCGTTTGCCGATACGCGCGTGCGGCAGGCCCTGGCCCTGGCGGTGAATCGGGAAAGGCTTGTGGATGCCATTCCCCCGGCGCGCGGCCTGCCGGCAAACGGTGGCCTCGTACCACCCGGCATGCCCCAACACGCACCGGGGGCCGGACTGCCCTACCGCCCAGGCCAGGCCCGGCGGCTGCTGGCCGAGGCGGGCTACGATCGCGGTGAGGACTTTCCGATCGTCAATGGGCTGGCCTTCCCCGGCTGCGAGCCATTGTGTGAGTTCATCACGGCGCAGTGGCAGGAAAGCCTGCAAGTCCGCAGCCGGTGGGAGATCGTGCCGTTCAACCAGTTGGCCGCCTCGTTGATGCAGCAGACACCTGGCGCACGCATCACTGCATGGACGGCCGATTATCCCGACCCCGACAATTTTTTACGCGAAGTCGTGCGGCGGCCCTACGGCAAATGGCACCACGCCCGCTATGACACCCTGGTGGATGAAGCGCGACGCATCATCGATCCCGACCGGCGCATGGCGCTGTACAGCCAGGCCGAGACGATCCTCATCGCCGAAGCCGCCATCGTGCCGTTGATGTACGGACGCCAGCCGCTGCTCCTCAAACCATGGATCAAACGTTTTCCGTCGTCGGCCATCGAATGGTGGTTCTGGAAGGACGTCGTCATCGCCCGTTGAGCGGGCGCAGGCTGCGAACCAGGCCCCTGGCCGGGCCACGGGGTCAGGCGGCACTCAAACGTGCATCGCTCACCGGGGACGGACCGTAATCCAGAACTTAGCCATTTGTCGCAAGCGACATGTGGCGTTCAACAGGACCAACGATAGCGCACGGTAGAACATCTGCTCCACCATCAACCCCGTTTTTCCCCACCGCCGTCCACTTTGTAGATAATTTGTCGACAGCACGCCGGTATACTACAGCCAGAACGATCCGATTTCCCAATACCAATACCACCAGGGTCTTCGGGGCTGCGGGCGCCGCCGGCGCATGTCTCTCGACTGCGTCGTCGTACAGATTCTGGTTGTGGGAGGGCGGGCTCCGGTTGAGCCCGCCTCACCGCTAGACTGGGAGGTGACCGACCATGCTGCCGCCAACAAAGTACGTATCGTTTATGCTGAGATTCTCCAACGAATCGGGACCATCCACCCGCACCACGGCGTGGCACACCGAGATCGAACACGTGCATACCGGCGAGCACTGGTGGTTCGACGAACTAGACACCGCGCTCGAGTTTCTGCGCCATTACGTCGACGAAGACCACAGCCACATCGTCATCGACTTCACCCACGCCCGGTGACAACAGGACCCCCCTCTGCACCATGGCACGCGTGTCATCCGACATTGGTAGCGCGTCCAACGCCGCCGGCGCAAACCATCCTACGGCATCCGCATCGTCCCCGGCGCGTGGCTCCCCCGCCTCCCAATATGCCAGGTAGTCCAGCACCACGTAGTGAAACCGCACCCGCCCCTCGTCGTCACGCACGATCGGCTCGAAGCTGCCGATGAACGGCCCGGGCCGTACACGCAAACCGGTCTCTTCGGCCACCTCGCGTATCAAAGCATCCGCCAGCGTCTCGCCCATCTCCACGAGCCCTCCCGGCAGCGCCCACAGCCCCAGGCTGGGCTCGCGGCCGCGCTGCACCAGCAGAACCTGCCCTGTATCCGCGCGCCAGATGAGCGCGCCCACACCCACCAACGGCGCATCACGATACTCGCGCACGATCTCGGATGCCGGCGCAGCCGGCGTGTGATCATTGGTAACCATCGGTTCGTTTCTTTCCAACCGTCTTCAAGCCACCGCCGGCGTTCCCGGATCGAAATCGTCCGGCAGCGGCGGCGGTTCGAGCGGCGCCGAGGCCCCCCAGAAGTCGTCGCCCGACGGCGCATCAGCCGCCAGCCACTCCAGCAGCAGGGGTGACAGCGCCTCCCAGGTCACAATTGTGGCATCGGGCCGCACCTGTGACGCCTGCCGAACGTTGCTGGGATGTGGCTGCGCATCGAACAGCACCGCCCGCATCCCCAATTCCTGCGCCGGCGCAATATCTTCATCCAACCGGTCACCCACCGCCAGCGCCAGGTAGGGGTCGACGTCCCAGGCCTGCAGGGCCAGGGTGTACAGCTGCGTCTGCGGCTTGCGCATCTGCGCGGTCTGCGAGGTCAGCACGATGTCGAGCATCGGGCGCAGTCCCAGCTGTCGCACCATGCGCTGCACGCTGCGGTCACAGTTCGCGTTGGCCACCACCCCCAGCCGAAAGCCGGCCGCATGCAGGGTCTGCACCACCGCCATCGCACCGGGCAGCAGCCTGACGGCAGCCACGGCTGGTGCCAGGTGGGCATCGACCGCCTGCCGCACCAGCTTCCAATCGACGTCGCGATAACCGTAGAACTGGATGAGGAAGGCCAGGGTGTCGTCGGCAGTATGCTCTTCCTGCTCGCGTGCCGATTTGGCGGCGGCAAATTCGAGCGCCTTCAGCCACTGGCTGGCAAAATCGTCCGGCAGGGCCAGGCCGGCCGCACGCAGGTGCTGCGTCGCAGCCTCGGCGCCTTCGTCCGCCAGGTCGTGCCAGGGGCGCACAAAATCGACCAGGGTGTTTTCGAAGTCGAAAAGAACCGCCTGGATCGACCGCGCGTGCCACGGTATCAGGGCAAATTTTGCTGTTTCCACCACTGCCTCACATCGTTAATCCCGCGCTGGCTGAGCTTATGACCGGTGTCGTATTCGTGGTAGGTCAACGCCGCACCGGCCTCGCGCAGCACCTGCGCCGCGGCCCGTGCCACGTCGAGCGGAATCACGTCATCACGCTGCCCCACCGCCATGAACACCGGCAGGGCAGCCAGGGCGGTCAGGGCGCGCAGCGGATCGACCCCGGTCGGCATGAAACCGACCAACGAAACGACGCCGCGCACGAGTTGGGGATGCTGCAGCGCCGTCGCAAACGCCGTGGCCGCCCCCTGGCTGAACCCCATCACAAAGATACGCGCGGGATCGGCCTCGTACGCAAGAGGCAGCACCCGCACGAACTGCGCCACCGCAGTCACCGCATGGTTGAACACCGGCAGCGCTGGCCACTCGTGCGGCCGGCGCGGGTGCCAGGCATAACCGCCATCCGGATCGGCCACTATCGCCCGCGGCGCCACGACCAGGCAGCCGGCCGGCAGGGCACGCGCCAGCAGCCACATCACGTCCTCGTTCCCACTGCGGCCATGCAACAGCACGATCGTCGGGTGCGGGCCGGGCGTGTCGGGCTGCTGCACGCGGTGGATCAGGCCTGTGGCCGCCAGGATCGGGCCATCCGCCACCAGCCTGGGCAGCGCCGATTGGCTCATGTTACGACCGCTCGCACAGGTACTCCACGCCGCGCGCGTGGAGATACGCCAGGATCTGTGCAAAACAGCCCGGTGTCGATCCAACGTACTCGGGCGGACAGATACCTGGCCGCCGAAAATGGCCATCGAGCACCAGTTGGGCAACCGCCGTGCAGGTGTACCCGGTCACGCGCGCCATCGACGAGGTGTCGGTCGTTTCGTCGTAGCGGTCGAAGAGGTGGTAGACGTAGCGGCGCGGCGCGTCGTCCTCCTGGCCGCTGACCTCGATACGCGCAACGGTGAAGTCGGGCTCGGCGGGCGCGTAGCGCCAGAGCTGGAACAACAGGCGCGCTGTCAGATCGCGCGGCCGGATGCTGGACCCACCCACGTCCAGCACCTCTTGGGAGAAGAAGCCGGTTTCGCGCAGGACGTGCATCAACTCGCGGTGCCCGGGGTAACGTAAGGTTTTTTCGGTCATGTCGGGCACCGGCAGCGTATGCAGCAGCGTGCGCAGACCGTCGGTATTGAAGGCCTCCAGCGTACCTACCGGTTCGAAATCGACCATCTCCGGTTCGGAAAGGGCCGGTTTGACCACGATGCGTCCATTGACCATGTGGCGCGCCGGCCGGGTGTACTCTTCGATGACGTCACTGGGGGAAAAGGGGGCTTTGTATTGGTACGGCCAGGTACGTTTGACCGGCAGCCCGCCCACCATACAGTCGAAACGCGCGACGGTCATGTGCGTGCTGTGGTGCCCGAGGATGATGTTACCCATGCCCGGTGCCACGCCGCAGTCGACTACGGCGGTCACCCCTTGGGCGCGTGCCAGCGCATCCAGCGCAAAGGGGTCCTCGTCGAAGAACGAGATGTCGACCACGTTCTTGCCCGCTTCGATGGCGGCCTGCAGTACCCGGAAACCCAAAAAGCCAGGCACAGCCCCAATCACCAGGTCATGCTGCCGCACGACCTCGCGTACTACGGCTGGACTAGACAAATCGGCGGTGATCGTTGTCAAAGGATGATCGGCCTGCAGAGTATGCAGGCGGCCGGCATCGATGTCTGCCAGCGTGACGTGGTAGTGAGCACAAAGATCACGGGCGATGGCACTACCGACCATACCCGCACCGAGAACGATTATCCTGGTCATATCACATTGCATTATTTCATGAATCGCGCTAGAATAGGCGCAGTGTGGTGGGTCCGCTGCCACTCGGCAAGCCCTCAAAATCACCAGCACAAAACAATCTGGCAGGAGGAATTTACATAGGCCCTAGTATAGTCGTCTGCTTTGAAAAGGCAAGCTTACCAGGGAAGCGGCAAGTTCCCTCATCCATCGTCCGAAGCCGGGGCCGATCAGCGATCATCCTGGTATGATCTCATCGGCGTTCGTTTCACTCGTCGATCTCACCCTATCATTTCCATGTTCAAGGAGGAACACATGAAGACATGGCGAATCGTGACTGGCATCGTATTGGTGTTGGTCCTGGTTGGTGCATTCGGTGTTGCCGTCGTGTTTGCCCAGCCCACGCCTGCGATCTCCCCCCAGGCAGTGGCAGCGGCGGACCAGCCCGGCAACACCTTCGAACTCACCCTTCTGCACACGAATGACTTCCATGCGCGCGTGGACGGTCAAAGCAACATCGGCAGCTCGGCCCAGCTGGCCACGGTGATCAACCAGTACCGTGCCAGCCAGAACAACGTGCTGCTCGTCGATGCCGGCGATCAGTTCCAGGGCACCCTGTTCTACCGCCTCTTCAAGGCAGAAGTCATCGCCACGATGATGAATGCCCTGGGCTACCAGGCCATGACGTTCGGCAACCACGAATTCGACGATGGCCCGGATGAGCTGGGCAATTTGCTCGACCAGATCAACTTCCCGGCCGTCAGCAGCAACATCGATGCCAGCGCCGAGCCAACCCTGGCCGGCAAGTTCAGCCCCTCGACCGTGGTGACGGTCAACGGCGAACAGATTGGTATCGTCGGCGTGACCACCCTGGAGACACCCAATATCTCCAGCCCCGGCCCCAACGTGATCTTCTCCAACCCCGTGACTGCGGTCCAGGGCGCTGTCGATCAGCTGGCAGCCCAGGGAGTCAACAAGATCATTGCCCTTACCCACCTCGGATATGGCGAGGATATTGCGTTTGCGCAACTCGTCCATGGGGTCGACGTGATCGTCGGTGGTCACAGCCATACGTTCCTGTATACCCCCGCCACGGCGCCCGTCAACGGTGACGTGCCGGCCGGCCCGTACCCGACGACCGCCACCGGCAGCGATGGCAACCCGGTACTGATTGTGTCTGCCTACCAGTGGGGCCGCTACCTGGGTCACCTCGACGTCACCTTCGACGATGCCGGTGTCGTGACCAGTTACGGTGGGAATCCCATCTTCATGGGCACCAGTGTGCCGCGCGACCCGACCATCGATGCGCTGCTGGATCCCTACCGCCCGGCCGTCAACGTGCTGCGCAACACCTTCGTCGGCACCACAACTGTCGAGCTGCCCCTGACCGTCGGTGGTGTCTTGATCTGCCGTATCGGCGAGTGCCTCCTGGGTAACCTGGTCACCGATTCGATGCTCTGGAGCATCAACCAGGTCAACCCGGACGATCAATTTGACATCGCCTTCACCAATGGCGGCGGCCTGCGCGCCCCGATCGATGAAGGTCCGGTCAGCGTTGGCGAAATCCTGGAAGTGCTGCCGTTCGGTAACACCCTGGCCACCTTTGGCTTGCGTGGCTCCGACCTGATGGTGGCCCTGGAGAACGGCGTCAGCCGCTTTGGCACCACCTCGGGCACGGGCCGCTTCCCGCAGATATCGGGTATGCGCTTCACTTTCAACCCGGCGCTGCCGATCAACTCGCGTGTGATCTCGGCCGAAGTGTGGAACGGCACGGCCTTCGAGCCAGTCGATCCTGACCGCATCTACAAGATCGTCAGCAACGACTTCTTGCGCCGCGGGGGTGATGGTTACACTGTCTTCCTCAACAACGCGATCAATCCGTACGACTTTGGACCGCCGATGGAAGAAGCGGTCATCGACTACGTCACCGAGTTCACGCCCGTGACGCCAGCCTTCGGCGGACGTGTCAACAAGCTGTTCGTCAGTGACTCGGTCACGGTCAACCCCACGAGCGCGATGGCAGGTGAAACCGTCTCCGTTGCGGTGACGAGCGTCAATGCGGATACCGATCTCGACAGCGTGCTGCACGTCGTGCCGCTGGACGCCAACCTGGTGCAGTACGTCGACGGCAGCGCCACCAACGGCGCATTCCCCATCGGCCTGCCGCTCGAACAGGCTGTGGCTCTGGCCAATCGTGAGGGGATCGATGCACTGCGCGCCCAGCCGGTCAGCCCAGATGCCGTCGTGGGCGTCGCCTGGCAGGGCAGCCAGGCCAACGGTCAGACGATCGACTTCGCCTTCGACGTCAGCGTGCTGCCCGCCGCGGCCGGCGGCAACGTGACGTTCATGGTACACTCGTTCACGATGAACATGCCAATCGGCTCGGGCAGCGCGGCGCTGTCGGTGCCGGCCCTCAACGTCTACGAGGTGACCCTGCAGGACGGTGTGAGCGGCTACAGCGGCACCGCCGACACGATGATCAACGCGTGGGCGCCGACATCCGGTGCCGGCAACGCCGTCGACGTCTACGTGCGCCAGCCCGGCGTCAAGAGCGTGCTGGTACAGTTCGACCTGACCGGGATCACAGACCTGGCCCAGGTCGATGAGGCCGAAATCGGCTTCTGGGTGCCCTACGTTGGCAGCAACCCGGTGACGATGGAAGCCTACGCGCTGCTCAAGCCGTGGTCGGAGTTCGGCGCCACGTGGCAGGAATCGGACACAGGCACGACCTGGGAGATGCCGGGTGCGACCGGTGCCACCGATCGTGACAGCACGATGGCCGATGCGCAGACCGTTGCGGCCGGCGGCAGCTGGGTCTGGTTCGACGTGAGCGACCTGGCGCAGGAATGGATCGGCAATCCCGACGCCAACTACGGTATCGTGATTGCCGGTGGTGGGCAGGTCAACGCCGAGCTGCAGGCCATCGCATCCGACTTCCCGGTGATTTCGGTGCGCCCGCAGATGCGGTTGGTGTACGCCGCGCCCTGACCCTGGCCTAAGCGTGTGAGAAGCCGGTGAAAACCCTTCGGGTTTCTCGTGGTTGCGCACCGGTTACCATGGATCGCAAGAAGAAACCCGAAGGGTTTTGTATAGGGCAAACCCTTCGGGTTTCTCGTGGTTGCGCACCAATTATCGCCGATCGCAGGCAGAAACCCGAAGGGTTTTTCGCTCAGGCGGATGCCGGTGCCACCTGTTGGCCATTGCGACCCGGTGCCACTTCCGCAGCCGGTTCGATGCGCCGGAACTGACTCATGTACAAGTCATAGTACGCGCCGCGCTGCGCCAGCAGCTCGTCGTGTGTGCCGCGTTCGATGATCTCACCGTCTTTGAGCATGAGCACCAGGTCGGCATTGCGGATCGTGCTCAAGCGGTGGGCAATCACGAAACTGGTCCGCCCCACCAGCAGTTTTTCCAACGCCCTCTGAATCTGGCGTTCGGTGCGCGTGTCGACACTGGACGTTGCCTCGTCGAGGATCAAGATGCGCGGGTCCGACAGGGCCGCGCGCGCGATCGCCAGCAGCTGGCGCTGCCCCTGGCTGAGGCCGGTACCCCGCTCGCCCAATACGGTCTGGTAACCCTCGGGCAGGCGTTCGATCACCTGGTCGGCCTGCACGAGCTTCGCTGCCGCCATGACTTCCTCATCGCTGGCCTCGGGTTTGCCGTACCGGATGTTATTGAGCACCGTGTCGCTAAACAGGAACGTGTCCTGCAGCACGATCCCGATCTGCTGGCGCAGGCTGGCCGCCGTGACGTTGCGCACGTCGATGCCATCGATGGTGATCGAACCCCCGGTCACGTCGTAAAAGCGCGGGATCAGGTTGATGATCGTTGTCTTGCCGGCACCGGTTGGACCGACGATGGCGATCGTCTGGCCGGGTTGGGTCTCCAGGCTGACCCCCTTCAGTACGGGGATGCCCTTCTTGTACGCGGCATCGACCTGGTCGAACACGACGTGACCCTGGATCGGCGGCATCGCCTCCGCCCCCGGCTTGTCGGCGATCTCCGGCTTGATGTCGAGCAGGCCAAAGATGCGTTCACCGCCGGCGATGGCACTCTGGATGTTGGTCCACAACACCGACACCTGCTGAATCGGTTGGTTGAAGCGCTGCACGTAACCCAGGAAGGTGATGATCAGGCCAAGCGAAACGACGGCGCCTCCCAGTTCGTTACCGCGCAGCAGGGCCAGCCCACCCACCCCGGTGACGATGGCAATCGAGACGTACCCCAGCGCTTCCAACACCGGGGCCAGGGCCGAGGTATAGGCCACGGCGCGGATGTTGGCATCACGGTTGGCGGCATTGACGGCACGGAAATTATCGATGTTCTCCTCTTCGCGGCTGAAGGCCTGCACTTCACGTACGTTGGCAATACTCTGCTGCAGGTCGGCATTGACGTTGCCGATCTCGCGGCGGCTGCGGCGGAACTCCCGTCGCGCCCGGGACGAGATCCACAGCGTGGCCACGATCATCACCGGCAGCACAGCCAGGCTGATCAAGGCATACGCCCAATTCAGCACCAGCATCTTGTACACGATCCAACCGATCAACAGGATGCCGCTGGTGACGTTGACCAGGGCAAACCCGAAGGCCTGCTGAATAGTGTCGGTATCGTTGGTGATGCGGCTCATGATGTTGCCGGCTTCGTTCTCGGCATAGTAGTTGAGCGAGAGCCGGTGCACTTGTTTGAAGAGATCGATGCGCATGTTGCGCAGGGCATGATTACCGGCCCACGACATGGCGTAGAACTGCAAACCGCCCGTGACGGCGCCCAGCACATACAGGCCCACGATGAGCAGAACCAGGCCGCCCAGCCCCTGGATGGTCTCCTGGGTGGTGCGGTCGGGCTCGACCGTCGTATACCAACAGTTGTTGTCCGAGGCGGGCGTTTGATCGCCGGCCGCGCTGCCCACCGGGCCTTCCAGGGTCGCCGCGGCGCCTGGCACCAGGTAGCAGTCGACAGTCTGGCCAATCAGCTCCGGGGCCGTGACCTGCGCCCAGGTACCGACGATGACCAGGACAACCACAACGAGCAAGGAGGGCCAGTACGCCCGAAAATAAGTGGCAAAGCGGCGTAACGTGGCACTGACATTCTGCGGCCGGCTTGTCTCACGTTCCAAAATCTGGCGCGGGCCGCCAGGTCCACCCATCATAATCTATACCTCCACGGCGACGTTGTTCGCCAGCAGTGTGTCATCGAGCCGCAGCAGGTGGTCCGTTTCGGAGTCACTCAGGAGCTGCGAATTGTAGATGTCGGCGTACACGGGGCTGCTCTCGAACAGCTCGGCATGCGTGCCACGGGCCACGACGCGCCCCTTCTCCAGGACGAGAATCTGGTCGGCGTGTATGACAGTGCTGATGCGCTGGGCAATGACAAAACTGG
The DNA here is from genome assembly GCA_964642445.1 of uncultured Anaerolineae bacterium. Classification (GTDB taxonomy): domain Bacteria; phylum Chloroflexota; class Anaerolineae; order SSC4; family Amarolineaceae; genus SSC4. Next base: position 14,379 of record CAZXQZ010000009.1, read on the forward strand.
TACGTCCCGCCATCAGCTTGTCCAGCGCTTGTTGAATCAGATGTTCGGTCTGCAGGTCCACCGAACTCGTGGAGTCGTCGAGAATCAGGATGCGCGGGTCGAGCAGCAGGGCGCGCGCAATGGCGATGCGCTGCTTCTGCCCGCCGCTCAGGGTTGTGCCGCGCTCACCGACCGGGGTGTCGTACCCCTGGGGAAAGCTCATGATGAAATCGTGCGCCGATGCGGCCTGGGCAGCGGCCACCACCTCGTCCAAGCTGGCGCTAGGGCGGCCAAAGGCGATGTTATCGCGTATCGTGCCGCTGAACAGGGTGGTCTCCTGCAGGACGATCCCAATCTGCTGGCGCAGCGACTCGATCGTGACATCGCGTACATCGTTACCATCGATCAATACGCGACCCTCACTGACGTCGTAGAAGCGCGGAATCAGGTTGATGATGGTGGTCTTGCCGCTGCCGGTGGCGCCCAGCAGGGCAACCGTCTCGCCCGGTTTGGCGGCCAGGCTGACGCTCGAAAGCACCGGGTCGCCGTGTTCGAAATAGCGGAAAGTGACGTCTTCGAAGACCACTTCGCCCTGAATGGCGGGCAGCAACCCGGCGTCAGGTTTGTCGGTCACTTCGTTGCGGGCATCCGCAATCTCGAAGATGCGGTTGCTCGACGCACTGGCCTGCGCCATCTGGGTGATGATGAAACCGAGCTGGCCAATGGGCAAGAACACGTAGACCAGGTAGAGGCTGAATTTCTGCCATTCACCAAACGTCAGCGTGCCCTCGATGATCTGCACGCCGCCGAAATAGAGCACGGCAGCCTGGCCGATGTTGGCAATCAGGAACACGACCGGAAACAGGAAAGAGAACGTGCGGCTGACTTTGATGAACTGCTGCATCAACGACTCGGCCGAGTCATTGAACCGTTTCTCTTCATCCGGCTCGCGGGCAAAGGCTTTGACCACTTTGATACCCGCCAGGTTCTCTTGCAGGATCGTATTGAGCCGTGACAGCCGGCGCTGCACCTCCCCAAAGAGGGGCTGGCTGATCGTGCCAAAAACCATGAACAAGACCAGGGCGATGGGCAGTACCGGCAGGATGATCAGCGTCAGGCGGAAATTGGTCGCCAACAGGATGAGCAGGGTACCGACCAGCATCACCAGTGCTTGCACGGCCAGCAGCAAACCCTGGCCGATGAAGATGCGCACCTTTTCGACGTCATCGGTGGCGCGAATCATCAGCTGGCCGGTCTGCGTGCGGTCGTGGTAACTGAACGAGAGGCGCTGGATTTTGGCATACAGGTCGTTGCGGAAGTCGAAAGCCACGTTCTGCGACACCTTTTCCGACATGTAACTCTGCGCAAAGGCAAAGGTGCCGCGCATCACCGCAAACAGCAAAATCAACCAAATGGCCTGCAGCAGCAGCTGCTCGGCACTGTTGAGATAGGTATCGAACTGTTCCGCCGTCCAGCCCAGGCGCTGCAGCGCCACCGGCTGAAACAGTGCAGGGATCTCGTTGATCTGCTGTGCCACCGAGCCGTTGGTGACGGCATCGATGATGTTTTGCACCACCTGCGGTACCGCCAGCTGGGCGGCGGTGGAGATGAACAAGAACAGGTAGGCCAGCAGGGTCAATCCCCGATAGTGGCCCAGGTATTTGATGGCGCGGGACAGGCCGCCCCTTGCGGGTCGCTCCCCGGCCGGCGCGCGGCGCCTGGTCAGGCGTGAAAGCACGTGTGGTCCTCCTTAAATCGATTGGACGGTCGACATGGGCAGGGATGAGGCGGTGGCTGGGGCCGTCTCACTGCTGGTGGTGGTGGTGCGGCAATCAGCAAAAACCGCGTGCTGCATCAGGGATGCGCGCAGCTTGGCCAACAATTGAAGCAGAACGCTGCGCTCGTCCGGCAGCAAGCCGGCGCACAACTGGTTCAGGAAGGTGACATGCTGCGGCGCATTTTCCCGGATCTGGGTGCGACCCAGCTCGGTCAGATGAATCGTAAATGACCGCCGGTCCTCCTGATCGAGCCGGCGCTCGACCAGGCCCTGATCCTCTAGACCGCGTAACAAAGCGCTCACCGTATTTTTGCTCACGTGTTGGTGATGGCTCAGCTGCGAGGGTGAAAGACCGGCCGCATGGCCACCGGTCTCTTCCATGTACAGCCGCAGCAGCAACCCCCAGCGCGGACCCGAGAGCTGGTCCTCGCGCAGGCGTTCCGTGAAGATGGCGTCGTACAAATTGTTGACGATGCGCACGGCGCGCAGCAGCTCCACGCCGTGTGTGTCGGTAATACCGCACTGACCCATCAACGCGCGGAACCGTTGGTCGTGCTTCCAAAAGTGAGATTCGTTCTCCATGATCTCTCCGGTCAGGTGCCGGTGCAAAAAACATACCCGGTGCCACGCCTGCTGCGTGGCAGGCGTGGCACCGAATAACAGGTCTGCACCCGCCCTCTATAGTAACACATAGAACTATTCGAGACCGTACCATTTTCGCGCAGCCCCCGCCGATAGATGTAGGCAGCGTTCCAAACGTGCGGCTGGTTAGGCCAGATTTATCAACCGCACGAACCCGCTGGTAACGCTGGCAAATTCTCCCTGGAGATACGCCTGGCTGCCCCAGGCCAGGACCACCTCACCCGGCTGTGCCCAGCGCAGCGCCTGGGCGGCCCGTTCTGCCGTGGGGCCGCGGGTGCTGCTGCGCGCCTCCGGTTCGGTTGTGATATCCAGGTCCACCCCAGGCGGCACCGGGCCGGCCGCCATGCCCACCGCCGCACCTGCTTGCGCCAACCCCAAAGCCACCACCGCCGCCCACCGCACACACCCCGCCAGGTGCTCCCCCAGCCGCCGCCGACACACCCCCACTCCCAGACCCCGCCCGGCATCCACCACCACCCATTCCACCCCCACTGGCACCGCAGCCCTCCCACTCACCCACATCACCACCCCCATCTCATCCATTCCCCCATCCTCCCAATCCCCAACCCCCATTCCCCACCCTCCCGCGCTTGACACCCCCGCCCAACCCACTACAATTCACCCGCGGCGCCGCCAATCCGGCCCATACGTATCATACCAGAAAACCGAGGAAAAAGAACCCATGCCCGACTTCGTCATCGATCCCGCCACCACGCTGGGCGCCGTCTATTTGACCATTGCGGACATGGACCGGGCGCTGCGGTTTTACGTCGATATCCTGGGGCTGCGGCCGCAGGCGCGCCAGGCCAACGTCGTTGCCTTGAGTGCAGACGGCCAAACCTCTCTGATCTTTCTCACGGCGCGCGCGGGGGCGCAGCCGCGACCGCTGCGCACGGCGGGTCTCTATCACGTGGCCCTGCTCGAGCCCCACCGGGCCGGCCTGGGCCGCACGCTGCGACGGCTGATCGACACGGGTTATCCACTGCAAGGCGCGGCCGATCACCTGGTGAGTGAGGCCATCTACCTGGCCGATCCAGACGGTAATGGTTTGGAGATCTATCGCGATCGTCCGCGCCACGAGTGGCCTATGCACAACCAGCAGGTGCGCATGGCCACCGATCCGCTCGATGTGGAAGGGGTTTTGGCGGCCGGCCAGGCGGACAACCGTCCCTGGGATGGCATGTCCGGGGGCACGCGGGTGGGCCACGTACATTTGCAGGCCTCGGACCTGCGCGCCGCTGAACAGTTTTATATCGGAGCGCTCGGTTTTGGTCTGATGCAGCGTTTTGGTCCCAGCGCCCTGTTCGTATCTGCCGGCGGATACCATCACCACCTGGGCATGAACACCTGGAACAGCCTGGGGGCCCCACCCACCCCGCCAAACGCCGTCGGTTTGCGTTACCTGACGATTCAACTGCCGGATGAGGCTGCTCAGCTAGCGGTCGTTCATCACGCGCAGGAAGTGAATGTCCAGGCCCAGGCGGCGGCTGGCGCGTGGTGGCTGCGCGATCCCTCCTCCGGTGCCGGTATCATGCTGGTGGCTGGCCAGGCCTCCCCCGAAGCGGAAGGCCTGGCCTTCGCCGCGACCTGATCAGGCGGCGACGGGGGTCAGTGCAGGCTCGAGGGCAGCCAGGATCTGTTCTGGTTTCGGGTAATCACCGACATTTTTGCTGTAGTAAGGCAGCAGTACACGGCCGCCGTGGTCGATGACAAAGACGCCGGGCATCTGGCGCGTGTCGCCCATAGGGACGCCCATTTTGTGGCCGCCCTTGATCAGCTCAGCGGACGCCTTCCACACACCAGGCCCGGAGGCCTCCAGCAGGCCGGCCCGGCCCAGGCCGTACGCCTGGTACGTCGTGCGCTGTGTGTCCGACAGGCAAATCACACCGGGGGCACGCGGGCCGCAGAATTCGGTTGCCTCGTCAGGTTCGCCCATCGTGACAGCCGCGGCCTTGACGCTCATTTGCTCCAACTTCGGATGAAGCTCGGCCAACCTGGCGAGCAAAAGCCGGCAGAACGGTCAGCCAAAGTGGCGCAGGAACGCCAACACCACCGGGCCATCGGCCCACAGGCTACTCAGCGCCAGGGGCACGCCATCGGGACCCAACACCGTGACGTCTGGTGCGTTATCGGATTTTTGTAGTCGCTTTTCCATGGGTCTTCTTTTTTCCTCTTGGTCAGTGTATCGTCAGGCAGTCAAATCGAGGATCAAACGCGTCGATTGGCCGCCGGGCTGGCGAATCACCACCTCGGCGCGGCCATCGCGCTGCAGCGTGGCTTCACCCTGGTTGCCTGCGCTGTCGCGCAGCTGCAGCGTGCCGTACGCCCGTATCTGCCAGGTGCCCAGGCGCGGTGCCAGTTCGCTGGTAATGATGCCGCGGGCTTCAGCGGTGTAGGTACCGGCATCGTTGGTGAAACGCAACGTCGTCGGTGCGGGCATGCCCAGCCCGCGTAGACCGACCGTGGTACCGGTCACTTCTTCCGTACCGGTCACCTGCCCTACCCCGGCCAGCGTCACATTGAAAGAAAAGCGGTAGTGCGGCACCTGGCCCTCGTACACGACGCGGGTGTGGGCACCGGTCGCCGGATCGACCAGGTCGACCGTGCGGCCCGGAGCATCGAACCGCGGCTGGTAGCGCGCCGGACCGTACGTCGACGAGGCTGCCACGGCGTACAGCCCTACATGCGCCAGCGCCCTGGCGGCATCATTGACACCCGCTCCCGCCAACGGCGCCAGCAGCTCGGTCTTGTGCAAGCGCCGCGTGACCCATTCCGTGAGTGAAATTCCCCCGGCGGGCAGTTCATACGCCGATCGGTTCTGTGCCGTACTGCTCAACCGCGTGGTCAATCCTGTTGCACTCATGGTTCTACCCTCGATGATCCTCAAGTCGCCCATACTCATTCTGCAATTCTTATACCATCATTATACAATCATTATACATCTTTGTCAATTCGGCATCGTGCTGTTGAAAAAAGGAAGAACCGGCCACAACTGGCCGGTTCTCCTATCAAGCCTTCTTTGATTCGCAGAAGAAGTTTGGATCGACTCACGTCATCGGGCCTGGTGCACCCACGGCAGCCACAGGCGTGGACCAGTGCCGGTGCCCACCAGCACGCTGCCGTTGACGGCGGTTGCGTTGTTGGCTACGGTTGCGGCACGGTTCGTAATGCGTACCTTGGTGAAATTGAGGGTGCTGGCGCCGTCGGTCAGCCCTCGGATCTGCACCGTGGCCAGCAGGCCACTGCCATCAGGCCCGGCCATTGAGCCTACGGTATAGGCGGCAAACCGGACCGTCCCGGCGTTATGATCGATCACGGGGCCCAGCAGGGTCGCCGTGTTGCCGGTACTGCCCAACAGCGGCCCCAGGGTTACGCTGTTGACGCGCACGATCGACGGGTTGTAGGCGATGATGAACTCGAACGCGCCCAGGTCCTGTGCACCATCCATCTGCACCTGGAGCGCAGCCGTCGTGCCGGCTGGCAGGGTCAGCGGGTTAGGTGCCAGGGCAATGGTTGGCGCGTCAGGTGTGCTGCCGGCTGTGCTGGCGCCGATCGCACCAACGAGCAGCAGCAACAGGCCTGCGACCCACAAAGAGCGTCGCATGATCCCCTCCACTGGTGAGACGGCCGCCCGGGTGGGCGCCGCCGTGGGAGTCTATTTGGTGTAGTCGTAAAAACCGCGGCCGCTCTTACGTCCGAGGTGGCCGGCAGTCACCATACGGCGCAGGAGCGTCGGCGCCTTGAAGCGCGCCTCCCCCAACTCGTCGAACATCACGTCGGCGACAGCCAGGGTGGTGTCGAGCCCCACGAAATCGGCCAGGGTCAACGGGCCCATCGGGTGGTTGGCGCCCAGTTTCATACCGTTGTCGATGTCTTCTTTGCTGGCGAGTCCCTGCTCGTAAACACGGATACCATCGATGATGTAAGGAATCAGGAGGCGGTTGACGACAAAACCGGGTGAATCCTTCGCCACGATGATGGTTTTGCCCATGCGCTCGCCGACAGCCCGCGCGACGGCGAGGGTTTCATCGCTGGTATCGATGGTGCGCACCAGCTCCAACAGCGGCATCACCGGCACCGGGTTGAAGAAGTGCATACCCAACACCTGCGTCGGTCGTGCCGTGACCGAGGCCATTTCCATGACCGAGATCGACGAAGTGTTGCTGGCCAGGATGGCATGCGGCGGGCACAGTGTTTCCAACTGGGCGAAGAGGACCCGCTTCAAGCTTACGTCCTCGGTCACCGCTTCGATAACCAGGTCGGCCGCGGCCAGGCTGTCATCCAGCCCACTGCCCGAGGCGATACGGGCTACGGTGGCCTCCTGCTCCTCGGCGGTCATCTTGCCGCGGCTGACTGCTCGCTGCAAGGAAGCCGCAACCCGGTGCATGCCGCGGTTTCGCAGCTCTTCATCCTGCTCGCGCACGATGACATCGAAGCCGCTGCGCGCGGCAACTTCGGCGATACCTGAACCCATCAGGCCACAGCCAATGATAGCAATCGTCTTCACATCCATTGTGGCACCTATCTTTCCTCCTGCCGATGACCGGCACGTGTGAGTCGTCGTGGTTATGCGTCGGATAAACGTCCCTGGAAGAATACCACATCTGCCGGGCATCCAGCAAACCCCGACCTTGGCATTCTCATCCATGGGGCGTCTGTGTCTGTGTGTATCATGTCTGCCCGCGGCCTGTGCGCGGTCCGTGGGGCTTTGCCGCGTCCCCTGGTGTGATGCCCACCATGCCCACCTGGCCCAACGCACCCGCGATCTCGATGCGTACCGGCAAGAACTGGCGAATGACTTCAGCGTTCGTCAGCAGGTGCTGTGTCACTTCTGACGTACGCAGGATGGATGGTCCGTCGGCGAGTGCCAGCGGCAGGAGGAGCTGATCGGCCAGGTACTCGTCGATGGCACCATCGCCGTGCAGCCAGTGCAGCAGGGCATCGACGGCCTCATCGGCCACGCGTTCGGCAGGTTTGCCGCGTTCGCCCAGTGCCACGTAGCAGGCACGCCCCACCGTGCATTCGGCCAGGAGCAGTAAGAAGGTGCCCTGTCCCGCGGCGGGCAGGTCGAGCAACTCGATGCTGACCGGACCCGCGACGCCCGCCAACCGCTGTAATGCCTGGCGCTGCTGGCGTTCGGCAATGCTGGGCGACAGATTGGCGACCGCCGAAAGGCCCCAGATACGCTGCAGCGGGCCGCGTGTGACGAGCTGCAGCGGTTGCCGCGGACCGGTGGGTTGGATGGTGATCTCCGTTCGTCCGCCGCCCCGGGGGTAAAAACCGGCCTGTTCCAGAACGAGTCCGGCATCACAGCCGATCTCGCGCATGAACGGCAGCCACTGCAGCTGGAGATAATGAAAAGCCGGACTCCACGGCACGTGCGTGCCGCCCACCAGGCGTACCCGCGACACGGCACCGGCGGCACTCAAGGGCAGGAAGATCGTTTGCAGGACCAGACTGGTGGCGCCGGCGGTGCCAATGTCCAAGTAATAGTCCCCCGCCTGGATCGTGGCTGGCTTGAAGGTCAACGTGACCGAGCCTGGCTCGGCGCCCTCCACCACCGCTGCACTCATGGCGGCGGCGGCTTCCACCGCCTTGAGGTGCTGTGCCGCCAGACCCGGTTTGGAACGCCGCGCTCGGATGTGGTGCAGGTGCACCGGTTGGCCCGTGAGCACCGAGAGCGTCAGCGCACTGCGCAGGACCTGGCCGCCGCCTTCGCCGGCCGAGCCGTCGATTTGGATCATTATTTTACCCCTGCGGCATGCGCCAGCGGATGGGCACAGCACATGCCAGATTCGTTCATCCGTTGCCCCTATTCGTTGAAGGCACGCGTTCCACCAGGGCACAGCGGCAGCTTGGCTACCGCACTCCAGAGTATTAACGCGGCCATTCACTGGGCGCAGCGACACTGTCAAGCAGCACTTTGCGTTTGAAGGCCGCCTCCACCAGCGGTAGAGCATTGCGCTCGGCGTCCCACACCTCCACAGCCGGGTATTCGTCGGCAATCAAGGTCAGGCGCAGGGAGTCCTCGCCCCAGTTGACCGACAGGTCGTCGACGGTCGCGTTGCGCCCACGTTCCAGGAACTCGGCCAGGCGCAGAATGGCCGACAGGCGCATCAGCAGCAGGTCGTCCCCGTCACGCAGCAGCAGGCGATATTCGCTGCTGTCGGGTTTGCCCTTGCGATGGTAGCGCGTCAGCAGGGCAATCAAAGCCGTTTCACGTGCGGTGAAGCCGGGCAGCCCGCTGTTGGCAATCAGGGTCTGTGAATGTTTATGGTGATCGTGATAACTGATGATCGTGCCGATATCGTGCAGCAGCGCGGCGGCATCGAGCAGCTCGCGCTCGCAGGGGCCATAACCATGTAGCGGGGCCAGCTGCTCGAACAGGCGCCCGGCCAGGTAACGCACGTGGTTGGCGTGGGCCTTCTGGTACTGGTAGGTGCGCGCCATGTTGAGCACGTTGAAGCGCCGCACGTCGGGAATGACCGGATACGAGAAATGCTGCCAGAAGTGTTCGAAAAACACCCCTTCGCGCAGACCATTGACCGAAACGGTGAGCTCGTCAACCTTGAGCCGCTCCATGATACTGCGGATCACCAGCGCGCCGGGCAGGATGATGTCGGCGCGGTCGCTGCGTAGGCCCGCAATGGCCTGGCGGTCGGCAAGGGGCAGTGCACGCAGCTGGTCGATGCTGGTGGTGATGGCATCACGCGTCAAGGTGAAACCGTGCAGTGTATTCAGGGGATAACGCAGACGCGCGGCCTCGATGCTGGCCAGGTTGCGAATCGCGCCCCCAATCCCAACCAGGCTGCCCATCTTCTTGCCCAGCCAGTCGACACCGTCCAGCTGGCGGTTGATTTCGGCCTGCACCGCTTCCAGTTCGCTCGCTTTGATCGGATCGCTGCGGATGAAACGTTCGGTCAGGGCCAGGGTACCCAGGGTAAGCGCCACCCCACGCTGGAACCGCCGCTCGCGCACTTCACTGACCTGTGCACTACCACCGCCGATGTCGACCACGACCCCCTGCATGAGCGGCACCTCGTTCAGGGCGCCCAATGTGCCGTAATAGGCCTCCTGCTCGCCGGCCAGGATGCGCAGTGACAGCCCAATCTCACGCCGGACCTGCTCGACAAAAGCCGGGCCGTTGGCGGCCTCCCGCACGGCACTGGTGGCAGTCGGCAGAATGATATCGACGCGCGTACTGTCACAAAAACGTTTGAACAGCCGCAGGGTGACCAGGGCCCGGTCCACCGCTTCATGGCTGAGGCCCTTGCGCGTCATGCCCTGGCGCAGGCGTACCACTTCGCGAATCTCATCTTCCAGGCGGTAGGCGTAACCGGGTATGGCATGCATAATCACCAGGCGCGCCGTGTTCGAGCCCAGGTCGATGATGGCGATGCGCAGTGGTTGGATAGAAGTCACGTTGGTTCTCGCTTCCTACAGATCGGCTCGTGCCACACGTAGGCGTACAGCATGCCTGGCAGCCGCCGAATGCATTTACCAGCGATCCGCGCCCGGCAGCAGCCGGTCGAACAGGTGCACGGTCACCCCGCCGGCCTCGCGCAGCATGTAGAACAGCTCGGCACGCTGGGAGCGCGAAATCGGTGACGTGCGCGTGGGCGAAGCGAACGGCTCCAGCCCCAACTCACGCGCCATCAGCTTGAGGCGCATCATGTGAAAAGGATCGCTGACGACGACGATGCGCCGCAGATCGCGGGCGTGCAGCATGGCTGCCACATTGCGCAGACTTTCCCATGAGGTCTCACCTGCTTCTTCGGCCAGGATCACCGACGCCGGCACCCCGCGCGCGGCCGCGTAGGCCTGGCCGACACCCCCTTCGCTGAAGCGCGGGTCGCGCCCCTTGCCACCCGTGGTGACCAGCAGCGGGGCCAGGCCCTGTTGGTACAGCGTTATGGCATGGTCGAGGCGCGCACGCAGCACCGGTGAGGGCCGCCCGTTCCACTGTGCCGTGCCCAGAACGACAATGGCATCAGCCGGCGTGGCCTCGTCCTGTCCGGACTGTACGTAAATCAACAGCAGCAGTCCGGCACTGTAACAAATGGCCATGACACCTACGAAGGCCAGCAGGTTCCACAGGGTTCGCAGCAGGCTGCCGAACACCGCACGACCCGAACGCCGGCGTGCCATCACAGCACCAGCCCCAGCCGTGCGCGCCGCGCGCGATCGAAATCGCCAATGAAGGTCCACCAATTGGACAGCGGGCGCCCGTGCAAGGTCAGGCCATGGTTGGCACCGGGCACATTCTGCATCCAGTAGACGAACCAGGCCAGGCTGTCCCCTCGCCAGCGCGCACAATTGAGCCGCTGCCGCGGGCCGCGACCCTCGGGCGTCCAGTCCTCGATGTCAGTCCAGACGTAGGTTGGATTGGCCCAATCGTAATCGCGTACACCGTTCGGCGGGTAATGGGCCCAGCCGCAGCGTCCTTCGCCCGGCTTGCCGACAAAACGATCCCAGAAGAGGTGCCGGTCTACAGAACCCAACACCGCCTCGATCTGATGGATGTGATCCTCCACCGCTTCGGATGGACCACGCTGGTAGTTGTAATGGTACACGGTGTAGGTCTGGCCGAAGACCGGCAGGTCGTGGGCGTCACGATCGCTGTTGCTGATGTCACCAAACGGGCCAGCCATATTCGATTCCCAGAGATCGACCACGCCACCGTGGTAGCCCCACAGCCAGATCTCTTTGACACCCTTGCTTTCCACCCAACTGCGCGCGTCGATTTGCTGCATGATCGCGTGGTAATCGGTCATGGGCACCCGGTGCCCCGGTTTGGGCCAGGTGGGCAGCGGCGCCAGAATCTCCAACGTGTCGACGATCGTGTAGCGCAGACTGGGTTGGGCACCTGGGTCTTTGTATCCATGATAGATGCTGCCCGTCTGCAGGGCATCGACGACCTGCGTGGTAGTCGTACGCACGTGCTGGCGCACCACTTCCAGCGGTGCACCCACGTCCCCCGTAATACGCCGGTCGATGACACCCTCGCGCACAGGGAAATAACTCACCACCAGCACGGGAACCACGTAAGGCAACGATTCACCCGTTGCCACCTGTGCCGTTGGTTCTCCAATCACCGCCTCAGACGCGGTCATCCGACCCAACCACCGCTGCAAACGATCTCTAATACCCATTCCTGGTCATTCCTCGAATCAACTCACCGAAGTATACCACCAAATGAATAGAATGTCCCATCACCAATCCAAAATCCAAAATTGAAAAACCCTATACAAAGACTTGACATTGTGTACAAGGTGTGTTATACTCGTGCCTGATGATTGTTAATGGTTTGTGGGTGTAATAGTCGGGATAATCACTGGAATGCGTATGGTACGAGATGAGTAGCCGACGGTGCTGGTTCTGTGTGTAAGTCATGGAAGATCCGAGTATGGCAAGTATCGAGTATTTCACAAGCCTGCTGAGTGAGTTGGCGCCGTAGTTCGGGAATCGTTTGGGTGTGGCAGGCAAGTCAAACCGTGTGTGCGTAGCGTAGGAGCCCGAAGCTCCCTGGTTCTGGTGAGGTAAAAAGTGACTGAAGAATTCTGGCCTGAGAGCTATTCCGATCATCCATTGTACAATATCAAGGCGGTTGAGCAGGCGACTGGCCTCTCCTCGGCCACGCTGCGGGCATGGGAGCGCCGTTACGGCGTGTGTGCCCCACAGCGTAGTGACAGCGGCTACCGGCTCTACTCGGACCGCGACATTGCCCTGCTGCGCTGGCTCAAGCGCCGTGTCGACGAGGGCATCACCATCAGCCAGGCCGTGGCCATGCTCAATCTGCGCGCAGCGCCCACGATCGCGGAGAACGGCAATGGGGCCCAGCGCCCGGTGACCGAAACGCACGAAGAACATTCCTCCCAGGCCGACCTGCGGCGGCGCCTCACCCGCTCGCTGCTCGACTTCGATGAGCAAACCGCCGAGACACTGCTGAGCGAGAGTTTCGCCTTGCACGGGGTCGAAACGTCTTGTGAGCGTGTCATTGCCCCTGTGCTGGTCGATATTGGCGAGCGCTGGCACCGCGGTGAGGTTTCGGTGGTGGCCGAACACTTTGCCACCCACTACCTGCGGCGCAAGCTCGATACCCTGGTCAACCTGACGCCGATTCATGCCGAAAGCCCGACGATCGTCATGGGATGTGCCCCCGGTGATTGGCACGAGATTGGGCTGGTGTTGCTGTCATTCTACCTGCGCCGCCATGGTTATCACGTCATCTACCTGGGACAGAACGTGCCCGTCGAACACCTGGTTAGTGAAATGGAGCGGCTGCGCCCGGCGCTGCTGATCATGTCCGCCGCCACCCAAGAAACAGCCCACAATCTGGCCGAGGTGGCGCGTTTCGTGGCGGCGATGCCAGAGCCACGCCCGCAGTTCGGTTTTGGCGGGCGTGCCTTCAATCGAGAGCCTGAGCTGCGAGCCCTGGTCGCCGGGCATTTCCTGGGTGAAAGCGCGACCCACGCTGTCGAGCGGATACGCGGCCTGCTGCAGCAGGCCAGCCGTCAGCGTATCCTGGCGCGCGCCGGTGGCGTCGAGGCCTGACATGCGTGCACACAAGGTGGTTGTGATTGGCGCGGGCATTGGTGGCCTGACCACAGCAGCATCCCTGGCCAAGGCCGGCTACGAGGTCACAGTGTTGGAAGCGCACGTCGATCCCGGTGGCTGTGCAGCGACATTCTATCACAAGGGATACCGGTTCGATGCTGGCGCCACCCTGGTGGGCGGCTTCCAACCAGGCGGCCCCCACTGGCAGGCTGGCCAGCTCCTGGGTATCGATTGGCCCGTACGACCCATCGAGCCAGCCATGCAGTTCTGGCTGCCCGACCAGGTGATCACCCGCTATGGCGACCGTGCTGCGTGGCAAGCCGAACGCCAGCGCGTGTTCCACGGACGCGGGGCAGAGCGTTTCTGGCAGGCCCAGGAGCGCCTGGCAGACCAGGTCTGGCAGTTTGCCAGCGGCGTGCCGCCGTTCCCACCGGTCGACCTGGGCGAGGCCCTGCGCCTGGCGTCTCATGTTCGACCCGGTTATGTCCAACTTCTCCCTTACGCGCTGCAGTCCGTGCGGGGCTGGGCCGACCGTCTCGGTGCCAATGACCCGCACCTGCGCCTGTTCATGGATGCGCAGCTGCTCATCAGCGCCCAGACGACGGCCGCGGGCGCCAATGCACTGTACGGCGCCACGGCGCTCGACCTCGCGCGCCAGGGTGTGTTCCACGTCGCCGGTGGCGTTGGCGAAATTGCCGAACGCCTGGCCGAGGCGCTCAAGCGCCACGGCGGACAGATCGTCTATCGACAAAAGGTGACCCGCATCGACGTTCACAATGGACAGGCAACCGCCGTGCACACTGCCAAAGGCCAGACCTGGGAAGCTGACAGCGTGGTGGCCAACCTCACACCGTGGAACCTCGAGCAGCTGTTGGGCGTCAACAATGCAGGCGCAGCGCCCACCACCTCCATGTGGGGCGCCTTCATGCTCTACCTGGGGGTCGATGCCGCAGCGATTCCCGACCACCTGCTGTGCGATCACCACCAGGTGGTGGTCGATCCCAGCCGCCCCTTGGGTGAGGGCAACTCGGTCTTTGTGTCGATTGCACCGGCCTGGGATGAAGGACGCGCACCAGCCGGGCAGCGGGTTATCACGCTGTCGACCCATACTGCGATCACGCCGTGGTGGGAGTTACGCCAAGACCCGGCACGGGAAGATGCGTACGCGACGCGGCGCGCCGATTACAGCGAGCGCCTGCTGCATGGCTTGGCCCAGGTGCTGCCGGGTGTGCGGTCGCACATCCGCCTGCAGATGCCTGGTACACCTGTGACGTTCCAGGACTTCACGCACCGCCATCTCGGCATGGTCGGTGGTTTCCCGCAGACCAGTCTGCTGCGTGCACGCGGCCCCGCCACGCGGCTGCCGAATGTCTGGTTGGTAGGCGACAGCGTGTTTCCTGGACAAAGCACTGCGGGTACCACCCTGGGGGGACTGCGCGTGAGCACGACACTGCAGCGGCGAACGCGCAATCATCAGGTCCGTGATTTTGGGAGAATTGGCCCGGTCGGTGTATAATGCGTCTGTAGGGCAGTTCACAATCTGAGGCGATTCCGGTATTTGGGCGCGACGATCGGGGTCTATTTCCTGAAAAACCTCAAATGTAAGAATACTCATATGCAATGTTAATGCTGCTCTAATGAAACCAGGGTTACAATAGGCCGAATTGTCATTCGCGTGGTGCAGCCCATTTGGGCAGAATGACTCAGGTTACAGGAACGAGAATCAATGTAGGTGGATCGCTGCACCATGCTTCGTAAAGCACACGGAGGCGCACAGAAATGATCAAACATTCAAAACAACCGCCATTGGCACAAGTACTGGCGCATTTACCGGAAGACGACCCATCGTTCGGGCAAGTCGTAGCAATGGCCACTTACCATCGCAACGACATCATCGCCTCACCGGGTGATCTCAAGGACAAGCTGCACATTCTGATGGATGGACGTGCTCAGTTGGTTTCGACCAACGCCGAGGGCCGCCGCCTGGTTCTGGCGACACTCGAAGCCGGGTCGATATTTGGCGAAGGCGCCCTGCTCGATGGCGCCACTGCCGATGCGATGGCCGAAGCACTGACCGACTGTACCGTATGGGTGCTGCCCCGCAGCCAGGCGCGCGTCATGACCGAGCGTTATCCGATCCTCGGTTGGGGACTGCTGCAGACCTTTGGCAAACGCCTGATGCAGGTCGAGTCGCGTCTGGAGGACGTTGCTTACAAGAAGCTGCCCGAACGCCTGGCCGCCCTGCTGCTGGAACTGGCGGGCAACGAAGAAACGACCATCACCGGCACCAGCCATCAGGCCCTGGCCGACCGCCTGGGTACCTATCGCGAAACCGTCAGCGCCATTTTGCGCACGTTCAAGCGCGAAGGCTGGGTCGACCTGGGGTATCGACGTATTCGTATTCTCGACGTTCCAGCGCTGGAGACGGCTGCCAACAGCTTCTAGATCGTTCCTTTGTTGAATCACATATGTCACAAAAAACACACAGATTTGCTTTCTGTGTGTTTTTTTGTGCATCGTCTGCCGCGACTGACGTTGACCTCGCGTGGGTGCCGTGCTACAATCTGGCCTCGATGAAGGCTACGCATCGCGACCCTGGCAGTTGTTCGACCGAGGAGGAGCGCAATCCATGAGATGTCCGGGATGGCACACGGCACGGGCGTGGGCGATGACGATCTGCCTGACTGGCACTCTATTCCTGACCAGCTGTGTTGCCTCAGACCGCCCGCCTGCCCGTCTGACCGTCATGGCAGCTGCCTCGCTGGGTGAGGTCATGACCGAGATTGGCCAGGCCTTCACCGCAGCACATCCCGGCGTCGACCTGCAGTTCAATTTTGCCGGCTCACAACAGCTGGTTTTCCAGCTGGCCCAGGGTGCGCCGGCCGATGTCTTTGCCAGTGCCGATACGACCCAGATGACCGCGGCAATTGCGACCGGACGTGTGCTCACGGGCACCCCCCAGTCTCTGGCGTCCAACCGGCTCACGATCGTCTACCCTGCAGCCAACCCGGCCAACCTGAAAACCATCGGCGACCTGGCACGCCCCGGCATCAAACTTCTGGTTGCCGATCCCAACGCGCCGGTCGGTCGCTACGCCCAGGTTCTTTTCGATCAGGTCAGCCAGTCCGGTCGCTATGGGAATGCTTTCGGGGATCAGGTCCGCCAGAACATCGTCTCGTACGAGGAAAATGTGAAGGCGGTCTTGAGCAAAGTACAGCTGGGCGAAGCGGATGCCGGCATCGTGTACACCAGTGACGCGGCGACCTCGGACGTTGGTGTGATCGAAATCCCGGGCGACATGAACGTGATGGCGTACTACTTCATCGCACCCATTGGCGACAGCCCGCAAGCGGCACTGGCGCAGGCCTTCGTCGATCTCACCGTTTCTCCGGCGGGGCAGGCTATCCTGGCCAAACACGGTTTCGGGCCGGCGATGGGCGTCCCTTTGGCTGCGCCATGAGCCATGCCTCGCCCGATAACACCCCACGCGGGCCTGACGTATCGCGCCGCGGCCGGCGCCAGCGCAACCGCTGGTTTCTGCTCAGCCTGCCCTATCTGCTGTTCTTGATCGTACCCCTGCTTGCGCTGTTGCTGCGGGTCTCGCCAGCAGCCATCCTGCAAAACCTGCGCAATCCCCTCATCCAATCGGCCATGGCGATCAGCCTGCGCACCACCCTGCTGGCGACATTCGTCACGCTGCTCATCGGCACACCGGTGGCCTATCTCCTGGCACGCCGCCTGGTGCCGGGCTGGCGTGTTATCGACACGCTGGTCGATCTGCCCACCGTACTGCCGCCTTCGGTCGCTGGCGTGGCCCTGCTCATCGCTTTCGGCCGGCGCGGCCTGTTAGGCTCGTCGCTGGCCGTCGCCGGCATCGAAATTGGCTTCACCGAGCTGGCCGTGATCATGGCCCAGATTTTTGTCGCCGCACCGCTCTACATCAAGACAGCCGCAGTGGGCTTTGGTGGCACCTCGCTGGAATTGGAGCAGGCCGCGGCGCTCGATGGCGCGGGTGGATCCCAGGTGTTTCGCCACGTTACCCTGCCCCTGGCGCGCGTCGCCCTGGTCAGCGGCGGCGTCATGATGTGGGCACGTGCGCTGGGCGAATTTGGCGCCACCATCATCTTCGCCGGCAACTTCCCCGGCCGCACACAGACCATGCCCCTGGCCATCTACAGCGGCTTTGAGCTCGATCTCAACCTGGCGCTGACACTGTCGGTGATTTTGATGGCTATTTCTTTCCTGGTGCTGGCGGTCGTCAAGGGGGTGCTGCACCACCAGTCCGAGGATTGAACCGGCCTACAATCGCGCCTCACAGGCATGCGCCACACCGCAGCGCTGACAGCGCGCCGGCTCGTCATGCGAGCGCGGCACATCGTCGGTCGCCTGTGCGGCACGCATCTCGTCCAACACGGCCAGCAGCTCGCTGCGCAGCGCCGGCGTGTAATCGATGCGAAAGGTGGCACCCTCGCCGTAGTGGATCAGGCCGTAGGCGGGCGCGGCCTGCCACTGCTCTTCCACCAGCAGGCAGTACGCCGCCAACTGCATGATGTGGCCGGGGTAGGGCTGCGCGGGCTGCCGGCCGGTCTTCACCTCCACCGGCACCGGTGCCCGGTTACGCGCTACCGCAACGAGGTAGTCCGGTTTGCCAATCAGTCCGTAGCGCCGGCTCACCAGGGGATGTGCCACGGCCTGCCAGGCCCGGCTGTCGCTGTAAACGACCTGGCCCACGGGCAAGCCACCGCGCGCCCGGCGCCGGCGGCTCAATACGAACAGCCAAATACCAAGGACCAGGGTGGTGAGGAAGACGAGGAGAAGGAAGAGCATTTGGATTTTGGATTGGGGGATCAGCCTTCGCGGGAAGTGCCGCCGTCGTAGGGGAGAATGATGATCGGCACGTCTTGCGGGTTCCACTGGGACAGCCACTCGATGTCGGCCGGGTTCATGCGAATGCAGCCGCGTGAGGCGGGGTAGAGGCCCAGGGCATCGAGTTGCTCGTAAATCTTGTTCCCCAGTTCGTCAACGGTGTAGGGGGCACCGTGGATGAGAATCGATCCACCAGCCTTGAAGAGGTACCAGCCGTGATCCGCGTACACGCCCCTGGTCGAGAACGTGCCCCAGTAGTTGCCCACCCGCCCCGACCAGGCCGGCGTCCGCCAGAGTTTTTCGGGGTCGCCGGTGCTAACCGGGAAGGTGCGTACGGTCGAGCCTTCGCCAACAGTCATCTGCTGCAGGTTTTGATTGACTACGATGAAGCGCTGCGTGGGGTCGAAGCCATATCCGCGCACCAGGTCGGCCAGGTCGGGTGATACAGTGGGAACCGGTGTCGCCTGGGATGCCGGTACCGGCGTGGCGGTGGGCAAGACCGGCGTGTTAGTCGGCAGCGGCGCCGGCAGGGTGGGTGTTGCCGATGGCGTCGGTGCCACGGTCGGTGTTTTGGTTGGTGTGGGCGGCAGGGGCGTAGGTCCCTGTCCCAACACAAGGGCCAGCGGCCCACCGGCACTGCTGCAGCCGGTCAGCAAGACGAGGCCGAGTACAACAGCCAGGACAAACGCAGCCGGCATGCGCCGGCGCAAGAAAGTGCGGTCAGACGGGCGTGGGAGAGTCACGCTGCGTTACCTCGGATCAGCGTCCACAGCACCACGAGGCCCAGTAGGGCTGCTACGACGATCAGGATGACGCCGATTTGCTGTAGACGCTGGGTAGATTTCATCTCTTGGCCGTGTTGGGCGTGGGCGGCAGACCCCGCAGCCATTTCGGCCAGATTGGTCGACGGCACCTGCTGGATGCGGGCCAGCCACCAGGCACGATGGCAGAAGAGGTACTGGCCGATGTCGCTGGCACGGATCAGCGGTGCCTGGCTCACAGGTCGTCCTCCGTCTCACCTTCCGGCAGGAAAGTCGGTTCCAGGATCTCGCCCAGGTTGTTCATACCCAGGCGCTCTTCGAAAGCCAGCAGAGTGCCGCGCATCTGCTCCTGGCGCACCGCCACGGTCAAATCGCCGCGCGTTCGTTCCAACACGCCGCGCACGACGTCGGTGTGGCGCCGCAGCCCGCCGGTGATGGCATCCGGGAAGTCGATCGCGATCAGGAAACTGTAGACGTCGTCCATGATCGTGAGGTAGGGCTCGGCCTCGCTCACGTCGCCACGGCGAACCAGGTCCAGGATGAAGCGCCGCATCTCGGTCACCGCTTCGGCCAGGCCACGCAGGAAGGTGGCGCCCGGCACACCAATCTCCTGCGGCGCCGGCAGCGGCTCACCGCTGACGAATGCCAGCACCAGGAAGGCTTCGGTCAGCTCCTTCAGCGCATCCTGCGTGTAGCCAGCATAATAGAGATCGGGGTGCCGCTCGAGGTCGCGGACCATTTCATTGGCCGCGGCCTGGGCGGTGCCCAGCAGCTGGCGCGCCTCGTCAAACTCATGGCGGTGCGCGGCGCGGATGCTGTGCGCGCAGTAACGAATCAGCTCGCGCGAGCGGCGCAGCGTGAGGTCGCGCACGTCGTTTTTGAGCATGAGCTCGGCTTCGATTTGGGCGATCGTATCGGCAAGTGCCGGCATGGATTATCCTGATGAGATAAAATTGGCCCCCGAAGAGGCCTGCGAAGGATTATAAACCGATTTTGGTTTGGTGGCAAACGTCACGTAGGTCACAGCGGGCGCTGTGACCTACGTCTTCAAAGCGGCAGCATGGCTGCCGCATTCCAATGCGAAACCTACTTCAGATTCGGATCGACTACGCTCTCCGGCGATGAATTCACCGCCAGGCAGTCCTGGCCCCACAGCGGTGTCACCTGGCTGATGTCGTAAATGGTGATGATGCCGTCGCCGTCGTAGTCATACGGCGGCCCGGCGCTTTGATCCCACAGGCTGGTGATCGCCGTGATGTCCTCGACGCCCACACCCGCCGGTGCGACAAAGTCGGGACAGACCGGTCCCAGGTTGGTGGTGAAGTTCAGTGCCCCACTGTTGCTGCCATAACCAAGCGCTTCGATGTGGTAAACCGTGCCCGCCTGCAATGCCACCTGCGTTTGCGACTGCAGCGTGCCCCCGGTGTCGTCGTTGCACGCCGCCAGGCTCAATGCGCCCCGCGTACCCGTCCAGACCGCCAGCACCGTGTCGTAGCTGCTCGTCAGCGTATCGACCGTCAGCACACGGTTGTACGCCGAGGCGATCATGTACCACACCGAATGCGAACCCTGGCCGTTGTGGTAAGGACCACAGGCAAACGACGGATCGTCGACCGCTGTCGTGGCGTTGATCGTATTCTCGTAATCGCTGTACGAGATGCCAGAGGCCGTGAAGGAATAATCAAAGTCGTCGTTGAGCGGCGGGTTCAGGTTGATCCACAGGTGCAGCGCGCCCCCGGCGCCACTGCCGTAGCGCGTCGCTTCGATGTAGTAGGTGGTGCCACCGTACAGGGTTACATTCAAGGCCGACGTCCAGTTGCCACCGCTGTCGTCATCACATGCAACGTTGGTCAGCCCACCCCAGGGACCGGTCCACACGGCCAGCACCGTATCGTAATCACTGAACTGGGTATTCATCTGGTAGTTGCCGGTGATGGACGGGGTATAGGCATACCACACGCTGCGTGACTGCCGCGGGGTCGACGCCGATCCGCAGGGATGAAATGGATCCAGCCCCTGGGTAGTGGCACCTTGGGTTGGCAGGCCAATGATGTTGTACGGAATCGTGGTGACCAGCGCCGCGTTCTGGAAATCGTCGTTGGCCGGCCCGCTGCGGTAGTTGATCGTATTCTGGTACAGGTCCATGATCGGCCCGCCGCTGCTGTTGTTGTGGCCACGGCTGCGCCAAGAGCTCCAGAACTGCGACATGACGTCGTTGTTAGCGTAGTAGAAGGTGTCCCAGAAGTTGGCAAACCCGCCATCGCTGTAGATGTCGTCGCCGTCGTCGTTGGCGTCGTACATGTCCCACAACGCACCGGCGACGCGCCCTTCGACCGTATCTCCGTCATCCCAATTGGGGGTGGTCCAGCTTGGACCCTCCAGGTCGAGCGAGGCACCGCTGGGCCAGTAGAAGGTCGGGTCGTTACTGACGACCGACGGAATGAACTCGGCAAAGCCCTCGGTCCACGCACAGCCCTGGCTGGTCGCGCCTTGAATGCTGTGCGGGTTACAGTTAGGGTACGGTGGATAGTAATTGCCGTAGATGTTGTACATCACGTTGTGCGAATACTCGTGCAGGGCCACCGACTTACCCAGGGGATCGACGCCAGCCAGGTGAACGTTGCCACCCGGCACGTAGTAGGTGCCGTCGGTGCTGTCGATCTTCCACTGCACCGTGCTCGGACCCGAGGTGGCGGTGCCACCCAGGCCATTGAAGTAGGTAAAGCGCCAGGTGTCATTGAGCTCGCGCTGGGTCCAGTAGGCCCGCTCGTAGTTGCTGTCGTTGAAAACGTACCAGGCACCGATGTCGTGCGTACCGTCAGGAAAAACAACGACACCGCTCTGCGTTGGAAAGGTGAAATTAATGGCATTGGTGGTGCCATAGTCAGGGTTGACCACAGCCAGGATATCGCCATTGGGGTTGTAGTTGACCCAGGAGCGCAACAGTGTGCGCACGCCCACCCCGCCAGGGTTGGCCACCGGCCCACAGGCATAGTTACCACCCAGATCGGTGAAGCACCAGGCCAGGTGCCCGTAGTTGTCGCCACGCACCAGCTCCACCAGCATTTCCAGCGCGCCGACGTAGTTGTCGTCCCGGTCATAGTAGGCCCAGTTGCCGGTGACGGTCAGGTTGCCGGCCGGTACCTCGGCAGCCAGCTGGGGTGGCACAGGCTGAACAGGAGCCACGGACGGCACAGACGCTTGGCTGCTGCCCTTGGCCGGCTCAGGCCGCTGGCCAGGCGAAGCCGCTGGTAGCGCATACGGAACAGCCGGTGGTGCCGGATCCTTCGCCGGCGCTGGCGGCAGCACGCGGTTGGGGTCGAAGAGTGCGCTCTGGACCTGGGATTCATCCAGCAGCTGGCCATCGCCCGGAATCTTGAGCCCGCCCAACTGCACCCGGTCAGTCGGCGCAGCCGGCGCAAAACCAAACTGGCTCTGCCCACGACCGATCGACAAATAGACCGCTTTCAAGTCGCCCCAGGCATTTTTGGCGTCGATGGGCCGCAGCGCCCGGCAGGAGATGGTCGTATTGCCCGGCGCGGTGAAACGTACCCGCAATGACAACCTGGCCGGGTGATCGACCGCCAGGTCACCCTGCCAGCTGAGCTCGCCGGCCTCGGTTTGGGCGGATGCTGGTAACTCGATGGTCAGCCTGGTACCTGGTGCGGGCTGGGAAGTACTCGCCTGGCACGTGACGGTTGCCACGTCACCCAGGCGCGGTGCCTTGTCGATGGTCAGCGTGACATCGATGGGGGTGCGCGGCATGGCCAGGTGGCCCATTTCGGCGGTGTTCGATGCCGGCGCCGCGCCGGCAACACCCGGCAGCAGAAGTAGAGACAGGACAATCGTCAGGATGGCGGTGGCGGAAACCAACCGCCGGAACGGATCGATGGTGCCAGACATTAGCTGACTCCTCCAGAATCGGCTCGGCAGGCGCGAACACACGGTCAACAACGGGCTGCAGCGGGTGTGTCATTTCGTGTCTGTGCGAGGCAAAAAAATAGCCCCGGACGAAACCGGGCGTGCATAAGGCATGACGGCAGCATGGGTAAGTCTGTTACAGCGACCGGTTTGCCATCACCGCCAGGCTGCTTATAATTGACCAGGCATTGACCCGAAAACGAAAGGATCGCCGGCCTTGAACAGACTTCCCTATACCAACGACCGTTACCTGCATGCGCTGCGTGACCACATCCTGGTCTTCGACGGCGCGATGGGCACCAGTATTCAGACGTTCGAGCCAACGGCGGCCGACTACGGCGGCGAGAAGCTGTGGGGCAACAACGACTACCTGGTCATCAGCAAGCCCTCGATGATCGAAGCCATCCACGCCTCGTTCCTGGCCGTCGGCAGCGAAGTCATCGAAACCGACACCTTCCGCAGCAACCGCCTGACGATGCGCGAGTACGGGCTGCAAGACCAGATCGTCGAACTGAACCGCACCGCTGCTCAGCTGGCGCGCGGCGTGGCCGACCGGTTTGCCACCGAGACCGGTGTGCCGCGGTACGTCGCCGGCTCGCTGGGACCCACCGGTTACCTGCCCAGCGCCTCGGACCCGACGCTGAGCAACGTCACCTTCCAGGAGCTGGCCGACGTCTTCGCCGAACAGGCGCGCGGCCTGGTCGAAGGCGGCGTCGACGTCCTTTTGCTGGAAACCCAGCAGGACATTCTCGAAGTCAAAGCAGCGGTGGCGGGCATCCAGCGTTATTTCCGCCAGGCCGGCGTGCGGATTCCCGTCCAGGTCCAGGTCACGCTCGACGTCACCGGACGGATGCTGTTGGGCACCGACATTGCCGCCGTGCTGACGATTCTGCACGCCCTGCCGATCGACGTCATTGGCCTGAACTGCTCGACCGGTCCAGACTACATGCGCGAGCCAGTGCGTTACCTGTGCGCCAATTCCAACCGGCCGATTTCGGTCATCCCCAACGCCGGTCTGCCGCTCAACGTCGACGGGCAGGCGGTGTATCCGATGGAACCGCAGCCATTGGCGGCAATCTTGCGCGAGTTCGTGCACGAGCTGGGGGTCAACGTGGTGGGCGGCTGCTGTGGCACGACGCCGGCACACCTGGCAGAAGTGGTTGCGCAGGTGGCCGAAGTCGGTCCACGCGCCCCCGGCATCGCGCGCATTCGCAGCCCCCGCGTCTTCGTGCCCGCCGTGGCATCGGCCATGCGCGCCACCGGGCTGGTGCAGGAACCGGCGCCTATGCTGATCGGCGAGCGTATCAATACCCAGGGCAGCAAGATCGTCAAACGTCTCCTGCTGGCCGACGACTACGACGGGCTGGTGCAGATCGCCCACGAGCAGGTGGACGGCGGCGCCCATACCCTGGACGTCTGCGTCGCGCTCACCGAACGTGCCGACGAAGCGGCACAGATGCGGCAAACGGTGCGCCTGCTGGCGCAGTCGATCGACGCCCCGCTGGTGATCGACTCGACCGAACCAGAGGTGATGAAGATCGCCCTGGAGAACTACCCCGGCCGCGCCATCGTCAACTCGGTGCACCTGGAAGGTGGGCGGACCCGCATGGACACCGTGCTGCCGCTGGTCGTCGAGCACGGTGCAGCGGTGATTGCCCTGACCATCGACCCGGCCGGCATGGCCAAAACCGCGGCGCGCAAGCTGGAGGCGGCACAGGCCATCTACGACATCGCCGTGGGTGAGTATGGGCTACCGCCCGATGCCCTGATCTTCGACGCCCTGACGTTCACCCTGGCGACGGGTGATCCGGAGTTCGCCAACAGCGCCGTCGAAACGCTGGAGGGGATTCGCGCGATCAAACAGGCGCTGCCGGGGGTGCTCAGCTCGTTGGGCGTGAGCAACCTCTCCTTTGGTCTGACCATGGCGGCGCGCGGGCCGCTGAACAGCGTTTTCCTCTATCACGCCGTGCAGGCCGGCCTTGACATGGCGATCGTCAACCCCAAACACGTGGCGCCCTACGCCGAGATTCCGTCCGAGCTGCGTGTTCTGTGCGAGGACCTGATCTTCAACCGGCGGCCCGACGCCCTGGCGCGTTACATTCACTACTTCGAAGCGCACACCGAGGGTATCGGCGAGCGTAAAGCCGACGTCGATCCCACGGCCGGCATGACCACCGAAGAGAAGCTGCACTGGCAGATCGTGCACCGTAAGAAAGAAGGAGTCGAGGACCTGGTCAGCACGTCGGTCGAGGCGCACGACCCGGTGTGGGTGCTGAACCAGGTCCTGCTGCCGGCGATGAAAGAAGTAGGTGACAAATTCGGCGCTGGCGAGCTGATCCTGCCCTACGTTTTGCAGTCGGCCGAAGTGATGAAAAAGGCGGTAGCGCGTCTGGAAACGTACCTGGAGCGGCAGGAAGGGATGACCAAGGGCAAAGTCGTGCTGGCGACCGTCTACGGTGACGTGCACGACATCGGCAAAAACCTGGTGAATACGATTCTCACCAACAACGGCTACACCGTCTTCGACCTGGGCAAGCAGGTGCCGGCCAACGTCATCATCGACAAGGCGGTGGCAGTGGGGGCCGATGCGATTGGCCTGAGTGCGCTGCTGGTGAGCACGTCGCGCCAGATGCCGCTGATCGTGCAGGAACTGCACAAGCGTGGATTGAACTTCCCCGTGCTGGTGGGCGGTGCGGCGATCAACCGCCGTTTTGGCCGGCGCATCCTCTTCGTGCAAGAAACCGAAGGGCAAGACGCGGTGCCGTACGCCGCCGGCGTATTCTACTGCAAGGATGCCTTCGAAGGGTTGGAGACGGTCGATACGCTGCAGAACGCCGCGGCGCATCCGGCCCTCCTGGAACGGATCGTAGCCGAGGGACATGCCGAACTGGCGCGTGCTCTCGACACCGGTGGCGCGGCCGGCGTCACGCGCTCGGCAACGCGTGCCCTGACCGCCGACGAAATCCCAACCCCGCCCTTCTGGGGTGTGCGCGTCATTGGGCAGATACCGCCGATCCAGGTCTACCCCTTCCTCGACAAGGACGAGCTCTACCGGCTCTCGTGGGGAGCCAAAAATGCGCACGGTGCGGCGTGGGAAACGCTGCGCGCCGAGTTCGATACCCGCCTGGCGGCCATGCAGGCCGATGCGCAGAAGCAGGGCTGGCTGCAGCCGCAGGCGACGTACGGTTATTTCCCATGCCAGGCCGATGGCAACGACCTGGTCATTTTTGACCCAGGGGCCATGCAGCAGCAAAACGGCACCGCAGTGGACCTGCGCGAGGTGGCGCGTCTCACCTTCCCGCGCCAGGATGACGACGCGCACCTGAGTATCAGCGACTATTTTGCGCCGCAGTCTTCGGGCCTGGTCGACGTCGTGGCTTTGCAGGTCGTGACCGTTGGCGAGGTAGCCACGCAGCGCTTCGACGCCCTGCAGGCCGCGGGGGATTACAGCGAGGCGTACTACGTGCACGGCCTGGCGGTGCAGGCGGCCGAAGCGACCGCGGCCTGGCTGCACGCGCGCATCCAGAAGGAGCTCGGCACCGGCGCCCGCGGCAAACGCTATTCCTGGGGTTACGGTGCCTGCCCGGATCTCGAAGACCACCAGGTCGTCTTCCGCCTGCTGCCGGCCGAGTCGGCATTGGGGATGAGTCTGACGCCGGCCTTCCAGCTGGTGCCGGAACAGAGCACCGCGGCGATCGTCGTGCACCATCCTGAGGCGCGGTATTTCACCATTGGCGGGAGTCGGGTGGAGCAGTTGTTGAGGGGAACGGAGTAGGGAGTAGGGAGTAGGGAGTAGGGAGTAGGGGAGTAGGGAGTAGGGAGTAGCATCCTCTAGACAAAATGTCAAGCCGGAGGGAGGGCGCGTG
>CAZXQZ010000010.1:0-39789 GCA_964642445.1 uncultured Anaerolineae bacterium
TCGAAGTTGCCGCAGATTCAGGTACCGATGGCATGAGTGCAACCGCTGTCGACGCAGAAAGCCTGCCAGCAGCCCCAGAAGCAGACGCTGCACACGAAGCACTCCCAGCCAAACCGGCCGCAGCGGACGGCAAACGCAGCAGCCACGGGACGCGCAAGCCGCGCAAGGGCGGCGGCCACGGTGCCGCGCCCATCCGCGTGATTCCACCCAAAAAAGTGGTCAAGGTCCTCAGTGTCGGTATGGAAGTGCCTGGTGTCATCCGCCGCGTGGCCGATTTCGGTGCCTTCGTAGATATCGGCGTGGGCACGGACGGCCTGGTGCACGTATCCGAGATGTCGGTGTCGCGCGTCGCCAAGGCCAGTGATCTGGTCAAAGAGGGCGACGAAGTCACCGTGTGGATCAAGGAACTAGACCGTGACCGCAATCGCATCAGCCTGACGATGGTGTCACCAGGGACCAAGACCCTCCGCGATCTTCAGGAAGGTGATGTGGTCACCGGCAAGGTGACGCGCGTCGTGCCCTATGCTGCTTTCATCGATGTCGGCGTGGGTCGCGATGGGATGCTGCACATTCGTGAGATGGCTGAAGGTTATGTCAAGCGCGTCGAGGATGTGGTCAACATCGGTGACGAGGTCGAAGTGCGCGTCATTGGTCTGGACCGCCGCCGGCAGCGCATCGATTTGAGCGTCAAAGGGCTGGTGCCTGAGCCGGTATACGAAACTGCTGCGCCGGTGGTCGAGGCCGAAGAAGAAGAGCGCCCTGCTCGCGAACGCCCACGCAGCCGCGACCGGCAGGACGGCGGATTCTCCGAAGAGAGTGCCGACAACCGCGGGCGCGATCGTCGCGATCGTCGTTCCAAGAACCGCCAACGCGGCCGCTCCAACGAACGGGAAGAATGGTACGACTATAAGGCAGACGATGAGGACATGGGCCCGACAGCCATGGCCCTGGCCCTGCAAGCCGCCCTGGCGAATGAGCCGCTAACGGACAGCACGCCAGACAAGCGCGGCAACAAAAAAGGTCGGCGCGACAGCCACGTGTACCGTGATGAGCAGGAAGACATCATCAATCGTACACTGCGACAGCATCGCCAACCTGTTTGATCGAATCGACCGGGTAAACGGACGGCGTGGAATGAATCATTCCACGCCGTTTTTTTGTACAGGAGTGACTCAGCCGTGAGTATCGCGATCATCGTACATGGCGGCGCCGGGAATATTCCATCGGCCATCCGCGCCGATCACGCCGCGGGCATTCGGCAGGCGACTGCGCTCGGTTATGCGGCACTGGCGGCCGGGCAGACCGCTCTCGATGCGGTGCAGGCCGCCGTGATGTGCCTGGAGGACTTGCCCGCCTTCAACGCGGGCCGCGGGTCGTGTCTGACGAGTGCTGGCACCATCGAAATGGACGCCGGCCTGATGGACGGCACGCACCTGCGTATCGGCGCCGTGGCAGCGCTGGCTGAGGTCAGCAACCCCATCGCCGTGTGCCGTTTGGTTCTCGAACGCAGCGACCACATCTTGTTCGCCGGCCAGGGTGCCGCTGATTTTGCGCACGCACACGGTGTTAGGCGCGTCCCCCTCGCCACCCTGCTGACAGAGCGCCGCCGCGACGAACTTCGGCGTCTGAGCCAGGGTACCTTTCAGGACACATTGGCACAGGAACAAGAACCTGAGAGCGGCGATACGGTGGGAGCTGTCGCCCTTGACCACGACGGGAATCTGGCGGCTGCCTGCTCGACCGGCGGGATGTCGCTCAAGGCACCGGGCCGCGTGGGCGATTCACCCCTGCCCGGATGTGGCTACTACGCGGACAGCCAGTTGGGGGGCTGTGCGACCACCGGTTACGGTGAAGCCATTGCCCGCAGTCAGCTGGCTTTTCGTGCGATCGACGGCCTGAATCGCGGCCTGGAGCCGCAGTCCGCCGCCGAGGCTGCGCTGCACTTCCTGGCCACACGGACCAATGGCTGGGCCGGCCTCATCGTGCTCGATCGGACCGGGCAGATCGGTGCCGCGTACAACTCGCTGCGCATGACCTATGCCTGGCGGCGTGAAAGCGATGCTGACATCACGATTGTGGCCTGAAGGATGCCAACGCCTCGATGGCGGGACTCGCGTCACCCCGGGGACGTGGCACCTGCCGGGTATGCGCAACGGATTGGCTGTCACCAGACGCGACAGATAAATCCTTTCAGGTATTCACCCTCAGGAAAACTCAACAAAATCGGGTGATCGGAGCCGTGCCCCAGGCGCGCCAGCACCTGCAGGTCACGCCGGGCGTCGAGGCCGGCACCAAAAACAACTTTCTGAAACAGGTCAGCACTGACCAGGCCTGAGCACGAAAAGGTAACCAGCAGCCCACCGGGGCGCACCAGCTGCGCTGCCAGGAGGTTGATGTCCTTGTAGCCGCGCGTCGCCGCTTGCAGCTGTCCCTGGCTGTGGGCAAATTTGGGCGGGTCCAGAATCACCGCATCGAACGACTCCTTGCGCGCCCGCAGGTCACGCAGGACTGCAAAAACATCTCCCAGCAAGCCTGCGGCCTGTTCGTCCGGATCCAGACCGTTGTACGCCAGGTTCTGTTCAGCCATCTGAAGCGCATCCAGTGAACTGTCGAGGTTGGTCACGTGGCTGGCCGCGCCGTCGGTCAGGGCGTAGACAGCAAATGCACCGCTGTAGGCAAAACAGTTGAGGACACGCGCACCCGGTAGGGTCGCCAGAACAGCAGCCGTGCGTGCACGATTGTCACGCTGGTCCAGGTAAAAACCGGTTTTCTGCCCGAAGGCCAGGTTGACGGCAAACGAATGACCATTCTCCCGCACCCAGAGCACCGGGGGCGGTGGCTCCCCAGCCAACACCCCCACTTCCGACGGCAAACCCTCGTGGCTGCGCACGTCGACGTCCGAACGCTCGAAGATGCCCGCCGGCGCCAGCAGGTCCTGCAGCGCCGCCACGATGATGCTGCGTCGCCGGGCCATGCCCAACGTCAGGCACTGAACCACCAACCAATCGGCGTAGCGATCGACCACCAGGCCAGGCAGGCCGTCGCTTTCGGCGTTGACCAGGCGATAGGCGTTGGTGTCCGAACGGCTGGCCAGGGCCTGACGACCGGCGATGGCGCGCTGCAGACGCTGGCGCCAGAATGCCGCGTCGACTTCTTCGTTGGCCTGCCAGCTCAGCAGCCGTACTGTGATCTGCGAGCGCGGGTTGAATGTGCCGCGCGCCAGCCACTGCCGGCGTGCATCATACACGTTCACCAGGTCGGTCAACGGGTCACGTGGATTGCCGGCACCCGGTGGGACCGGTGCCGGGTCCGTGACTCCAGGTGTGCGCGCAATGGCGCCGGAGAAAATCCAGGGATGGCGCTGCAGCACCGGTTTCTCTTTACCAGGTTTCAGTATGACGGCCGGTTCTTGCATGTCGATCCTTCCCAGGCGTTGAAGTTAGATTTCCCAGCCATATTCGTTCAACTGGATGACTCTTAACGATTCCCCCTCACCCAACGTGAGCACCAGCGTCTGGGGGTTGAAATGAAAGGGGGCGGGCTGCGCGTCGATGGTGATATGACCGCTGACCGCGGTGGATGATCGACTGCTCAAGCGCAGGGTAGCCCGGCGATCACGGGCCCAAAAGATCAGTGGTCGCATCCTCGGCCTCTGTTTCGCTCATTACGCGGACGATCAGGGCATGCGTTGTCTCCGGGCGGACACGGGCGCGCTCGTCGATGCGCAGGCCAATCAGCCAGGCGAGTCCGTTCTGGCCGTGCAAAAGGGGCCAACGTGCCCGCAGCGCCGCCGGCAGCTTGTGGTTGATCATGAACGCGTGTACCAGGCTGTGATGACCGCCCAGGCCCAGGGGCTGGAAGCGGTCCTGCGGCTCGCGCACACGCAGAAACGGCTGCGGTCCGACGACATCGGCGTCCAAAAAAGCGCGCCAGGGATCGGGGTTGCTCTGCCAGTCAGCGGGCAGATCGGCGGCTGCGCACACGGTGCTGTGCAGGGTCCAGGCCGTGCCTGGCAGCGGCGTCACCCCAGGTACAACCAGGGCCAGGGGAGCCACCGTCAGCTGCGGACCGGCGTGCGCCGGCGAAATGCCGGGTTGAGCGGTGATCGTGGCCGTGGTGTACCCGACGGTGAGCAGCAGGCCGCGCGGCAGCGTTGCGCGCTGGCCGGTCGTGCAGGCAGCGTCCACCAGCAGCTGGCGTGCTGTTTCCACGTGATCGAAACCGACGTCACGCAGTCCCGGACGCAGGTGATGGATGGCCTCGCGCAGTACGCTGCGCTGCACAGCCGTGGGCAGGGCCCGCCAGGGCGCGAGGACCAGTGTCACCGCTGTCGCATCGAAATGTTGCACCACCTGCGGCCAGGCAACAGCCAGAACCTGGCGCAGGACCTGGTAGTCATCGGCCAGCACGCGCGCCGTGCGGCGCAGGGCCGCGCGCACCCCCGGGTTGTACGTCTCCAGCTGCGGCAGCAGCACGTGGCGCAGACGATTGCGGAAGAACGCAGGATCGGTATTGGACAGGTCGGTGCGTGGCTGGAGGCCGTGCTGTGCACAGTAGGCCTCGATGTCGGCACGCGGCACCTCCAGCAGGGGACGCACCAGGGACATTGCCGGCCCGTCGGGTGCCACGCTGGGCGGCAGCAGATCGTCATCGACGACCGCCCGCCCCCAGGGGGCACGCGGCAAGGGGCTATGCGGTCGCATGCCGCGCAGTCCTGCCAGGCCGCTGCCGCGCAAGAAGTGCATCAGGATGGTCTCAACCTGATCGTCGGCGTTGTGCGCCACGGCAACCGTCACTGCGCCGACCGCACGCGCCACCTCACCGAGGAACGTGTAGCGTGCCCGCCGTGCGGCCTCTTCAGTGGAATTACCCGGGTGCACAGACAGGTCGACGCGGCGAACCGTGTATGGCAAGCCCCACCGATCGGCCAGTTCGGCCACAAAGGCCGCATCGGCATCGGCCGCCGCGCCGCGCAGCCCGTGGTGCAGATGTGCAACGTGCACGTCCGGAGCCAGATCGGCTGGCAACTGCCGCAGCACGTGCAGCAGGCACACGGAATCGGCACCGCCCGACACACCCACGACCAACGGCATCCCCGCGCTAAACAAGCGGTGTTCATGAACCGCAGCCATCACAGCAGCTGGCACATCCATGGCGTCCATTGTAGCACCAAGGTGCGCCAGCGCCAAGCGGATATCAGCCAGGCCGGATGAGGCTGTAACTACCAGCACCCCTGCTGCGTTACAGTGCGTAAGAGCTCGGCGCGGTTTGGCCCGTACAGGGCAACTGCTCGTTTGGGTATGGTTCGATTTCGATGGTATAATGCCACCGTTGAAGCCGAAGTCATGAACGCGCACAAACGAGCGAGACCAGCGGCCTGACGTTATCCTGCCAGGCCGGTTTTTTCGCCGATAGGGCGTGTATCAGAATAACCTCCGGCAAAATAGCCGGCATTCGCCGCAAATTGCGGCAGGTTAGTCTTTTCAAGTCCATAGTGCGCTGCTGGAGGAGAGTTCGCGTTGTATAATCCGCTCAATTGGCTGTTGGGGCTCTTTTCGCTCGACATTGGTATTGACCTGGGTACAGCCAATACACTCGTTTGTGTCCGTAATAAGGGCATTGTCATCGACGAGCCGTCGGTGGTTGCCATCGAAAAAAAGACAAAAAAGGTCCTTGCGATTGGTGCAGAAGCAAAGGAAATGGTGGGACGCACACCAGGCAATATCGTGGCGGTCCGCCCGCTACGCGATGGTGTGATCTCCGACTTCGACGTGACCGAACAGATGCTGCACCATTTCATCCGCAAGGTGCACGACCGCATGATCCTGCGTATTCCGCGACCGCGTGTAGTGGTGGGTATTCCCAGCGGTGTGACGGAAGTCGAGAAGCGGGCGGTGCACGATGCGGCCATCAGCGCCGGCGCGCGGGAAGCCTACCTGGTCGAAGAGCCGATGGCGGCCGCGATTGGTGCTGGCCTCAAGGTGACCGAAGCCAAGGGATCGATGATCGTCGACATTGGCGGTGGTACCACCGAGGTCGCGGTGATTGCGCTGGGCGGCATCGTGGTGGCGCGTTCCATCCGCGTCGCCGGTGATGAAATGGACGAAGACATCATCGCTTATGCACGCCAGAAATACAACCTGCTGATCGGTGATCGTACGGCCGAACAGGCCAAAATCGAGGCCGGCTCCGCTTATCCCCTGGAACAAGAGATTGTCTACACCCTGCGCGGCCGCAACTTGATTACCGGCCTGCCGGAAGCAGTCGACGTCAGCAGCATCGAGGTGCGCGAAGCCCTGCGCAATTCGGTTGGCATCATCATCGAGGCAATCAAGGGCACCCTGGACGATACGCCACCGGAGCTCGTAGCTGACCTGATGTCGGACGGCATCATCCTGGCCGGGGGTGGTGCGTTGCTGCGTGGTCTGGCCCAACGAGTCACCGAAGAAACCAAGATGAAAGTCTACGTGGCCAATGAGCCGCTGGCGTGTGTGGCCAAAGGGGCCGAAAAAATTCTCGAATCCCTCGACGACCTGCGTAAGGTGCTGACCAGTATGCAGCGCGGCAGCACGATCCATTGATGTGGGCATGATGCGGAGATGATGCGCATACCGCAAAGTTACCTGCGGGCGGCCAATGTTCGACTGCTGATTCTCCTCGCCGTCAGCGTGGGTCTCCTGGTGCTCAACCAACTGGGTGCCCTGAATGCGGCCAAAGCACTCGTGCTACGACCGATTCTGCCCCTGCAGTCTGGAATGGCCTCGGTGACCTATGGCCTGCAAACGGTGTTGAACACAGCGCAGGAACTGTCCAGCATACGGCAGCGCAATGAGGACCTGCAGGAGTTGGTGGGACGGTTAACAGTCGAAAACGTTCGTCTCAAGGACGTCGAGGTCGACAATGCGCGTATGCGGCGGCTGCTGCGTTTCCGCCAGGCCAACCCGGGGCTCGATGTTCGGGGCGGTCAAATCATCGGCCGCATCGTTGGCCGTGATCCCACCTTGCTGCGCTACCTGCAGATCGACCTGGGCAGCGATCATGGAATTGCACCGGGCATGCCGGTCGTAAGCGATGTGGGACTGGTTGGACGGGTCACCGATGTCAATGCAACGTCTGCGCGCGTGCTGCTGATCACCGACCCCGGCAGCTCGGTAAATGCGATCATCCAGGGTTCACGCCTGATAGGCATCGTCAACGGCGTCGATGCGGGCTATCCGCACATGGACTACCTCCCGCAAGATGCCACCATCAGTCCGGGCGACATCGTGTTGACGTCGGGATTGGGTGGCAATTTTCCCAAGGGCCTGGTCGTGGGTCAGGTGATCGACGTGGTGCGTCACGATTACGAGATGTTTCAATACGCCGAAGTGCGCCCGACGGTTGACTTCAACCGCCTGGAAACGGTGCTGGTGATCACCAACTTCCGACCGATCGACAGCATCACGCAGCCGCCGGAAGAGGACAACTGAGTCGCCCTGCTGGGCATCGACCGATGAACTATTACCTGCTGATTCCGTTGTTAGGCCTGGCGGCGCTGCTGCAAACGACGCTCGTTCCTGCCCTGCAGGTGTTCAACGCAATGCCCAACCTGGTGCTGGTGCTGGCTGTAGGTTACACCATGGAGTACGGCAGCCAGCGTGGTTTGATTTGGGCGTTCGTGGGCGGCCTGTGGTTGGATCTGCTCTCGGGCACGCCGCTGGGTACATCGGCGATTGCGCTGCTGATCGTTGTCTACGTCATGGGCCTCCTATCGGCCAATCTATTTCGCGGCCATTTCGTCATCATTGCGCTCGGCGGCTTCGTCGCCGGTGTGCTGTATGGTCTCATCACGGTGGGTATTCTGACGCTGTTGGGACGGCCAACCCTGTGGCCGGAAGCCATCATCGGTGTCATTCTGCCAAACGCTGTGTTCAACGCAGTGCTGCTGCCCATTCTCTACCCGGCGGTGCGCTGGATTGGGGGGATCGTCAATGGCCGGCAAGAACAACTGTAGACAGAAAGTGACCGGCACGACGTGAACACGGCTGCCCAGGTTGGGGTTATTCGCACATTCATCTATCGCTCGATCATCATTGTGGTCCTGATCGTGCTGAGTGTCCAATTATGGCGCCTCCAGATTGGCCAGGGCCAGGATCTGCGCGCCCTGGCCGATTCCAACCGGTATCGCGAAGTCATCGAACCGGCCGCGCGCGGCGTCATCTACGACAGTGCCGGCCGCATCCTGGCCCGCAATCGCCCCACCTTTGCCGTCATGGTCGTTCCTGCAGACTTGCCAGACGACGACGAGCCGCTCGAGGCGTCGATCGATCGTTTGCTCGACCTGCTTCTGACTCCGGTCGAGCCGGTCATCGCACCGACGGCCACGGTCACTCCGACGCTCACCGCCACCCCGACGCGTCGTCCTGCGGGCAAAACACCTGCCGCCACAGCGGTCGTCTCGCCCACGGTCACGCCGGCACCTGCCAAAGCCCGCCTGCCACTCAGTTTCAACGAGCTGCAGACTCTCCCACGTGCAGTCGCCGCCACGCTGATCCAGGAAGCGGTTCTCAAGGCGCGCCTGGGCAGTGCTTTCCGTCCGATCATGGTGGTCAACCAGGTGCCGCAGGACCTGGCATTCCTCGTCAAGGAGGAGAGCCACACCCTGCCCGGTGTCCTCGTGCAGATCAACGCGGTACGTGAATACCTCACCGGTGCACTGACGGCCGACCTGATCGGGTACCTGGGACCCATTCCGGCTGAGCAGGCCGATGCCTACGCAGCGGACGGCTACAGCCCCGACGACTGGGTCGGTTATGCTGGCATCGAGAATACCTACGAAGAGACACTACGCGGGCAGGTCGGATACCGCCAGATTCAGGTCGACGTTGCCGGTCGCGAGATCAGCACCGTCGGCCAGCCACGTGCCCCAATTCCCGGCCACAACCTGCACCTGACGATCGATGCTGGCCTGCAACAGGCGATGGAAGTGGCTCTGCGCAAGGGCCTGGCCGCCGCGGGATCCGCCTCAGGTGTGGCCATTGCCATGAACCCACAGAACGGCGCTGTGCTGGGCATGGTGAGCCTGCCCACGTACGACAACAATGTCTTTGCCGATGGCATCACCGAAAAGGAGTATGCAGCGCTGAGCAGCGATCCGATGCGGCCGCTGCTGAACCACGCGATCAGTGGTATCTACCCGCCTGGATCGACCTTCAAAATGGTGGCGGCATCGGCCGGTTTGCAGGAGGGGGTCATTACCCCGCGCACGCGCCTGCAAGACGACGGGATCATGTGGTTGCCCAATAAGTACTATCCAACCGACATGACAAAGGCGCAACCTTTCTACTGCTGGATCCAGCAGTATGGGCGTGGCCATGGCCCTATCAACGTCACCGAGGCTCTGGCCGAGTCGTGCGACGTCTTCTTCTACCAGGTGGGCGGCGGCCTGCGTGATTTCCAGGGCCTGAACGTCGATCGGCTGGCGGACTATGCGGGTTTGTACGGCTACGGCGAACCTACAGGAATCAATCTACCGGGTGAACACGGCGGATTGATCCCATCCGACCAGTGGAAACGCCTCACCTACGGTGAAGGCTGGTTCACCGGTGACACCTACAACATGTCGATTGGCCAGGGTTTTGTGCTGGCAACCCCCTTACAGGTGGTCAACGCAACCGTGGCGATCGCCAACGGGGGCACCCTCTACCGGCCACAACTGGTGGCCCAGGTAACCGACAGCGAAGGCAACATCGTCGAACAGCTGCAACCGGACGCCATTCGCCCGATTCCCGTCTCACCGGAACATCTGGCCGTGGTGCGCGAAGGCATGTTTGGCGCGGTCAACTGGTCCCAGGGAACCGCACCGGGTGCCCGCGTGGCCGGCATTGCCGTAGCTGGGAAAACGGGCACGGCGGAGTTCTGGGACCCGGAGCTTGGTTACGATGCCAAAGGCCGCCTGCCAACGCACGCCTGGTTCACGGCATTTGCCCCCTACGACAATCCTGAGATCGCCGTGGTGGTCTTCGTCTACAACGGTGGTGAAGGTTCTGCGATTGCGGTGCCCATCGCCTCGGAGATCTTGCACCAGTACTTTGGTGTCCCAATGCCACCTGGCGATCCATACCTGCGTCTACGACCGGGTGACTGATCAGCGGACACAGACACCCGCAGATGCTTGCAGGAAGAGATGACTATGCGACGCTACTGGCGTAATTTCGATTGGGTGCTGTTAGCGACGACCGTGATCGCCGTTGTGTTTGGCATCATCATGGTGCGCAGTGCCACTATCAATACGCCCGGACTGGAAGACCTGGTGGGGCGCCAGGTGATGGTGGCAGTGATCGGCATGGTGTTCTACTTCATCATGGCCGCAATCGACTATCACATCCTGGGCACGGCCTCCCGCGTGTTGTATGCCATCACGCTGGTTGTGCTCGCCCTGGTCAGTGCCATCGGCTTCACGCAGGGTGGCGCGCAGCGCTGGCTGGAGATCGGTTTGCCTATCCAACCATCGGAGCTGGCCAAATTGGTGGTGGTCATCACGTTGGCCCGTTTCCTGGCCGACCGCGAGCAGCGGATGCAGCGTCCGAGCACCTACATCGGCGCGCTGGCGCTGCTGGCAGTCCCCGTGGTACTGATCTACCTGCAGCCTGACCTGGGCACGGCGCTCTCCATCACCTTTGCCGGTGTGGTCATGCTGTTGATTGCCGGCCTGCCCATGATTTACGTCCTGCTGAGCGGCGTCGTCGCCGTACTGGCCGCGCCGGCGGTCTGGCTATCGCTGGAAGACTACATGCGCAACCGCATCATGCTCTTCCTCGACCCGGCAGCCAATCCCGACGATTTCTACAATGTCAACCAGGCCTTGATCAGCATCGGCAACGGTGGTATCCTGGGCCAGGGGCTGTTTCATGGCAGTCAGAGCCAGCTCCACTTCTTGCGCGTGCGGCACACGGACTTCATTTTTTCGGTGGTCGCTGAAGAGCTCGGGTTCATCGGTGCTATGTTCGTGCTGCTGCTCATTTTCCTACTGCTCATGCGCCTGCTGCGTGTCGCCGACCTGGCC
Source organism: uncultured Anaerolineae bacterium (assembly GCA_964642445.1). Lineage (GTDB taxonomy): Bacteria > Chloroflexota > Anaerolineae > SSC4 > Amarolineaceae > SSC4. Next base: position 11,045 of record CAZXQZ010000010.1, read on the forward strand.
CGCGACAGTTTCGGACGTCTGATCGTCATCGGTATTGCGTCACTCATCTTCTTCCAGGCAGCGGTCAACATCGGCATGAATCTCAATCTGCTGCCCGTCACCGGCAAACCCCTGCCGCTGATCAGTTACGGCGGTAGCTCGCTGCTCATTTTTCTGGCCGGCATTGGCCTGGTGCAGAGCGTGGCAATTCGCTTCAAGAAGCTTGAGTTCTAGCGACCCAGTGAGGCTCATCAGCGCACGACGGCACCAGCCGGTTTGGAGCCGACTCTCAGGAGACAACGATGTCCACCTTACTTCTAAAACATGCCGATCTTATCGTGACTATGGACACGCAGCGCCGCCAGATCGTGGATGGCGGACTCTTCGTTCGCGACCAGGTCATCGAGCAAGTAGGTCCTACCGCTGATTTGCCAGCCACCGCCGATACCGTCCTGGATGGCCGCGGACGCATCATCCTGCCCGGCCTGATCAACACCCATCACCATCTCTACCAGTCCCTGACACGCTGCATGGCACAGAATGCCGTGCTGTTCGACTGGTTGAAAACCCTCTATCCCATCTGGGCACGCCTGACCCCCGAGGCGGTTTATCTGGGTGCCAAGCTTGGGCTGGCCGAGTTGATGTTGACCGGATGTACCACCAGCAGCGATCATCACTACCTGTGGCCCAACGGCAGCCGCATCGACGATCAGATTCAGGCGGCCGTCGAGCTGGGCTTACGTTTTCATGCCAGTCGCGGATCGATGTCACTGGGTGAAAGCGCGGGGGGCCTGCCGCCCGATGCGGTCGTCGAGACCGAAGAGGCGATCCTGGCAGACTGCCGGCGCGCCATCGAGACCTTTCATCAGGCAGACCGCTATGCCATGACCCGCATTGTGGTGGCTCCGTGCTCACCCTTCTCGGTCACGCCCGACCTCATGCGCGAGAGCGCTGCCCTGGCCCGCAGCTACGGCGTGCAGCTGCACACGCACCTCGCCGAAACAAAGGACGAAGAGACGTTCTGCCTGCGCGCCTTTGGACGCCGGCCGGTCGAGTATGCAGAGGAGTTAGGCTGGACCGGGCGTGACGTCTGGCACGCACACTGCGTTCATTTGAGCGATCGAGAGATCGCTCTCTTTGCGCGTACCGGCACGGGCACAGCGCACTGCCCGAGCAGCAACATGCGCCTGGCCAGTGGCGTTGCGCCGGTACGCCGCCTGTTGGATAGTGGCGCGTTCGTAGGGTTGGGTGTGGATGGCAGTGCCAGTAATGACAGCGGCCACCTGCTGGCCGAAGCGCGCCAGGCCCTGCTGCTGCAGCGTGTGCTGGGTGACCCGGCGGGCCTGAGTGCTGCAGAAGCGCTCGAACTGGCAACCCTGGGCGGCGCCGCGGTGCTGGGACGCGACGACATCGGCGCCCTGGCGCCCGGCATGGCAGCTGACTTCATTGGGATCGATCTGGAGCAGGCCGCCTACAGCGGAGCGCGTCACGATCCGCTGGCTGCGGTGGTGTTCTGCGCCCCACAACAGGTCGATTTGAGTGTCATCAATGGCGCAGTACGGGTACGCGACGGAGCGATCGTGGGACTGGACCTGCCCGACCTGGTGCGTCGCCACACGGCAATGAGCCGGGCGTTGCTGCGCGGGGAATAGGGGTTGGGGTTGGGGGTTGGGGAACGGGGAATGGAGACGTAGCCATCGGCCAACCCCTAACCCCCATCCCCTATCCCCTATCCCCTAATCCCCATCCCCTAACTCCTATCCCCTACACACGGAACTCGTTCAGCGCCTTCATGTAGTTGGCACGCTCGAACGCACCCGGTTCGGCGCACGACTTCTGGCTCAGGCTGCCTTTCATCTCCGAGATGGAATGGTAACCGTGCTCCTCCATCCACCAGGTCACGCTGCGCAGCAGCCAGTCGATCTTGGCCACATTGGACTTCAGCAGCATCGAGCAGACGTTGGTGATGTCCGCGCCCGCCATGATGGCCTGGATGACGTTCTCTGGCGTGTGGATACCGCTGGTCACGGCCATCGATGCGGCCAGGTGGCCGTACAGGATGGCAACCCAGCGGATGGGCAGCTTCGATTCCTCGGGTGTGCTCAGCACCAGGTGCGGCACGACCTCCAGCGCCTCGACATCCAGCGCCGGCTGATAGAAGCGGTTGAACATCACCAGCGCATCGGCACCCGCCTGGTCCAGCCGACGCGCCACGTTGGGCAGCGAGCTGAAGAAGGGGTTCAACTTCATGGCAATGGGTATCTTGACGGTCTGTTTGACCGCCGTCAGCACGTCGACATAGTCTTGTTCGACGGCTTCCGATGTCAGATCGGGGTTGGTTACCACGAAGTACAGGTTGAGCTCAAGGCCATCGGCGCCAGCTTGTTCCATCCACTTGGCATATTCGATCCAGCCACCCAGGCTGACACCATTCAAACTGGCGATGATGGGGATATCCACCGCCTGTTTGACGCGGAAGATGTGCTCGAGGTATTCATTCGGCCCGAGGTTGAACTCGTGCATGGTCGGGAAATAACTGAGCGCTTCCGCGTAGGTGTGTTCGTGGTGGGAGATGAAGTGGTCCAGGGCCAGGCTCTCGTGCACGATCTGCTCTTCGAAGAGCGAGTATAACACGACGGCGGCCGCCCCCGCATCCTCCATGCGCTTGACGTTATCCACATGCCTGGACAGCGGTGATGCGGATGGAACGATGGGGTTCTTCAGTTTGATGCCCATGTAGGTCGTCGATAGGTCCATGGAACGATCTCCTTTCGTCTCCAATCAAGCCCCGTTGTACTTGATCGATGCCATTTGCTCGTAGAGTTGCCAGCGCTGCTTCACGTCTTCCTCGGCCTCCTGCAACAGTTCACGCGCCAGCGCTGGCTTCATGGCGGCTAACATGTTGTAGCGGGTCTCTTTGTATGCATATTCTTCGAAGGAGATCTTGGGTGCCTTAGAATCGAGGTGCAAGGGATTCTCACCCTTGGCGATAACCTCTGGGTTGTAGCGGAACAACGGCCAGTAGCCGCTTTCGACTGCGGCCTTCTGCTGGTCGGTACCCACACGCAGGTCGAACCCGTGGGCGATGCAGTGGCTGTAGGCCACGATCAGGCTGGGCCCGTCGTACGCTTCCGCCTCCAGGAAGGCGCGCACCGTCTGGGCGTCGTTCGCACCCATGGAGACCTTGGCCACGTAGACGTAACCGTACGTCATGGCCATCATCGCCAGGTCCTTCTTCGGCATCCGCTTGCCAGCCGCAGCAAACTTGGCCACAGCGGCACGCGGGGTCGCCTTCGAGCTCTGGCCACCGGTGTTGGAGTAGACTTCGGTGTCCAACACCAGGACATTCACGTTACGACCTGAGGCCAGGACGTGGTCCAGACCACCGTAGCCGATGTCGTACGCCCAGCCATCACCACCCACGATCCACAGCGAGCGTTTCACCAGGCTGTCGGCCACACCCAACAACATCTGTGCCTGGGGTGTGTCGACGCGACCCAGGATCTCTTTCAACTGGACGACGCGCACCCGCTGTGCATTGATCTCGTGCTCGGCGCTCTGCTCGGTGTCCAGGATGGCCTGCGCCAGGTCGGGTCCGATCACGTCGCGCAGCGCAGCCACGAGTTCGCGTGCGAACTCGGCCTGCTTGTCCATCGAGACCCGCATGCCCAGACCGAACTCGGCGTTGTCTTCGAACAGGCTGTTGGACCAGGCGGGGCCACGCCCGTCGGCGTTGAACGTGTAGGGTGTAGTCGGCAGGTTACCGCTGTAGATCGATGAGCAGCCCGTGGCGTTGGCGATGACGGTGCGATCGCCAAAAAGCTGGGTAAGAAGCTTGATGTACGGTGTCTCACCACAGCCGGCACAGGCACCCGAAAACTCGAAAAGCGGTTCGAGCAGCTGCGATCCTTTGACCGAGTTGATCTTGACCAGGCTACGGTCGATGTCGGGCAGCGTGCGGTAGTAGTCCCAATTGGCGCGTTCGCGCTCGCGCAGCGGCGCCTGGGGTTCCATGTTGATCGCTTTGAAACGCGGCTCCTTCTTGTTTTTGGCCGGACAGACATAGACGCAGGCACCACAGCCGGTGCAGTCTTCCGGTGCCACCTGGACCGAACACAGGTAACCGGCAAACTCCTTGCCAATCGCCGGGTGCGTCTGGAACGACGCAGGCGCATCGACCAGTGCGGTTTCGGGGAAGAACTTCATACGAATCGAGGCGTGCGGGCATACGATGGCGCACTTGCCGCATTGGATGCAGACGTCCGGATCCCAGATCGGAATCTCGAGCGCGATGTTACGCTTTTCCCATTGGGAGGTGCCGCTGGGATACGTGCCGTCGATGGGCATCATGGAGACCGGGATGGCATCGCCTTTACCGGCCATGATCGTCGCCGTCAAACCCTGCACAAACGCGGGTGCCTCGACCGCCACAGTCGGCGGCCGCTCGATCGTGCTGGTGACGGTGGCCGGCACAGTAACCTCGTACAGGTGGGAGAGCGTATGGTCGACCGCGGCAAAGTTCTTTAATACGACCGCTTCGCCCTTCTTCTGGTAGGTTGCCCGAATCGAACGTTTGATGGCGTCGATCGCTTCATCCTTGGGCAGTACGCCTGAAATGGCAAAGAAGCAGGTCTGCATGACGGTGTTGATCCGCCCACCCATGCCGGTATCGCGTGCGACCTTGAAGGCGTCGATCACGTAAAAATGCAGCTTCTTATCGAGGATCGTCTGCTGCACCGAGCGCGGGATGTTGTCCCACACCTCGTCCGGCCCAAAGGGGCTGTTGAGCAGGAAGGTGGCCCCGGGCACCGCTTTGGCCAGCATGTCGTAACGTTCCAGGAAGTTGAACTGGTGGCAGGCGACGAAATTGGCCGACGAAATCTGGCAGCTGTGCCGAATCGGGCGTTTGCCGAACCGCAGGTGGGACACCGTCACCGCGCCTGATTTTTTGGAGTCGTACACGAAGTAGCCCTGGGCATAATTATCGGTTTCGGTGCCGATGATTTTGATGCTGTTGTGGTTGGCCCCCACCGTGCCATCGGCGCCCAGGCCGTAAAACAGGCAGCGCACTACGCCGGCGGGCTCCATGTCGTCAGTGGGGTCGTACTCGAGACTCGTGCCGGTCACGTCGTCGTTGATACCGATCGTAAAGTGATTCTTGGGGTTGGGTTTCTGCATTTCATCGAAAACGGCATGGACCATGGCGCCGGTGAATTCTTTACTGCCCAGCCCGTACCGGCCACCAATCACCTTGACCATCCGCCCAGTCTCGAACAGCGCCGTGATCACGTCCTGGTACAGTGGTTCACCTGCACCGCCGGGTTCCTTGGTTCGGTCGAGTACCGCAATCGTCTTGACCGTCGACGGTAGTGCCGCTACGAAATGGGCTGCGCTGAAGGGCCGGAACAGGCGTACCTTGACCACACCCACCTTTTCGCCGTGTGCGTTGAGGTAATCGACCGCTTCGTGCGTCATTTCGGCGCCCGACCCCATCATGACAATGACCCGCTCGGCATCCGGTGCCCCTTCATAGTCAAAGAGGTGATACTGGCGGCCCACCAGCTGGGCAAATTTGTCCATGTGTTTCTGGACGATGGCGGGCGTCGCCTGGTAGAACGGGTTGACCGTCTCTCGGCCCTGGAAATAGACGTCCGGATTCTGGGCCGTCCCGCGCACAAAGGGGTGATCGGGACTCAACGCACGGGCGCGGTGGGCCAGTACCTGGTCGTAATCGATCATCGCCCGAATATCGGACAGGTCGAGTTTTTCGATCTTGGTGACTTCGTGACTGGTGCGGAAGCCATCGAAAAAGTGAATGAATGGCACGCGGGCTTCGAGGGTGGCTGCATACGAGACCAGGGCCAGGTCCATCACTTCCTGCACAGAGCCACTGCACAAGAGGGCCCAGCCGGTGCTCCGTGCGGCCATTACGTCGCTGTGGTCACCGAAAATCGACAGGGACTGGGCAGCCAGGCTGCGCGCCGCCACGTGAAACACCGTCGAAGTCAACTCGCCGGCGATCTTGTACATGTTGGGTATCATAAGCAGTAGGCCCTGAGACGCCGTGAAGGTGGTCGTCAAGGAACCTGTCTGCAATGAACCATGCACCGCGCCAGCGGCACCCCCTTCGCTCTGCATCTCAACCACCAGGGGAATTGTGCCCCAGATATTCTTCTGACCCGCTGCTGACCAGGAATCTGCCAGTTCACCCATGGCACTGGAGGGCGTAATCGGGTAGATGGCAATGACCTCGCTGATATTGTGGGCGATGTATGCAGCAGCCTCGTTCCCATCGATCGTTTCAATTTCGCGCATGTTGAACCTCGTGTCGAACTTTGCAAGCGCGGAAGTTCGCGCTGTTTGCTGATGATGCTTTATCGCAATCACCGGGTGCTGGTGCGGTCGGTTATTCAGGGATGCGGTCGCTGAGAACTGGGCAATTTTACCGAACACCCGTCCTGCACCGGCACTGGCTGGCCGCGCCACGCCGCGCAGTCGCAAGTGATTCCTTTTTAATCCGTGAGGGGCGTTTGCGCAATGATAAATGTCATGTATCATGCACACAGGTAGGGCTAAAATGCAGCAGGAAGAAACCATGGCACCCATCCAGATAAGTCTTACGGGCCGCGCGCCCATCACGATCAATACCCGTCGCGAAGCCACGGTCATCATGGTCGATGCCCTAACCATGTACACGTTCGACGCGGCTGGGCGGCTGGTGGGCGCCTTCGACGCGGGGCGCACCCTACGCCGCAGCCTGGCCAATGACATCCTGGAGAAACAGGCGGGTGAGCAGCGGGGCCTGGCCGCGCGCCGGCGTCGTCTGCTCGCGCCAGGCGAGGTCCAGGCTGTGGAGGAACGTGCGTACGCCATTGCGGCGGCCGCCGCGCAGGGTGCAGCCACACATCCTGTCCCCAGCTCTGAGTGGGAAGCTGTGCAGACAGCCCTGGCCACCATCGGTCGTTACAGCTATGCCCGCCTGGAAGCCGAGCGTACGATCTATCAGCGGATATACAAGCCCATCACGATCCTGCCACCCGACCAGTACCTGGCCCTGTACCTGCAGGCCACCGAAGGGTGCTCGTACGATGCGTGTTCGTTTTGTGGCTTTTACCGCGACCGGCGTTTTCACATGAAGAGCCTGGCCGAATTCAGCGATCACATGGCCGAAGTGAGCACCTTCTTGGGTGCCTCCCTCACGCTACGGCGGTCAGTTTTTTTGGGGGACGCCAATGCACTGATGATGCCCCAGGCCAACCTGCTGCCGCTGTTGGAGGCGGTCCAGGCAAGCTTTCCCATCCTGCCCACGGGACTGACACCACCGCAGCGCCGCGCCTGGCAGGCCGAACATCCCGTCTCTTTCCAGGGCATCTACTCGTTCATCGACGCGTTTTCCACGCGTCGCAAGACCGCAGCCGATTACGCAGACATGGCGGCGCGTGGGCTGCGCCGCGCCTACGTGGGGTTGGAAACGGGCGACCCGGCGCTGCTGCATTTCCTGGGCAAACCCAACTCTCCACAGCAGGCCGCCGACCTGGTCTGCAGCCTGAAAGCGGGCGGTGTGGCCGCGGGGATCATCATCCTGATCGGCGCGGGTGGCACCGAATTTGCCGCCGAGCACGTGCGGGCCACCGTGCAGCTCATCAACACCCTGCCCCTCGACCAATACGACGTCATTTACTTTTCCGAACTCCTGGACTACCCCGGCTCGACCTACACCCAGCACGCCGACGCCGCCCACCTTCATCCCCTGGACGCCCGCGCACGCCAGGCCCAAATACAAACGATGCGCACCGGCTTCGTTTTCCACGACCCCCAGCACGCACCCAAAATCTCCTACTACGACATCCGCGAATTCCTCTACTAATCCTACCCCTACTCCCTACTCCCTACTCCCTACTCCGTCCTCGCTCCGCCCGCCTCGCCAGCATAAACCACACCACCGCGCCGATCACGACGATGAACGGCCCGGCTATCGCCGATATCAGGCCAAACGTGATCGTCGGCACGACCCGGTCGCGAAAATCGACTGTCGCCTGGCCGGCGGGGCCATCGACGGTGACGACGAACGTGTAGTTGCCCTGACGCGGCAGCTCGAAGTGAGCCGCATAGTCGAGGGAGTTGCCCGCATTGGCGTGTGTCGCGTTGGCCTCGGTCGTGCTGCCGGTCGATTCTTCGGTCGACTGTGCGCGAACCTGGATACCTTCACGCAGCTGGCGCCCCGTTGTCGCATCGTTGACCCGCGCGTACACGGTGTAGCGGCCCACCTGCGCCGGTGATGGGCCGGCCCAAACCAGCAGCACGTATGGCCCAACCGTCTTGTCGCTGACAAAGATGCGGCTGCCGCCCGTCCCCGGACCTTCGGCCGCCGCCACCCCATGGCCCGCCACCAGCAAGAGGGCAAGACACAGTAACCACCAGCGGTTTCGCCAGGATTGGCTGGCCTGTAAATGTGTTGTCATGTTTCCAATCCTCATCCCGCGCCCACCATGTTCAGTGTGCCACGCATTTCCATTGGTTGGGCCAGAATCCAGATGCCGGCCACCACCAGCAGCACACACAGCACGGCCCAGGGCAAAAATGCCTTGAATGCCACGCGCAGGGTGTGGTGCTCACGCTGGGCAATTTGCCAGGCTACCACCAGCGAACCGGTCAGCCCCAGGTAGAGCAGCGCCACTTCCAGGGGAAAGAGCAGGTCCGGCCATACGACTGGCCCCAGGTGCCACGCCGGCTCGCCAATGGGTATGCCCAGGCGCAGCAGCAGGCTCTGCAGCACCGGCACGATCGTCAAGCCGCCGGTGAGAAAGTGAAAACTGTAATGGGCCAACCACATGCCAAAACCGACCGGCACGAGCGCCGGTACGTAGCGGGCAATCACCTCCCGCAGGGGCAGGGCGACCGCACTCGCTGCCCGACTCAACAGGCCAGTCAGGCTGAGCAGCACCACCGGCAGTACAATCAGGCCAGTGGCAAACAGCAAAAAAATGGCCAGCGTGCTGCTGCCCAGGCCGGGCAGTTGAATGATCCAGCGGATGACGCCGTACACCGGACGAATCATGCCAAACGCATTCATGAAGCCACCAAACACCAGCAGGACCCACAGAGCCAGCAGATCATAACGTTGGCTGAAACGCCCAAGGCCCGAGCGCCAGGGGTCATGCCACAATTCGACGGTGGGCAGCCGCGCCAGCCAGCCAACGTTATCGTGGGGGCATGCCTGCACGCAGTCCAGGCAGAAGGTGCAGTCGGCATTGCCAACCTTGCGCGGCTGGAAGAGATGCAGCTCGCAGCCGGTCTGGATATCATCGAAAAGTGCGATCGGTGTGCTGCCGCGCGGCAGGCGCGAGCGCGGCGCGGCCTCTGGCTCACCGGCGGCTGGCGCAAGCGGCAGCACCCGGCCGCGTATGCAGTCCTTGGTCGTGCAGCGTACGCAGACGTCGGTGTTGCGTACTTTGATTTCGGTCGGGCTGATCAGGGAACCGAAAAAATTGAACTGCCCTACCGGGCAAACGGCCTTGCAGAATGCGGCACCCGGAAACATGAGGTCGACCACGAACGCCGCCAGGAAGTAACCAAGGATCACCCAGGCCGTCAGCCAGGGACTCGCCCACAGGTCCCACCGCTCGTAGGCAAAAAAGAAGGCAAAGAGCAGCGCCGCGACAAACCACTTCGTACGCAGCAGTCGCGGCAGGGGGCGTGGGCCGTGCAGCACCCGGGTCTGCAGCCACTTGGCCAACCGGCGCGGCAGCATGAACGGGCAGGCAAAACATAACAGGTTGCCCACCAGGAGCAGGGCAAATACCAGAAAACCCCGGTAATGCACCCAGCCAACCACCGCTGCCACGTTTTTGGGCGCCAGCTGCGGCCCCCAGAACCCATCCCACAGCATCAACGCGGCGGCGGCCAACATGACTGCCTGGGCTGTGGTGCGGCTGTGTCGCCAGCGCAGGAAATGTCCCACGCCCGGCAGCGTCAGCAGATCCAGGGTGCGGCGCGTCCGGGCAGGGTTGGAGCCAGGCGGTGACGGTACCGAGGCAGCCGGCATGTCAGTCACCTTCCACGGTGAAGGGAAAATCGGCCTGGGCCTGGCGTCCATCGGGCGCACGCGCGGTGACGGTGATCACCCAGTCACCGCCCATCGACCAGGTGAAGGGCACACGATACACGCCGCCCTCGCCACCGTCGACGTGGGCAATCACCGGCACCATGCCAGGGTGGGTCATGTTGCCCTCGATGGCAAGGGTGACATCGTCCACCGGTTCACCATCCTGACCGGTGACCGTCACCGCGAGCACGCCACCACCCACCTGCGGCGTCGGCGGGTCGGCCTGCACGGTAATCTGGAGGTCACCACGAGTCCCCGCACCGGGACCACCGCAGGCAAGCAGTATCAGGGCTAGAATGACCAGCACGAACGTCCTGCCGGCAAGCAATCTTATCGTCATGGCTCGTTCACCAGTTGTTTGAGCTGGGCCACCAGCTGTTCGACACTGGCGTCACCCGACAGCGGCGTGGCGCGCACGTTGCCGTCACGGTCGACGAGCACGAAGCGGGTAGTGTGGTTGATCGTGTAACCGTCGCCCGCGTGGCTGTGGCCCGGTTCCGACGTGCCGGGCGATATGTCGCGCAGCGCCACACCGACCTTGAACCCGTTCTGCATCAGATCGATCGTTCCTTCGGTCTCACCCACCAGGAATCGCCACAGCGATGGATCGGCCCCTACGCGGCCGGCGTACGCCTGGAGCACGGCCGGCGTATCGCGCGGTGGGTCGACGCTGATCGAAATCAGCTGTACGTTGTCTTTGAGCAGTGGATCGGCCACGACGGCCTTCTGCACCTGCTGCATCTTGGGGATGAGATCGGTCGGACAGACGTCGGGGCAGTTGGTGAAGATGAAGTTGGCCAGCCAGACTTTACCGGCCAGTTCGGAGGCCCTGGTGGGCTGCCCATCCTGGTCGACAAGCTCGAACGCGGGTGCGGGCCACAACACCGGCAAATCAGTTGGTGGCGTGACGGGCGCGGTCCGCGAACCGCAGGCCACCAGTACGAGCATCGGCACGAGCAACCAGGGCAGCCAACGGATTGGCCGCACCTTCGCAAATCGTTTCTTCACAAGGCACCTGAATCACACACATCGTTCTGCCCTGCGCACGGATACGGGGCATTCATGCCATCACGACCTGGTCGACCACCATGAACGCAAACAGCAGCGCCAGGTACAACGTCGAGTACTTGTACAACGACATGGCCTGGGCCTTGCTGGCACCGCGGTAGAGGCGCCAGGCCAGCAGCAGGAAGATACCACCCAGGATCAACGCAGCTACCAGGTAGACCGGACCGAGGAGGCGCAGTCCGGCCGGGATGATGGTGATCGCCAGCATGAGCAGCGTATAGAGCAGGATCTTACTGCGTGTATCAGCTTCCCCGCGGGCAACGGGCCACATGGGAATACGTGCCTGGGCATAGTCCTTGTAGACCAGGAGAGTCAGTGCCCAGGTGTGGGGCGGTGTCCAGTAGAAAACGATCGCAAACAGAAAGAGCGCCATCAGATCGATCTGTCCGGTCACGGCGGTCCAACCAATCATGGGGGGCAGTGCGCCGGCCGCGCCGCCGATGACGATATTGTGCGGCGTGCGTGGCTTGAGCCAAAGGGTATAAATGACGACGTAGTAGAAAATCGCAATGGCCGACAGGATGGCACTCAAGACGTTGGCGAACACGGTCAGGATGATCAAGGACAGCACACCGAGCACGATCCCGTAGATCAGCGCATGGCGCGGGGGGATGCGCGACGAGGGCAGCGGGCGGCGTCGCGTCCGTGTCATGACGCTGTCGATGTCACGTTCGATGTAGGCATTGAGCGTATTGGCCGACGAAGCCGACAATGCACCGCCCAACAGGGTCCAGAAGACGAGGGCAGTGCCGGGCCATCCACCGGCCGCAATCAACATCGCGCCCAGGGTTGTGACCAGCAGCAGGACTGTGATGTACGGTTTGGTCAGCCAGAAGTACGTAAACAGCACGGTGCGCCAGCGTTTAGGTGCGGTGGGCTCCGCCGGTGCCGGGGTGACCGCCGCTGTCGTTTCAGATCGCCCGGCCCGGTACAGCGTGAACAGCCAGGCAAAGCCGCCCCAGATGGCAGCCGCCACTGCCAGGTGACTGGCGCGCACCCAGGATGGCAGACCCAGCCACACATTCAGATAACCCAGCCCAATTTCCAGTACGAACAAGCAGGTCATCAACCAGGTCCAGGCACGCACACTGCGCACGGTTTGGCCCAGCGGGCTGGTGTAGCGCCAGGTGAGCCAGAGGAAGATGCCAAAGGCGGCAAAGCCCACCAGGCGGTGCAGCATGTGAATCAGCTGCAAGGCGCTCAAGTCGGCTGTCACACCGCTGCACTGCGGGAAATCGGGGCACACCAGGGCGGCCCCGCTGCGCGTGACATAGGCGCCGGTCAGGGTCAGAACGAAAGCAACGATCGTGGCCAGGGCCAGCCAACCGCCAAAACCGCGCAGCTCTTCGCGTTCGCCGAGGGCCAGGCTGATGGCAGCACCACCGGCGCGCCAGGCCGGGTGGGCCAGCGCCGCCACCGCCAGCAGCAAAGCAAATACGGCCATGGCCAGGGCGGTATGCAACCAGGCCAGAAAAGATGGGATAGACCAGGCAACGGCCAGGGCGCCAAAACTGACTTGAATGGCATACAGCACGGCTGCCGGCACCAACAGCGGCAACGTCCAGCGGTGCAGCTGGCGCCGGTGTTTGATGGCCAGGGCGAGCAGGGCAATGCCGCCCACGGCCAGAATGGCGGCCAGCAAACGAAATGCCTGCTCGATCCAGGCATTGGCCTGGGATGGGAGCACGATGCCGCCATCACATAGAGGCCAGTCTGGGCAGCTCAGGCCCGACTGGGTGACCCGCACAATAGCGGCCATGACGATCAGAAGCCAGCTGCCCAGGGCCATCGCGGCTGCCAGCCGACGAAAGTACCGCGCCGGGCGTGATTCCACAGGTAGATGCTGGATTGGCATTGTCAATTCCAAAAAAGAGCCTCATGACGGGACACTACGCCGGTAGCATCCAGTCATGAGGACGATTTATCAGTTACGAAACACCAAACTGCCGGCGTTCAGGTACCCCTGCTGCGGGCATGCACGGCCTGCTCGACATGCAATGAATCCTGTTTGGCGCCATCAGGAGCTACACGGCGGCTTGATTATACGCCGATCCGTGGTGCAAGGCAACAATTGTTTAGGTGTCTTGCCCTTGGGCTGTCGCCATCGCTGGCATCACGCCGTGATGACCATAGTCATACGGCCCGCCAGAGACGTTCGGCTGGTGTTCTTCATCCCAGTTGAAGATCGACGGCGGCGAGCTGGTCTGCCATTCCAACGTCTTGGCTTCCCAGGGATTGTCGCCGGCCACTTCGCCGCGGCGCAGGCTCAGGAAGACGTTGATCAAGAATGGGATGGTCGAGATTCCCAACAGGAAGGACCCCAACGTCGCAATCAGGTTGTAAGTCGCAAACTCTGGCGCATAACTCACCACACGGCGCGGCATTCCCTGCAGACCACTCAGGTGCATAATCATGAAGGTCATCAAAAAGCCGACGTAGTTCAGCCAGAAGTGGACCTTACCCCACCGCTCGTTCATCAGGCGGCCGGTGATCTTGGGGAACCAGTAGTAGAAGCCGGCATAGATGGCCGAGACACTGCCACCAAACAGCACGAAGTGCAGGTGGGCGACCACGAAGTAGCTGTCGTGCACGTGGATGTCGACCGGGATCGATGCCAGCATCACCCCACTGATACCGCCGATGACGAAGAGCGATACGAAGCCAATCGCAAACAACATCGCCGAGGTCAGACGCAGTTTACCAAACCACATCGTGCCCATCCAGCTGAAGATCTTGATACCGGTGGGTACCGCAATGATCATGGAGGTAATCATGAATGGAATGGTGGTCAGCGGATTCATGCCGGAAGTGAACATGTGGTGCGCCCAAACCGTGAAGCCCAAAAAGCAGATGGCGAGGCTGGAGAAAGCGATCGCCTTGTAGCCAAAAATCGGCTTGCGGCTGAACACCGGCAGCACATCGGAGACGATGCCCATCGCGGGCAGCACCATCACGTACACGGCGGGGTGTGAATAGAACCAGAAGACGTGCTGCCACATCAACAGGTCGCCACCCTGCGAGACGTTGAAGAAGTTGGCACCCAGGATGCGCTCGAGGGCCAGCAAGAAGAGGCCTGTCGCCAGCACCGGCGTCGCCAGCACCTGGATGATAGCCGTAGCCAGCATGGCCCAGGTGAAGAGCGGCAGCTGGAACCAGCCGAGGCCGGGTGCACGCATGCGTGCCACCGTCACCAGGAAATTGATGGCGCCAAAAATCGACGAAAAACCAAGCACAATGACGGCAAATGCCCACATCGTCTGCCCGCCGGCGCCTTGCAGCGAAAGGGGCGGGTATGCCGTCCATCCGGCCTCCGGTGCGCCCCACAGATAGGACGAGACCAGCATGATGCTGCCAATGAGCAGCATCCAGTAGCTGACCGCGTTGAGTTTGGGGAAGGCCATGTCCTCGGCGCCAATCTGCAGCGGGATGATGTAATTCGCAAAGCCGGCAAACACCGGGATCACGAAGAGGAAAATCATCAGCGAAGCATGCATCGTGAAGGTGCGATTGTACTGCGTGCCGTTGAGGAAATCGACACCTGGCATCAATTCGGTGCGCACCATCAAAGCCAGCGCGCCACCAAACAGGAAGAAGAAAAAGGTCGTCACCAGGTATTGGATACCAATCACCTTATGATCGGTGTTGAAGGTCAGGTAGTGCCACCACTTCCAGGCACCGTGCATGACAAATCCTTCGTGGTGAGCGCCGTGTCCGGTCTGTGGTATCGTCGGAGCGTGAGCCATAGGTCTTGTATCCTCTGCCTTTCCTCTTCCGTTACTTCTGACTCGCCAGGTAGGTGACCAGGGCGTTGAGTTGTTCTTCAGACAGCTGCTCGCCGAAGTTCGCGGGCATCACACCGGGCGGGCAGGCACCGGCCGGGCATTCCGATACGAGGTAATCGTTTGGCTTGACGATCGAGTTCAGAATGTATTCTTCTACCGTTTCACCTGCGACACGTGTCGCAGCCGTGGCGCCAATCTGGTTCAGGTTGGGACCGACCTGTCCCGCAGCACCGGCATCGTCCAGGGTATGGCAGCCACCACAGCCGTACTCCTGGAAGATGCTGCGTCCGTAGGCAATGGGATCGCTGACATCGACGACCTGGCTCTGTTTCTCAGCGATCCAGGCTGCGAACTCTTCTTGGGATACCACCTGGATCGAGCTGCGCATGTCGGCATGCCCTGCGCCACAGAGCTCGGCACAAACCACAGGATATTCACCAGGAACCGTCGCCGTGGCGAAGGTGTTTGTCATCTGGCCAGGCATGGCGTCACGTTTGATGCGGAAGTTGGGCACCCAGAAAGCATGAATGACATCTTTGGATGTCAGCCGGTACTGTACCTGACGATCCACCGGCACCAGCAGTGGTTCATTGCCACCACTGATACGGACGTCCTCATCGGGATAGTAGTACGACCATTGGAACTGCTGACCCGTCACTTCAATGGTCAGCTCGTCACTGCTTGGAGTGCGCTGGGCCACAAACACCTGGTAACTGGCGATAGCCAGGAAAAAGACGATGATTGCCGGTACTGCGGTCCATACGATCTCGAGCGTGTTGTTACCGTGGAGTGGAGGGCCATCGCTGTCATCGCCCTTCTTGCGTGCGTACCGGATGGCACTGTATAACAAACCCGCCTCGACGATCAAGAAGATGACCGTGGCAATGCCCAGCATGATGTTGAATAACGCATCGACAGCCGCGGCCTCGGCTGACGCAGCGGTCGGCAGAAACAAGTTGAACGAGGTGACCACGATGCCAGCGCCGATGAACAGAAGCGCCGCCACCGCCACCAAAACACCAGCCAGGTTGGGGCGCAGCCGGGCGTAGATGATACCGGTCGTGATGCCGAATACCAGCTGGCCCGCAATGAACCCGGGTTTGGCAGCAAACGCCATGGCGGGCGCAATCACGGGCAGCAGCAGGCTGGCCAGCAGCCAGATGCCAAGCCCATACACCGCGCCGACGACGACCGGTATACCAACCTGGCGCGGGAGGCGCAGCAGCTTGTGATAAATCAGCGCAAAAAGAACACCCAGCGTGGCCGAGATACCGAGGTGAATCAACAGACCGACTGCTGCCGCGCCCCAGCTGAAGGAGGGGCCTAAGACAGCGGCACCCAAGAGCGTACTGGCGATCTGGTTGAGTGGCACCCAGATGCTGCGGTCTCCACCCGGCGTAAAGAAGGCCACCACCATGGCCAGCAGACCCATCGCCAGGCCGCCCCCAATGCCCGCCAGCGCGCCCGCCAACAAATCTCGCCGCGTGAAGGGCGGCGGTGCCACAATGCCAGTCACCTGGTCTTCCTGGCCCACCGGCACCACGCGCCGTGACACTTCTACGAGTGTCAATGGGCTGCCCGCAGAATCGGTTAGCTGGCGCGTGCTCCATTGGTATTCCGGCGACCCATACCCCTCATCCGCCATGTCACTCTCGACCTGCGATGCGCTGGGCAGTGCAGCCACCAGGCGCGATACCAGGCGAATCTTGGCCAAATCCACCGTGGGATACACGTCCTGCATTACCTGGCGCGCCCATTGGTCTGTCACGACGGGCGTAGGACGCGCAAAATAGATGTACGCAGCATACATCCGATAGCTGTCGGTCATATCAATTGCTACTCCCAAAAATGCGGTTGTAGTGCTTCTGCACGGGATTGTTGGGTGGCTGATGATCTGTGGCCCGCCATTGGAACCAGGGGCACATGCTATCATAGATGACGCGATCTGTCAAAATCATGCCATAAGTGCGAATAGTAACAATCGCTACGCTCAGTTTGACAAAACGGCCGATCCTACGTATGATATGCCCCGCGTCACAATGCCGTGCGGCGCGCTAAACTGTGCCACGTCTTATGTAACACCCGCGGTTGATGTCGTCCGGATCACACACGTCCAACAGGAGAATGCGCATGGTCCAAACCACGGTGCCAGCCCACAGTCACGAGTCAGTCAACACCCCCAAGCTGGGGATGTGGATGTTTCTTGCATCCGAGGTCATGTTCTTTGCCGTTCTCATCGCGATGTTCCTGTTTTTCCGCTTTCGCAGCGGTGTGAACCCGCTTGAGATCCTCAACATACCCCTGACCGCCATCAACACGTTCATTCTGTTGACGAGCAGCATGACGGTCGTGCAGGGTCTGGCCGCCATTCAGCGTGGGGACCAGGGCAAATTCCGCCTGTGGATGATCGTTTCCTTGATTCTGGGGGCGTTTTTCATCAGCGTCCAGATCTTGGAGTACCGCGAGCTGATTCATGAAGGGCTGACGATCAGCAGTGATCTGTTCGGCACGGCGTTCTTCACCCTGACCGGGTTCCATGGTGCGCACGTGCTCATCGGGTTGGGCTGGCTGTTGGCCTTGATTATCCAGGCCTTCCGCGGCCGCTTCAGTGCTGAGCGTAACATGCCGGTCGAGATCTTCGGCCTGTATTGGCACTTCGTCGACATCGTGTGGATTCTGCTGTTTGTGATCGTCTACCTGATCTGAGCGGGCAGCGAGCCATTTTCCGGAGAAGACAACCATGGCATCCCATACACCCAAAGAAACCGATACGGCGGCCGAAGCAACCACGGTAGCCAGGCAGCAGCATGCGCAACCCAACTATCTTTATGTCTACCTGTCACTGGTAGTGCTGACCCTGATGGAGTTGGGGGTGATCTACCTGCCCCTTGGGCAGGCCGGTATCATTCTCATTCTCCTGGCCTTTGCCCTGGCCAAGCTGGCCATTGTGGTTATGTACTACATGCACCTCAAATTTGAGCCGCGGTTGTACACCTGGGTATTCCTCGCTCCATTACCCTTCGTGGCCATGATCGCGGTCGCCGTTTGGTTTTTGTCACCGTCATAACACCGCCCGGCGACCACGGGCAATACATCACCACCACCGCCTCGATCGCCATCGTCCGCAGCTGAACGTTTTGCACGCCTGGCTGCGGACTTCTTTTTGTCCCCAGTCGATGTTATAATAGAGCATGTATCGTCTTGCTCATCAGGATAACCATGAACACGATCGACTGGGCCTTTGCGGCCAAACATGCGGTCTGGCTCCTGGGCCTGGGTATTGTGCTGGCCACCATAAGTTACACCGATTGGCGCGCCAGTACCTGCCAGGTTAGTCGCCGTACGCTACTGGCTTCCGCTCTGTTTTTGAGCCCCCTCTGTGCCGGACTGGCGTTGTTTTGCGCAGGAATGGCCCTGGTGAGCGGCATCGCCTGGCAGGCTGCTGCCTGGAGTGTCGTTGGGCTGCTGTTGGCCGGGCAGTCGGTGTGGTATTGGAGGAGGAGAACGTTATGACCGCACGACGTACCAACATTTTGATCGGTGGCCTGCTGCTGCTGGCCGGCATCGTCCTGCTGCTGCTCAATTTCGGGATCATCGGCCCCTTGGGCGATGCCGTCTGGAGCCTGCTCTTTGTCGGTGCCGGGGTGGTATTCCTGGCCATCTATTTGAGCAACCGTGCCGAATGGTGGCCCATCATCCCAGGGATGGCGTTGATTGGGATTGGTGCCATCATTTTCTTTTCCAACACGGGCCTTGAAGGTGATTGGGTGCCAGCCCTGTTGTTCGGGGCGATCGCCCTGGCCTTCTTCGTCGTCTATTTCGCACGCCCGACCGAAAACTGGTGGGCCTTGATCCCGGCTGGCGTACTCACCAGCCTGGCCGTGCCATTTCTGCTGCCGGGTGGCTTCAACCCGGGTGTCTTCATGTTGGGTATGGGCGTCACCTTTGCCCTGGTGTACCTGCAAGGCCTGGTGCGCGGCCTGCACAATGAGTTCTGGTGGGCGTTGATTCCTGCCGGCGTCCTGGCGCTCATCGGCATCTTCCTGTTCGCCGATGAGATGGCGGTCGTCGCGCAGATTTTCAGCCTCTGGCCGCTCATCCTGGTCATCGTGGGCATCGGTCTGCTGTTCGGCGCGTTTCGCCGCCGCCAGGCCGCAGACGAGGAAGATGACGAGGTCAGTCAGATCGAGCGCTAAACCCATGTTCTGTTGAAACCTGGAGTTCTGAGGCGACAAGAGGCTCACGAGACTCCTGGTTTCTCCAGAACATGAGTCTGGATGACCGGCCGCTGTCAGCACTGAGGTTCTGGGGCTGCGCCAGGTCTGTCTGGTCGTGCCAGCAGCACACGCACCCGACTGCGTGGCAGCTCGACCGTCTGCAGCGTAACCGTGAAACCCAGGTCGCGCAGGCGCTGCGTGATGCGATCCACGTAACCGGTGAGGGCTGCCGTGGGCAGCAGCAGGGCTTGCAGCCTGCGCGCCAGGGGGCTGGGGCGGCGCAGCTCGCCGGCGTCGATCCAAATAATCTGACCATCCGGCGTGAGCGTGCGTGCGAACTCGTGCCATGCCGCAGTGGCAAAGGCGTAGTCGGTGGGGAACGTCATCACAATGGCGTCGAAAAGGCCATCTGGCAGGGGCAGGGCTTCCACCTGTCCCTGCACCAGGGCGACCGCGGCCCTGTGCTGCCGGACACGGCGTTGGGCGGCCACCAACATGCCCGCCGAACGATCCAAACCGATCACCTGGCACTGAAGCGCGAGCTCCGCCAGCAGCGCTCCCGTGCCGCAGCCTACCTCCAGGACATGCGCCCGGCGGCCTTGTTTGGCCGCGGCCAGGGTCATGGCCTGCAGCGGCCCCACCGCCTGTCGGCGCCAGGTGTGCCATTCGCCGTCCGAATACCACCGGGCCACCCACTCGTACAGCGGCACCAACGCTCCATAAGCCAGCCACGATGCCAGGCCGAAGAGCCACACGCGCCAGGGCATCATTAGCCGCCAGCCGGTGCAAAGGTCAAACCATCGCTGCCGGCATCGATCCGCACCTCCGTGCCGGCCGGTGGGCTTGCGCTCAGCAGGTAGTCGGCCAGCGGTTCACGCACGTAACGACGAATGATGCGCCGCAGCGGGCGCGCACCCCATTCGGGATGGTCGTTCTGCGCCAGCAGCCAGGTCAGAGCGCCCTCGCTGATCTCCATCTGCAAGCCCTGCTCGGCCAGCAGCTTGTTCTCTTTTTTGATCATCAAACCAAGAATCTGGCGCAGCTGATCAGGCGTCAGCGGCGTAAAGAGAATGATCTCGTCCAGCCGGTTGAGGAACTCCGGACGGAAGAACTGCTTGACGGCCAGCATGACCAGGTCGCGCGTGGCATCAGAGAACTGCGGCTGATCCATGAACTCCGATCCCAGGTTGCTCGTCATGATCAGCACGGCATCACTGAAGGATGCCACGCGACCCTGACCATCGGTGAGGCGCCCCTCTTCCATGACCTGCAGGAGGACGTCAAGTACCCGTGGGTGGGCTTTTTCCACTTCGTCGAACAACACCACGGTGTAGGGCCGCTGGCGCACACGATCGGTGAGCTGGCCACCGCTCTCGTAACCAACATAACCCGGCGGCGCGCCAACCAGACGGTTGACGGTGTGGTCCTGTTGGTACTCGCTCATGTCGAGCACAACCATGGCGTTTTCGTCGTCGAACATGAACTCGGCCAGGGTTTTGGCCAGTTCCGTCTTGCCAACGCCGGTCGGGCCCAGAAAAAGAAACGAGCCAATCGGCCGGCTCGGATCCTTCAGACCGACACGCGCCGTCTTGACGGCCCGGCTCAGGGCCAGCACGGCCTCATCCTGGCCGATGATCCGCTGGTGCAAAAAGTCGACCATGTTGGCGTAACGTGCGCGGTCGTCCGTCGACAGTTTGGCCACCGGCACTCCGCTCATCATGCTGGCTGCCACCAGCACGTCCTCCTCGTCCAGCACGGTATCGCGGGCATTTTCCGGGTGCAGGGCCAGGTGACTCTGCGTGCCCAGGCGCACCACGGCCGCCGCGCGGTGCAGCAGCTGCACCGCCGCCGCCGGCAGCGGCGTCTCGCCGAGGTAGCGTTTGGCCAGGTTGGCCGTGCTCTTCAGCGCCGGGTCGGCAATCTTGATCTGGTACTCCTGTTCGATACGCGGCTTGTGCAGTCCCAGGATGGTGATCGTTTCCGGCAGGGAGGGCTCGGCCACCGCCAGCACATAGCTGCGCTCGGTAATCAGCGTATCCCTGGCGATGCGCGCCTGGTAGTCGGACGCCGTGGTCGTGGCCACGACCACCGACTGCTCATCGAGAAAGGTACGGCGCACGGACGTCGTGGCCTTGGGGTACTCGACATCGAGGGGACCGCCCAGGAAGCGATGCACGTTGGGCAGGAACAGGATACCCTTGTCAGCCTGACGGGCCGCTGCCTGCACGGCTTTGCCGGCATCGTCCAGCAGAGCCGTCTCCAGAACCGCCACCAGGGATGCCAGACCGGGAGGACCCTGGCCTTCGGCAATGAGCAGGGCCAGGCTCTGCACCAGCGAGCGTTTACCCACGCCATGGGGGCCGACGAGCAGGATGTGGCGATTCTGGCTGAGGGCCAACAGGCTGAGCAGCTCTCGCAGCAGATCTTCACGCCGGTAGACGGGCGCCAGCTCGCCGGCCCGCGCCTGTGCCACCCAATCCTGGGTGGTATAGCGGCGCGTAATCGCCTGGCTGGCCAGGATGTCGGTCAGCGCGCTGGGCGTGACCCCAAACCGCTGCAAGACGCCGGACGTCGTAACCCCGCGCTGGCTCATGGCGGCCAGTGCGTGTTCGGTGCCGACGTAGATTTCACCCGCGGCCTGGGCAACGGCGTGCCCTTCATCGAGGACCACGACCATTTCATCCGAAAGCGGTACCGGCCGGCCGTCACTGGCCGCAAAGTCGAGGTTGGCGTTGCGCCCATCACGCATCTCGGCCATCGTCTGTACCGTACGCGTGAATTCGTCGAGCTTGAAACCGCGTTCGCTGACCAGCCGCTGGATCAGGCGCGCGGCGGCAGACTCCTGGTTAGTCAAAAACAGGTACAGCAGGATTTCAGGCGTCAGGACGTCCTTGCCAAAGCGGCGCCGCAGCTGTGCCGCGGCGTTGAGGGCCTTGTCCATTTCGGGTGAGAGCAAGCTTGGGTTGAGTGTTCCCATCGGTCAATCTCCTGGCAGGTGCGCCGACGGCACACCCTCTTCGACGAGCGTTCGCTGGCGCTGCATGACCACCTGGCGGCGTTCCAGCCAGATGGCCATCAGCGCCAGAAGAAGAGCAGCCGCAGTGATCCCGGCACCGATCAAAAAGACATCCTGCAGGCCGGCCACCATCGCAGCCGGCGGTGCAGTTCCCACATCGGTCCCTGGCAGGTTGCCGGCCGCCGCCACAGTTTGTGTTACCCACAGCGCGCCCAACGTGGCAACACCCACCGTCTGGCCGAGCAAGCGTGTCAATCCCGTCAAACCGGAGGCTACGCCCAGGCGGGCGCGCGGCACAGCCCCCATGATCGCACTGTTGTTGGGCGAATTGAACAGACCAATACCGATTCCGACCGGAGCATACTTGAGCACGTAGACCCAGGCGGGCGTATCGACCTGCAAGGTCGCCGACAGGGCAAATCCGATCGTAGCGATCAACAGGCCCAATGCTGTAATCGGGCGCGGCCCCATGCGGTCAGACAGGATACCGGCGAGCGGCGCCATGATACCCAGGCCGATCGGCAGCACGGCCAGCAGGATACCCACCTGCTGGATCGGATAACCCAGCACGCGCCCCAGGTAATAGGGCATCAAAAACGTTGCCCCGGCAATGGCGATGAAAATCATCAAAGCCGTGATCAAGTTGACGCTGAACAAGAGGTTGCGAAACAGACCCAGGTCGATCATAGGCTGGCCGACCCGCCGTTCCAGCATCACAAACGCCGCCAGCAGTGCCACACAACCCGCCAGCAGCAGCCACACCCCGGGCGACTTCCAACCGGCCGACTGGCTCACCGTCAGGGCAACCAGCAAGCTCAACAGGGACGCGCCCAACAGCACGGCGCCGCCCAGGTCGAAGCGCTGATCCGGCAGGGGTGGAGTCCGCGGCACAAAATGCCACACCATCCACACGCCCATGATGCCCACCGGAATGTTGACGAAGAAGATCGCATGCCAGCTGAAGTACTGGAGCAGAAAACCACCCAGGGTAGGTCCGGTCACGATGCCCAGCGAAACCACCACGCCGATCATGCCCAGGGCTCGTCCGCGCTCCGACGATGGGAAGTTCTCGGTCACGATGGCGGCACCCAGGGCGGTGATCATCGCCGCCCCGATACCCTGTACGATCCGAAACAGAATGAGCCAATAGACCGACGGGGCCAGTCCACACAACGCCGAACTGAGCGTAAATACAACAAAGCCGGTCAAGTAGATCGGTTTTTTGCCGCGCATGTCGGCCAGGCGCCCCATGCTGGGCAGCAGGCACGTCAAAACGGCCAAATAGGCGAGCACAACCCACTGGACGGTGGCAAACGTGGCCGCCAGCTCGCGTTCGAGAGTGGGGATGGCAACGTTGACGATGCTGCTGTCGAGCGTGGACAGGAACGTGCCCATGGCCACCGCAGCCAATACCCACCATTTTTTCCGGTAATCGATTGCTGGCCTGACAAGTAATGGCGTCACGCGGCGTATTATAACACGAGACGAACGAAGCGTGAAGACCTGTAGGCAGGTTTTTGTGACAGCAGCAGTGCAATTTCTTTTTGACTTCCGATTTGGCGTGCGGTATACTCGCTTTTCGTGAAGACTACAAATTTGCAGTGGCCCACAGCCGGGTGCGCCGGGTCTGGGCGGTGACGGTTGCGATGGAACGATTGTTAGACCTGACGTACGATGAACTGCACGCGCGCCTGGCTGCCTGGGGTGAGCCGGCATTTCGCGCCGGGCAGATTTGGAAGTGGCTCTATGCCCGTCAGGCCACCCATGCGGACGAAATGACCGACCTGCCGCAAGCATTGCGGGCGCGCCTGGCCGCTGAAACCGTGATCGATATCCTGCAGCCCACCATCAAAACGGTGTCACGCGATCATCTGGCACACAAGAACCTGTTTCGCCTGTCGGATGGGCAAACGATCGAAGCGGTGCTGATGCTGTACGATGAGCGACGCACCCTCTGTATCTCAACCCAGGCGGGCTGTGGGATGGGCTGCACGTTCTGTGCCACGGGCCTGGGTGGCCTGGCACGTAACCTGACGGCGGGCGAGATCGTTGCCCAGGTCCTCTATTTTGCCCGCTGGCTGCGTGAGCCCGCCAGTGCCGATGAAGCACCCCTACCCGTGGCGCGCCCCACACAGGTGACGAACGTGGTGTTGATGGGAATGGGGGAGCCGCTGGCCAATTATGGACCGGTGTGGCAGGCCCTGACTGCCCTGACCGATGGGCGTGGGTTTGGCCTGGGTGCTCGCCACTTTACGCTGTCGACCGTCGGCCTGGTGCCGATGATCGATCGGATGGCCGAAGAACCGCTGCAGATCAACCTGGCGGTGAGCCTGCATGCACCGTATGACGCGTTGCGCGATCAACTTGTGCCGATCAACCGGCGCTATCCGTTGGGAGCGCTGCTGTCGGCCTGCCGGCGGTACGTGGCACGCACCCACCGCCGCATTACGTTCGAGTATGCCTTGATGCAGGGCATCAACGATCAGCGCCAGCACGCGCAGGACCTGGCGCAGCTGTTGAAGGGGCTGCTCTGTCACGTCAATTTGATCCCGCTCAATCCCGTGGCCGGATCGCCCTTCCAGCCATCCAGTCGCCAGGACACGCAGGCATTCGTGGATATCCTGCGCACGGCCGGAATTCCGGCGACGCTGCGCCTGCGCCGTGGCATTGAGATCAACGCCGGCTGTGGCCAGCTGCGCCAACAGGTACAGCGTTTGGCAGCGGCCGCATGAAGCAGTATGGGCAACAAAAATGCCGGGCGTCAGCGACGCAGCCGGCATTCTTGGGCAGTGTGCGGTGGGAATGCCTGTTCAGGCATTCTTCTGCATGGTCTTCAGGCACTTGGCGCACGCATACACCGTACGCGGTTTGCCATCCGTCCAGATGGTCTTACGCTGAACGTTGGCTTTCCACATATGACGGGTATGGCGCATCGAAAAGCTTACGCGATTCCCGAACTGTGGGCCCTTGCCACAAATCTCACACCTGGCCATCTCGTACCCCCTACGGCTTGGCGAGCCCGCCCACGTCGTATCATGACCAGGCATGGGCTCACACAGTTGAGTGATAGGCGACCTGGGGACAAAACAAAGGCCCCGCACAATTGCAGGGCCAGGGGCCCGAGGTCGGCAATTTTTGACAGGCCGATCATATCACAGGAAAGGCATTTTGCCAAAATACGGAGTGGAGATCACCCATGGAGACAACGAATCGTGGCCGTATCGAAATCTCCCCCTACGCGATTGCCACCCTGGCCAGCGAGGCCGTGCTGCAATCCTATGGCGTTGTGGGTATGACCAGCAAAAACTTGATCAACGGGATCGGTGATTTGCTGCAAGGAGAACGCGCGCGGCGCGGCGTCGTCGTACAGATCACCAAAGACCACATCGTGATCGACCTGTACATCATCGTCCAGTATGGCACGCGCATCTCAGAAGTTGCCCACGGCGTCATGCAGCGTGTGAAGTTTTCCGTCGAACAAACCCTGGGCTTGCCGGTCAAAGCGGTCAATGTGCACGTCCAGGGCCTGCGCACCGGGGACGAGTAGACGATGGTCGCAACCAGGGCAGCGGAAAATCCAACAGTCAGGAGTATCAGGGTTTGATCAGCACAACATCACACGCCAACCAAAGTCCCGCCTCGGCACAGTCTTTGCGCGACCAGTATCCCCCCGGCACTTCGGTGCCTGCGGTTGACGGTCGTGGCATGCGTGAAATGCTGCACGGTGCCTACGTCTGGCTGGCCAAAAACCACGAAGCCGTCAATGCCTTGAACGTGTTTCCGGTACCCGATGGTGATACCGGCACCAACATGCTGCTGACTCTGCAGTCGAGCATCGAGGAAATGGGCAGTGCACCCTCCGATCACCTGGGCAAGGTGATGCATGCCGCCGCCCATGGTGCCCTGATGGGGGCCCGCGGCAATTCGGGGGTCATTCTGTCACAGATTCTGCGTGGCATGGCGCGCAGCCTGGAATCTGCCAACACGTGCGATGTGGGACAGCTGGCACGCGCGCTGCGCGTGGCGTCGGATACGGCCTACAAAGGGGTCGTCAAACCGGTCGAAGGCACCATCCTGACGGTGGTTCGGTTGTGCGCCGACGCGGCCGAAAATGCTGCCCACCTGGACAACGACCTGCGCTTCTTTCTGCGCCGGCTGGTGCACGCCGCCGACGACGCAGTGCAAAAGACCCCGTCGATGCTGCCGGTCCTGGCCCAGGCGGGCGTCGTCGACGCGGGCGGTAAAGGTCTCTTCTTTGTGCTCGAGGGCATGTCACGCGCCCTGCACGGCGAACAACTGGGTGAAACGACCGCGGCCAGTGGTGCTTTTGCCGGCCACGCTGAAGCCCTGGAAGGGGAATACGGCTTCGATATTCAGTTCATCATCGAAGGTGCCGAGCTCAACGTGGACGAAATCCGGCGCACGATCACGGACATGGGGGATTCGGTCCTGGTGGTGGGCGACGAACGAGCGGTCAAAGTCCATCTCCACGCACCGGAGCCAGGCCATGCCCTCAACTACGGCTCACGCATGGGCCGCCTGAGCCGAATCATCGTCGAGAACATGGATGCGCAGTATGCGGCTTTCGTACACGGCGAAGGGCCCGGCGATGGCCCGGCAGCAACACGCACGGGTGAGGTGCCGTTGGTTGTGCCAGCCGTCCACATTGCGACCGTCGCAGTCGTGTCGGGCAGCGGCTTGCAGCAGGTGTTCTCGAGCCTGGGGTGTACGCAGATCGTCACCGGAGGCCAAACAATGAACCCCAGCACGCAGGAGCTGCTGGCAGCCATCGACGCAGCGCCTGCCGCCGAGGTTATTGTACTGCCCAACAACAGCAATATCCTGCTGGCCGCGCAACAGGCCCAGGCACTGTCGCAGAAACGGGTACGCATCGTGCCCAGCAAGACGATCCCGCAGGGCATCAGCGCCCTGATTGCCTTCAATCCCCTGGCCGACCTCGACGCCAACGTCAAGACGATGACCGCCGGGCTACGCCATACCCAGACCGGCGAAGTGACCGTGGCCGTGCGCGCAGCTGCGTTCGACGGCATCCAGGTGGCGGTGGGTGACGTGATTGGGCTGCTCAATGATGAGCTCACCGCCCGCGGCAGCGATGCCGCCAGTGTGGTGCGCACGCTGCTGAAGCAGATGCAGGTTGAGGCGCATGAGATCGTTACCATCTATTACGGTGAGCCGATCGATGCCGCCACGGCCCAGAACATGATCGCTGGTTTGCAGGTCGAATACCCAAACCAGGAGTTCGAGCTGGTGGCGGGTGGGCAGCCACATTATCACTATATTCTTTCGGCTGAATGACACGGTACGGGCTAACGCACACTGCGGACCTGTCAGAGATCACCCATCCTTTTGAATTTGTGCCAGCCTGACAAAACGGAGCTGTCTTGTGGCGAACGTGATAATCGTGACCGATAGTAATGCCCACCTACCGCCGGATGCGGCCAAACGCCTCGGTGTGCAGATCGTGCCGCACCAGATTCAAATTGGCAAACGTTTCTACCGCGAAGGGGTCGACCTGACGGCGCAGAGCTATTTTCGCAAAGTCGCCAGCAGCAGTGCCCTGCCCATCGATCTGCCACCAGCGCAGGCCGATTTTGAAGAAGTGTACAACCGGCTGCACCGCCAAACCGACCAGATCCTGTCGCTGCACGTGTCGTCCCAGGTCAATAACACGTGCGCAGTGGCCCGGGCGGCGGCGTCTAACTTGCTGGGTCGCTGCCAGATCACGGTGGTCGACTCCCAAACCGTCTCGATCGGCCTGGGCATTCTGGTCGAAACCGCCGCGGTCACGGCGGCCAGCGGCGCGCGGCTCGATGATGTGGTGCGCCTGGTGCGCGGCATGGTGCCGCATTTGTACGGTGTCTTCTTCGTCGAGACCCTGGATTACCTCGAGCGCAGCAAACGCATCAGCAAAGCCCAGGCGATCCTTGGGACCATGTTGGGTATCAAACCGCTGCTGAACATCGAAGACGGCGAAATCATCCCGCTGGAAAAGGTGCACACGCGCGAGCGCGCCGTGGAAAAATTGGTCGAGTTTGTGGGTGAATTCTCCACCATCGAACGCATGGCGATCGTACAGCACAACTTCGACCCGGAGGCTGCAATGCTAGTCAAACACATGGCGGACACCCTACCGGGCCGCCAGTTTCCAGTGTACACCTATGGTCCCTCGCTGGCCGCGCATCTTGGTCCCAGCGCGATTGGGGTGATGGTGTACGAAGGTCGTTACTGATATGGCCACCAACAGCCCGGCAAGTGACGCCTTCGAGCGCCTGAAAAAAATCCTGGCGCTGGAAAAACGGCAGGGCTATCGTAATAAGGCGGTCATCGGTGGACTCGATAAGTTCGCGGCCCGCTGGGAGCAGGATGCACGCCTGGAGATGCCCGACCGGACGGCCAACATCGCGGCAATTGTGACCCTGCTGACCAGTTACCCGGCCGCAGCTGACCAGGAAGCGCGGGCGCGTGTGGTGCACGACATTCTTTCCCGGTTGTCCCTACCTGCCGCCAGCGCACCACCCACCCCGGCGCCCGCCCGTCCCGCGGGCGAGGCGCCTGCG
>CAZXQZ010000011.1:0-39136 GCA_964642445.1 uncultured Anaerolineae bacterium
GGATAGCGCTGCGGCGTGTCGAGCATGGATCGCGTTTGTGCATCGTAGACCGTCAGGGACCAGAAGTTCTTTGCCGGAATGTCCTTCGGCAGCGTGACCTTGTACATCCTGGCGCCGTCGAAGTACTGCCTGTTCGCATCCAGCGTAGCGGCGAGATACTGAGAGCCGATGCCTGTCATGCGCATCGCCATGGCAGGTGAGACGGCGAAAGATCCGTACCAATAAAAGGTGCGAACGTCCAGCGTACGCCAGCCTGTCGGCGGGTACGGCCTGGCGACGATGGGCGTGCGCATGCCGCCTTCGACAGGCCCCTCGATCTCCGGGATCGGGGTCTCGAATTCGTAGCCGCTGATGAAAAAGGGGTTCCACCAGGCAGAGTCGGGGTAATAATACCAACTCGGATCGCGAGGATTCATGGTCAGGCAACGTGAGGTCGCATTGGCAACCTCGAGCGCCTCGGTGAGGATCTTTTTCATCCGCGCATCGGGCGCAAAGGGTCGGCCCTTGACAATGCCAATGGCGGCGATGGCGCCCATCAGCTCGGGATCCAGCGAACCGGCCGGCTCCTGCTGGACGACCTCGTCGAGCATCTCGTAGTAGCTGAAATCGTTGGGGGGAATGGTGATCATCCGCTTGTCGCTGCCCTCGTGAAACACGATCTCGGGCGGGGGCGTGATGGATCCGAGTTGGGCCTCGCCGCGCAGGAACGCGGCGAAGGTTGTGCCGGCCCCGCCGGCCTGGTAGGGGTAAACCTTCATGAACTGGCGGTAGCGCTCGAGGGCTGGCTTTGGACTGTTGTTCTCCAAGAACATGCGGGTCCACACCAGGACGTGCGTGGTCCTGGCGCGGGCAGTGTAGAACCCGCCTTCTGGCAGCGGGCTGTCGTAGCCGGGCGGCAGGATCAGGTACTTTCCGCCCAGGCCGCGATCGGGACCAGACGCGCCGATGTCGATTACCCAACGACCCCAGCCGTCGTTGATCAGGCCCAGGATTTTCGGCGGCACTTCCAGCACGATGGGCCCCTGGCTGAGGTCAAGCATGCCAAAGGCATAGACCGTATCTGAGTTGGCCACGAGTAACACGGTTTTGGCGTCCATCAGCTCGGAGAAGAGGATGAACTCGTTATCCGGCACGCCGGCATTCAAAAGGCCGCGGTGGATCGCCTGTATGTTGACGCCCTGCATGGTGTTCACGAACGCCTCGAAGGCGTGGGTGAAGTCCAGGTGGTCGTAGACCTTGTCGAGAGTCTCCTGGCTCGGCATGCCATCGTCAAATTCGAGCGTGCCGATGCGGGACTCGACCTGGTCGGGCGTCGTGATCGAGGACGGAATGGGGCCGGGCGGCTGGGCGGTGTCCGGGTGGGGAACCGCAGCCACTGGTTTCACAAACGGTTTCATGGTAACGTCTCCCTGTTGTGCGGCCTTTACGGCCTCTGCAGCGGGATGAATACGGGATTCAGCGGGTTGCACAGTTGCCATCTTTCCAAAAAGATGGCAACTGTGCAACCGCCACCGCTTTCGGAGCGGCGAATTCAGCCATACTGCCGGAAGTTATTCTTTTACGCTGCCTTACGGCCGCTGCAGCGGGATGAATACGGGGTTCAGCGTAAGCTCCGGCGCCGGTCCCCGCTGCGAGCCCGGTAGAAGATACGCGCGCAAAGTAAGGCCCAGCATCGCGCAGGTCAAATCATCAGGGTCGGGGCAGTCGGGGAGCTGATCGCCAATGGAATAGCAGTGGCTGCCTGCGGTCAGGGTTTCAAGGCCCGTGCAGTCCCGGGCGAAATACTGGAGGAAGAAACGATCCTGGTTGGGCACGCCGAATCCGTTCGCGGTGCCCGTCAACGTGTCGTCATCGATGTTGGCGAAACCGAGCTGCGTCACGCTCGAGTTCAGGCCCAGGCCGGCATAGGTGGCGTTGCCCGTCTGGGTGCCCAGGGCACCGACCACGGCGTAGACCCGGTCACCGGGGAGCCACAGCCGCGAGCTCATGAAATAAGCCACATCCTCATTGGGGGCAAGGCAGTTCATCCCGACCTGTACGCATTCGGGCCCGGTCAATTGGAGTGGGGATGCTCTCATATTCAAGAATGCCTTCGGCTGGCAGGCCTGTCCCCATCTGGCACAAACGGCTGCCGCCAGCGTGCTGAGATCGGGCGCCAGGGCGATTTCCGGCGGCGTGGTGCCGTACCGGGTCTCGAAGTCAACCCACGGGTAGGGCTGCGGTGGGTGAGCCGGCCGCGTGTCGCGGATGCGCAGCACGACGAGGGGCAGGCGTTCGCGCCAGGCCGTCGAGCGGGCGCCGTCGCCACCACCGTCGTCGGGCATCGCGTAACGCAGCAAGGTCAGAAAGTCATCCGCCGCTTCGTCGAGCCCGATCGTCATGTCGGTTTCTCCGAGCATGGCCGGGATCTGTTCGGTGAAGACATCCTCGCCGGGAATACCGAGCCCGGCGAGGGCCTGCCGCACCACACCGTCCATGGTCTGATCCGGCGTGATGACGAAATAGCGCACCTGGTCCCAGACGGCGCCCGACCCGTTCTGGATCACCACGTTGTTGATCGGATCGCTCAGGTCTGAGAAGAGCTGCACGCGGTCCTGGTTGTTGGGTAGTTTCGTGAAGAACGTATGCAGCAGGGCGGGGACATATTGCTGAACGAACAGATACTGCGGGCTGGTCGCGTCCCATTCGCCCGGGCGCGAGAGAAGGTAGGTTTGCAGTCCAAAATAGTCAGCCGGTGGGGGAAGCACGCCGAGGATCACGATCGCCTCGCGCGGGTCGAGGCGGTAGGACGCGTTGTAACCATCCACCGTGGGTCCGATCATGCCGGCGGTCCCGGGATCCACCCACTCGTCCGGCCAGGCCGGCACGACGGGAATCACGTACGGCGCGGCCGGGTTGTTGCCCAGGCAGGAGTGCAACACCTGGTAGGAGTACGGGCAATCGTCCTGGGTATAGAGCTTGAAGTAACCGCGGGTAACCTGGTAGCCCTGCTGGCGAAGATCATTCGCCAGACGACGAGCCTTGCTTTCCACCCAGCCGGGCACCTGGTTCTGCGGCATCGGGCTGTCGGCGGAGGCGGGGGGCACCAGCGCCGGAAACAGAATCGCCAGGGCGATCAGCAGGCAAAGCAGGCGACTGTCAAGGGTTGTTTGTTTGGCGGGAAATCGTGTGCTCATGAATCGTCTCCTTCGTCCAATGACACGTCCTGATCAGCGTCGACCGCCCGGACAGCTCAGATTGGATTCTATCTCGAGCGCACATGGCTTTTGCCTCCTGTGTGGCGTGAGCTGATGGCCATACGACCCTGGCGCAAACTGCCGTCGTGCGCCTTGTTCATCTGCGCGATGCGCTTGTCGATAGGGTGCGACGCACGTTTCATGGTGCGTCGCACCCTGGCCGAATTCTAGTTATTCCTGAACATCATCGGCAAATAGGTCTTGATTTGCAGGGCGTCGATCGTGCCCACCTGGCCGGCACTCAGCGGGTCGGAAACGACCAGCGGGTGCTGCGGTCGCGGCTTGACCGCCGGCGTGCGCAGCGCCTCGATCACTTCCGGCGCATGGCCGGTCAGGACCAGCTGGTACTCGCTGTCGCCGACCGCCTCGACTTCCACCAGGTAACGACCGCTCTCCGGCAGGAAGCGGTGACCCAGGTCTTCCGTCTGCCCCGGCAGCACGGTGTCGTTACGATACGCGTCCGGCCGGAAGCCGTTGCGCGGCCCCCAGGCATAGAGATCAGGGTCGCCGGCAACGGTCGTCAGCAGCCCGGCCAGCCAGGTCCC
The DNA here is from genome assembly GCA_964642445.1 of uncultured Anaerolineae bacterium. GTDB lineage: Bacteria > Chloroflexota > Anaerolineae > SSC4 > Amarolineaceae > SSC4. The sequence goes on from CAZXQZ010000011.1 coordinate 3,782, forward strand.
CTCTTCCAGGTCGCCGCGGTACTGCACCCGCTGCCCATCGGCCAGGGCCTGGTTGCCGTCGAGCCGGTTGACGAAGATCAGGCTGTGTTCGTCCAGCGTCGAGATATTCTGCGCCCGATCTGCCACCCAGATGCCCAGGTACCGGACGCCATGTCCCCCCGACAGCGTCCAGGTGTAGGTCTCCGAATAGTCGATCCAACCGCTGCTTGCGGCCTCGATCCAATCGCCGGTCGTGGGGTCCGGCGTCCACTCGCGCAGGTACATCCGGTGGGCATCCGGTGCTGCCAGGAGGTTCAGGGCGACGTGTGGGCTCAGCACCGCCTGTCGGGTCGGGCGCAGCAGCGTGACCCAGGGCGACGTGACGTCGGCGTCGGCTGGCAGGCCGGGTGCGACGGTCACGTTGGCCGTGACAATCACGGTTTCTTCGCGATCCAGGAATGGCTGCTGCTGGGCCGGCGGCAGCAGCTCCGTGTTCGGCCAGAAGGCGCGGAAGGTCGCCCGGTTCGCCAGCGTCGTCGCCGGCAGACCGGCCGCTACCTGCGCCTGGAAGGTGTGCTGCACCCATTGACCGGGCCACAACAGACGGGCTGGCCAGGTCAGGGTACCGGCCACCGGGTCGTAGCTCACATCCGGCGCCAGGGTTGCGACGATCGGTGTCAGCCCAGCCGGCAGGGTGTCGACCACCGCAACGTGCGCCTCCTGCCAGCCCGCGTTACGCGCCACAACCGTAAAGGTGAGCACTTCGCCGGGACGAACGGTTGCCGGCGATGCGGTCAGGCTGCTGCCGGCGATGTCCGGCGCGGCCTGCGGATACCACAGCACCCGCGCAATCTCGTAGGGCTGCTCCTGGTTGCCGGCCTCATCCTGCGCTCGCCCGAGGAAGATGTGGTTGCCCGCACCGATCTCGTGGGTGGCGGTGAAGATCCAGTTGATGTCGATCTGCTGGCCGGGCCAGGTGCCGACGGCTGTCGCGCCCGTCCAGTCCAGCCCGTCGTACTCCAGGCTCATACCGGCCTGACCCGAACCCTCGTCGGCGATGGCGCCAACCAGCGCCAGCACCTGGTTGCCCATGGCGTTGGGGAACACCCCCGCCACCAGGGCGCCTGGGCCTTGCCCACCCGTGACGTGCGAGTCGGGAGCAGTCTGGTCGATCTTGAACGTGGCCGTGACCGGTTCAGATACGTGACCGACGGCGTCCGTGGCGCGGGCGTAGACGGTGGTGGCGTTGGTGTCGGCGTTGAATACCAGCGGCGCGGTGTAGGGCTGCCAGGCCAGGCCGTCGGTGCTGACCTCGACGCCCGCCACCCCCGAACCCAGGATCTCGGTAGCAGACACAACCACGGTCAGCGGCGTGACGTACCAACCGTTATGGCCGTCAGGCAATTCGGGATCCAGCGCCAGTTGCACGGCGGGTGGATTGGCGTCGACGCGAATGGTCCGGTGCGCCGTACCGCTCCACTCGCCACCATCACTCTCGGCGCGCACGTGCATGGTCCACACGCCGTCCGGAAGATTGGAGTAGGTGTACGTCGTGAGCGGACCCAGGTTGAGGCCGTGCGGCACCGTATCCGGCACCCGGTCTAACCGCCAGGTGTAGCCGGCGATGGCCGCTGGGTCACCGGGTGGCTGGTGCCAGGTGAAGGTGGCGGTGTTGGTCAGCACCCAGGTCACAGGATCGGGGTGCGTCGGGCTGTCCAGCAGCGGGATCGTGGGCGTGATCAGCGGGCTGTTCCTGGGTCCCTGGTTCGAAGACCCGACTTCGATGCCGGTCGGTGGCACGGTGTGGTCCAGCCAGTAGTCCAGCACGAAAAAGGCCTGGTCGACGCCTCCCGCCGATGTGGTCCGCTGCAGCCAGACGTAGGGTGCGTAGTAGTATTCATAGGGTGCGGTACCGGGGAGACCGCCCACGGCGCCGCTGAAATTGATCTCTTCTGACCAGGAAAGGATGTAGGAACTCTGTTGCTCGGTGCCATACGACACTTCACCGCTGAGGTACTTGATCCCCATGCCGGCCGACATCGTGCTGGCTGTGGCGCCGGAGGTGATCTCCTCGCCCTCCTGGACGATGCCGATGCCAAATTCGGAAGCACTGGCTCCCTTGGCGGCCCACTTGTAGGTCGGACTCTGCCACGTATGCAGCAGTTGCCCGGAGACGGTTTGCGTACCGCCACCCGGCCAGGTCAGCAGGAACGACTGGTTGTTGTTGGTACTGGTCGGCCGAGCCCGCGGCCAATCCTTCGGCTCCCCGGGCAGGCCCCACACCTGCACCTCGGCCAGATTCAGGTAATCCGTGTGGTCCAACTGCACGCGCACGTAGCGGCCGTATTCACTTTCGGTGGGGATGGTCGTGGTCCGGCCGGCGGGGCCTGTCACGTAGTGGTGCCAGATTTCCGGATCGGCAGCCAGGACGGCCGGGTCGTTGGAGGTGAACGGCTCTTTGGAGATGAAAAGATAGAAGTGGCTCAACCGGGTCGTGCAACAGTCGGTCCGGTTCCAAATCTGTACGGCGTTGATTTCCTGCACGGCCCCCAGGTCTACCTGCCACCAGGCATTCGGAGAGTTGCCGGTGTGTGAGACCGATCCTGCACCCCAGTTGCCATCCACGCTCCCATCCACTGCCCGGCTGGCGGGGCTGGGCGTGGTGTGCTCACTGATCTGACTGGCCGCCAGGCCTGGCGAACGCTGCGCCAGGTTGATGCCGACCGGCACCCACGAGTCGGGGTACAGGGTCATACCTTCGGAATACCACCAGTCCAGGGCGAAAGGAGCTTCACCCGAGACCAGCGGAACGCAGACGTCCATGTCGCCGTAGGTCGCTTCGTGGTAGACGTAGCAGTCGTAGTCGGTCTTGATGATGTCCAACCCCGAGTCGCTGGCTTCTTCGTAATACAGATAGGCGGGGCGGGTGGAGAATTTCGAACCCTCGACGCTGGTCGTCGTCGACGAGCGCTCGACCGAGTAGGACTTTTCCCAGCCGTAGGTAAAGGACGGGCCGATCTCGTGGATCTTCATGTCGAGCGCCACCTCGCCGCCGATGGTGGTTGTCGATCCCGTCGCCGAGCCCTCTCCGGTTCCTACATCCCTGCCAAACGTGGCAACCGCTTCGGTGTAGTTCTCTCCCCAGGCGCAGTTGGGATGCAGCGGGTCGGTCCAATCGCAGCCGGTGTCCGGCCCATGGGGCGGGGCATGGATGACCGCCATGATGTGGGCGTCGGATTTGGCGTAACATGCGCCGGTGTACGTGGCGTACTTGCTGTCGCCGTTGGTATCGCCCATGGTCAGCCAGAAGTCGTTGGCGATCTCACCTGCCGCAGCCGCCCCGCCAAACGTGGCAACACTGCTCAGGCCGCTCTCGGCGTTGAAAGCCACCAGCTCGGCATATCCGGTCGCATCGACCCCGTGCGCCAGGACAATCTCATCCAGGCCATCCTGATCCAGGTCATCCGTAGCGACCACCACCAGGTTTTGACCGTCGGTGTCGTCGCCGCCGCTGACGTAGTCCACGGCGCCGTTCCACTGGCCAGAGCGCTTGTGCAAACACGGCAACGCGTTGGAAGCGCCGCAGTACGACGGGTGTTCCGGTGCCGCAAATGGCACGTACTCGAAGGTCACCAGGTGCTGCTGCCAGCGAATGTTACAGACGTACGAGCCACCCTGGCTGCTGCACAGGTCCTCCTCGGTCGTGTTGTAGCCGAGCGCAATCTCGTCGACGCCGTCGTTGTCCAGGTCGCCAGTGGCCAGGGAGACTGATGTGCCGGCCTGGCGGTACTTGTCGGGCAGGTTGTAGGCTGCCCACACCGTATCGTCCATGGTAAGCGTCGTGTGGCCCGTGTCTTGTGACTTGAACTTCAGGACAAGTAATTGAAGATTGCCGTTCAGGCCGTCTCCAACCCGGTAGGCCAGGACCGCTTCGTCGCGCATGTCGCCATCGACATCGCCAACGGACACAGCGATGGGGCGCTTATTGCGCCAGGCACCGCTGGCATCTTTGGCCACGTCGCCGCGGCCATTGTCGGTCCACGACTTGCCCCACAGCAGGCGCATGGAATTCGCGGCCGAGGTGTCTCGGCGCAGGATCTCGACCTGGAGGTCGTTGTTGCTATCCTGGAACGCAGTGACGATCTCGTCGTCGTAGCCATCGCCGTTGATGTCGCCGGCGTCTACCGCCACATAATCGACGTCCCCGCGACCGGACGCCGAGTCAGAATAGAAGCCGTAGGTGTTATTCGGATAGGTGCCGATGTTGCCGGCGCTGTCTCCATCCAGCGCAACGAGGCGGATGTCGTTGTTATTGTCGCCAAAGGCAACGACTACTTCCTCGTCAGCGCCGGTGCGATCAAGATTTCCGGCGGCAATCCCGATCCAGTCGACGTTATCACCCTTCCAGGCGCTGGCGTCGTAGTACCATTCGTAGTTGGCTGCGCCATTGGTAATGACGCCGAGGCGCTTGTTTTTGTCCTGGACCGCCGAAACCAGCTCTTTCCGCCCGTCACCGTTGACGTCGGCCGCGGCGAAACTGATCCAGTAGACACTGGTGAGGGCGTCCCAGCTGCTGTATTTCTTGAACGCTACCTCGGCCAGGGTGGTGGGAGCGGTCAGATCGACCGTCTTGTGCCGCAGATAGGCCTCGTCTTTGTAGCGGTAGACGAAGCCAATCTCGTCCTCGGCGACGATTTTGGCTTTTGCACCGGTGGGCGGAACGGATGGGCAGGGTGTGGGTGTTGGGGTTGGCGTGAGCAGGATATTTCCCGCCGCATCAGATGAAGAAAGGCCTTGGGAATAGGCTGGCTGCTGGGGCTGGCTCAGTGCCAGAAACAGCAAACATGCCAGCAGTGGCACTGCAATGATGACGACCAGCCGCCCACGACGGATGTTGATGTTGGCATTCACTGTGTCCTCCTTGGAACACGGGGCATTTCTGCCAGGTTCGTTCAGTCTAAGCCGGTCTGTCTGCATTTGGATTACAACCTGCCTGCCGCAGCCAGATACGCTCCCATTCAAACACCGCTGCGTGGCGAAAACGTGGCTTGGGCGAGCGCAGCGGTGTGATCGCGTTAACCCTCGCAACCTTCTGCGGGGGTGATTTCTCGATCGACCACAGACGTCATTTCTTCCGCCACGCCTGGCGTCTCGGCGCAAACGCCCATCTTCTCCACCAGGAACGCAAACAGGTCCTGGACCGTGCCGAAGGCCAGCCGTTCGCCGGTGTGGGGGTTCTCCAGGGATGCGCGCCAGACCGGCTGGCCGCCGCGGCTGCCAGCCCGCCACAGGCGCAGCATGAAGGCCAGGTAGACAGCGCTGCTGGCCAGACCGTCAGGCGCATTGTCAGGAACGAGGAGAACTTCCGGTTCGGTCTTGCCCTGGGTGCTCATGTCTTCTGCTCCCTTGATTGCTCCTGCGGTGCGGGGGTGATGATGCAACCGGCCTGGGTCCCACAGCCCCAGGCCTGGTCGCTACTTCGCCGGTACGCTCCCCAGCACAGCCACCAACAGGTCCACCACCTCGGGCACGGTGCTGACTTGCAGCCGCTCGGTGGGCGAATGCACGCCGACCAGGGTGGGACCAATGGATATCAGGTCCATCTCCGGGTATTTGCTGGCCACCGTACCGCACTCCAGCCCTGCATGCAGCGCCACATAGCTGGCGTCCACCCCGTACAGCTGTTTGTAGGTCTGCTCGAAGAGGCCCAGCAGTGGCGAATTCGGGTTGGGATTCCAGCCCGCATACGGATCGGTGATGGTGTACTGCCCGCCCGCCAGATCCCAAACGCTCATGACCATGGCCGCGGCATCGATCAGCTCCGAATCGACCGAGCTGCGCGCCAGATTCGTCGCCTTCACGAAGCCGTTCTCGGTGGTCACCACCCCCAGGTTGTTCGAGGTTTCTACCAGGCCGGGCACGCTGTCGCTCATGCGTAAGACGCCCTGCGGGTTGACGTAGAGGGCGTTCAGCACCCGCTGCTGGCTGGCTGGCGTCATCGCCTGCTGGATGGTTGGCAGGGTTGCCGTGATGAACGTGACGGCCAGGTTGGGTTCGGTGGCGGTGAGTTCCTGGCGCAGCGTCATCTCAGACTGCGCCAGGTAGTCGGCGAACCACGGTGCCTCGGCGACCGGCACCGAGATCAGCGCAGTCGCCTCGGTCGGGATGGCATTGTGGGCCGTGCCCCCGTGCAGACTCACCAGGCGCACGCCGTAGCTCGTGTCTGCCGACCAGAGCAGCCGCACCAGCAGCCTGGTGGCGCTGCCGCGTCCCTTGTCGATGTCCAGGCCTGAATGGCCGCCGGTGAGCCCGGTAACCGTCACCGTGTAGTACGACGTGGCGACGTTGACTGGCCCGCCGATGTCTGCCTGGTAGGCCAGGCTGCTCTGCACCGTCATGCCACCCGCGCTGCCGATGGTGAACTGGCCTTCCTCCTCCGAGTCGATGTTGATGAAGTTGCTGCCGCGCAGTTCGTCACTCCCCAGACCGTTCATGCCCGACATGGTGGTCTCTTCATCCACCGTGAAGAGCGCTTCGATGGCCGGCGCAACCAGGCCCTTGCGCTGCAGCATGGCCATGATGATCGCCATACCGATCCCGTTGTCCGCACCCAGCGTCGTATCGTCTGCCTGGACCCAGTCGCCAACCACGTAGGCCTCGATGGGGTCGGTCAGAAAATCAAAGTCCTTATCGGACGCCTTCTGAGCCACCATGTCCATGTGAGCCTGGAGCACCACCCCGGGGTGCTTCTCCATCCCTTTGGACGCTGGCTTGCGAATCAGTACGTTGCCAGCGTCGTCGACGGTGGTGTCCAATTTCAGCGTTTTGCCGAAGTTGACCAGGAAAGTGCGAATCTCATCCATGTATCCCGAAGGCCGCGGCACCTGCGTGATGTCATAGAAGTTCTGCCAGACATCTTGTGGCTCCAACGACGGCAGTGCGTCTTCGAGGGAGATGCCGTCTGTCGGCAATGCCGCGTTCGGCTGAGCGGTCGCCTGACTGACCACGGTTGGTGTTGACATCGGCGCTGCCGGTGAAGTCGGCAGTGCTGCAGAAAGTGCCTGGTAACCTCCCGCAATGAGCAGGATTGTCAGGCCAAACAAAACGATCCTTCGTGGCGTAAACATGCGTCCTCCTATAGGGCATGGCCCGGGTTCTCTGGTTGCCGATCGGTGCGTAGGATCCAGATGTTGTACCGTCTCGATCAAGAACAGGCGCGGTGTCAGCCCGTTGCCGGTTGTGGCGGCGTGCCATCGCCAGGAACAACAATCCGCTGCCCTGGAACACCTCGGCAAAGAATTGATCCTCGTAGGGGCCCAGACGGTCGCGCACCACACCGATGAACCACAGAAAGGCAAGCCCGGCGAGCGGCATCAGCCCCATCGAGATTGAGACGAAGCTGCGCCCCTGCTCGGTCCACGCCGCGGGGTCGGCAAAATCGGCGGGCAAGACCAGCAGTACGAGCACCATGGCGCAAGAAAACAGGATGCTAAACAGGATGCCGGCGACTGCTGCGGCGCGCGGTGTCCTGGCATGGTGCATGAACCTGGTCGTTTCAGATTTCATAGGCGTGTGTCCTCCTGTTGACGCCCTTGCGGGCGACCCATCTACGGCTGGCCGGCGCAGGCATGGGCAGGGGTTCCTGCTGCTCTGACGTCATGCTTCCTGGTCGCCTTTTTACGGCGTCGCGGCGGCGAAAATGGTCTTCCAGTCGTTCTGCATGCTCGCGACCAGCCATTCTTCCCTGGCCGCCAGTTGCAGTACCATTTCTGCGCCGTTGTCGTAAGCATATTCGCGCGCAGCGTCGTCGTGATGTATGAGCAGGCCCAGCCACAAACCTGGGTGTCCACTGGCGTACTTGAGCATGTGAATGTCGCTGTTAGAATTGCCTACAGCCATGAACGGTCTACTGCAGTGCCATTGCCACGTGGAAGCGCTCCTCCAGGGCCAGGAAGTGATCCTGATCCAGCGCATCCTTGTCGACGTCGATCTCGACCCAGTTGATCTCACCGTTGAAGGCGTTGCCCCTCGGGCCATAGTCCGGCGACACGGGCGAGCCTTCCTCCATGCCCACGTCGGCCGTTTCATCGGCGGAATAGCCAAAAGGCTCGGTCATCTCGACCCGGCCTTCACCCGTTTTTTGGCCGTCGATATAGAGCGACACGGTGCCGCCTTTTGCGAGACCACCACCGTCATACGCGAACTCCATCCGCACCTGGTGCTTGCCGGCTGGGATAGCCTCGCGACCTTCGACAAAAAAATGCGTGAGCCCGCAGAAGTTGTAGCAGTATTTAAGTTTTCCATCTTTGGCATACAGACTAAACCCTCCGGTGATGCCGCCCCACGCAAAGATGACCCCTTGCGCGCCCGTCTCGGGCACCACTACCTCGGCGGTCAACGCGTGCGTCTTGTTGGTCACGCTGACGATCGCGTGCGGAGACAGGCCCTTCATCCCACCGAAGAGCAGCTGCCGGTGGCCGCGCACCAACTGTGGCCGTCCAGCGATGTCTGGGTTGAACCGCTCGGCAAGACGATCGTCGAGTGGCACCACGTTGTACTTGACCGCCTCGATCAGCCACAGGCGCTGCAGCTCGTGCAGTTTGTCGGGCATCTCTTTGGCCAGATCGTGCGCCTGGGTCCAATCGGTGTTCGTGTCGTACAGCTCCCAGAGGTCGTCGTCGAACGGAACGGTCTTGATCACCCCGACCTCCCACGGCGTGCGATGCTTGGTGACCGCCGTCCAGCCCTTGTGATAGATGCCGCGGTTGCCGATGATCTCGAAGTACTGCGTGGTGTGCCGTTCCACGGCCTGGCTGTCGTCGAAGGAGTAGCGCATGCTCACCCCTTCGTAGGGCTTCTGCTGGATGCCGTTGACGAAAGCTGGCGCGGGCAAGCCTGCCGCCTCCAGAATCGTCGGCGCCAGGTCGATCACGTGGCAGAACTGGCTACGAATCTCGCCTTTGGCCTGGATGCCTTTGGTCCAGTGCACGATGGTCCCGTTGCGCGTACCGCCCCAGTGGCTGGCGATCTGCTTCGTCCACTGGTAGGGTGTGTCCATGGCGTGGGCCCAGCTCACCGCATAGTGGTTGTAGGCCTGCGGCCCGCCGAACTTGTCGATGTTCTCTTTCAAGAACGCTGCGGTTTCCAGATGGGCGAATCCATTCAGGGGGATCATCTCATTGAACGTCCCCTGGAGCGTGCCTTCGGCCGAGGCGCCGTTGTCGCCGATGATGTAGACGATCAGGGTATCGTCGAGGATCTCGAGATCCTCCAGCGCCTGGATCAGCCGCCCCACGTGGAAATCGGTGTGCTCCAGGAATCCGGCATAGATCTCCATCTGGCGCGCCAGGATCGGTTTCATCTCGTCCGCGATCTCGTCCCAGGCCGGGATCTCTGGGTGGCGCCTGGTGAGGTCGCAGTCGGGTGGGATCACGCCCAGTGCCTTCTGCCGGGCGAACGTCTCTGCCCGAAGGGCGTCCCAGCCCTGGTCGAACTGGCCCCGGTACTTGTCCGACCATTCCTTGGGGACGTGGTGCGGGGCGTGCGTCGCCCCGGGCGCGAAGTACATGAAAACGGGCTTGTCGGGTATGAGCGACTTCTGCCGGCGTACCCATTGAATGGCGTGGTTCGCCAGGTCTTCGGTGAGGTGATACCCCTCTTCAGGCGTCTTTTTCAGCTCGACCGGCGTCGTGCCTTCATACAGTGAAGGGTAGTACTGGTTCGTTTCAGCGCAGATGAAACCATAAAAATACTCAAAGCCACTGCCGGTCGGCCAGGCGTCGTACGGGCCTGCAGGGCTGGTCTCCCATACCGGCACCTCATGGCACTTGCCAAACTGGGCGGTGGCATAGCCGTTCAGCTTGAGCGTCTCGGCCAGCGGCGCACAGCTCTTGGGACGGATCGAGCAGTTGCCCGGCGCCGAGGTGGCCATTTCGGTGACGCCGCCCATGCCGACCGTGTGGTGGTTACGCCCGGTCAAAAGCGCCTGCCGCGTCGGCGAGCAGAGGGCGGTGGTGTGGAAGCGGTTGTACTTGAGGCCATTCGCCGCCAGCCGCTCGGCGGTCGGCATATTCACGGGTCCGCCGAAAGCGGACGAGGCGCCAAAACCCGTGTCGTCGATCAGCACGATCAGCACGTTGGGCGCGCCCTTGGGCGGCCGCAGCGGCTCGATCGGCGGATACTGCGTATCCGGGTCCTTGGCATCGTACGTGGTCAATCCGACATGCTGGATGTCGGGGATGGGGAGAATCTCCCGTTGAATGTTGTCTTGGGTGCGCATTTCATTTGCTCCTTGTGTTGTACTCGCAGCCAATGTCCATGTGTTGTCTCTTGTTCCCGCTACTGCTGGCTTCCTGTGTCCTTCATCTTGGGCGCCGCTCGCCGCAGCCGCAGCCGGGTAACGAGCGGCCAATCGTCCCAGGCGATTACGATATAGATCAGGACTGTCATCATCAGCCCGTGGAGGGTATACCCGGCCCCGATCGCGATCGCGACAGCGGTCATCGCCCAGAGACTGGCTGCCGTCGTCAGGCCGCGCACCTCTCCTGCGTCGTCACGCATGGTCAGGCCAGCACCGATGAAGCCGATACCGGTCAGGAGGCCCGCCAGTACACGTGACATGTCGCTCACGGACATCTGAAGGCTCAGCGCCGTGAGTGCCGCAGTGGTCATAGATACCAGGGCGATGATGCGCGCCCGTACCGGCGAACCGACCGCCCTTCTTTCCCAGCCAATGATTAAACCAAGAAAGGCAGCCAGGCCCGCACGCCACATCACAGTAAAAAGGGATAGTTCCGCTTCGCCTAGCATGGGTCGCTCTCCTGTTCTCGCTGAACCTCCGGTCGACTGTGGATGACATCTTTGTACCATGGGCGCGTGGCGAAAACGTGGCCAAGCAGCACCCAGGTTGCCTAACCATGGCGCGTCTGTTAGAATAATATTAGTATCTGGCTGGTACTGTTGTCTTGCGGAGCTTGCTGTGCCACACCTGGCGCTTTCGTTCTTGGGAAGCTTTGAGGTCTTGTTGGATGGCTGCCCAACCGTGGCGTTCAAATCCAATAAGGCACGGGCCTTGCTGGCCTACCTGGCCGTCGAAGCCGACAGACCCCATCCGCGTGCCGCGCTCGCCGCACTGCTCTGGCCCGACTGGCCAGACCGCGAAGCGCTCAGTAACCTGCGCTACACCCTCGCCAGCCTGCGGCAGGCGATTGGCGACCGCTCCCGCACACCCGCCACCCTACTGGTTACCCACGATTCAGTCCAGTTCAACCGCGCGAGTGATCACTGGCTCGACGTGGCCGAAGTGGAGCAGCACCTTGCCACCTGGTGGGCCGCGCGTCTGGATCAATGGACGTCGCCAGACATCAGCAACGTGCAGGCCCTCCTCGACCTGTACCGCGGCGGCTTCCTGGAGGGCTTTTCCGTCAGCAACGCCGCACCCTTCGAAGAGTGGGCACTTCTACGCCGCGAACAAATCGCCCAGCGCGTGATGTCGGCTCTTGGTTCACTGGTCGCGACCCTCGAACGACGCGGGGATTATCGACAGGCCCAGGTCTACGCCCGGCAGCAGGTGGCCTTCGAACCCTGGAATGAAGAGGCCCACCGCGCCTTGATGCGCGCACAGGGACTGGCGGGTGAACGCGCGGCGGCCCTGCACCAGTTTCAAACGTGCCGGCGCATTCTGCACGACGACCTGGGCGTCGAGCCGTCGGAAGAAACGACGGCGCTGTATGAGGCGATTCGCACCGGATCCCTGGCAGCCAGAGTGGGTCCCGCGACCGTGTCACCGCTGGGCATAGCGGCGCCATCTCACACGCCGCTCTCCTGGGCCCCCGGGTGCGTGGCCCGCGATGACCTCCTGGTCCGGCTGAACATGCTCTTGTCCGAAGCACTGACCAGACCCGGTCGTGTGGTGTTTGTCACCGGGGAGGCGGGCAGTGGCAAGACCACGCTGCTGGCTGAATTTGCGCGCCAGGCCATGCAATCCCATGGAGATCTATTGGTCGCGAGCGGCAACTGCGGTACTGCCGGTGGCATCGGCGATCCTTACCTGCCCTTTCGTGAAATCCTGCAGCTGCTCAGCGGTGACATCGAGACCCACCGCGTTGGGGCAGCCCTGACGCCAGAACATGCCGGTCGTCTGTGGGCGGCGATGCCCGATGCAGCCCAGGCCCTGGTGGATGCCGGTCCCGCCTTGATCGACACCTTCGTGCCGGCAGCGAGCCTGGCACGCCGGCTGGAGGCATCGGCGGGGCAGTCCACAGCCGCATGGCAACAGCGCCTGGCGCAGCTGCAGCAGCATCGCACCCCGGGCAGCACGTCATCCCAAGGCCCATTGCCAGTGAACGATCTCTTCGAACAGGTGACCCACGTCCTGCAGATCCTGTCCCGGCGGCATCCCTTGCTCCTGGTGCTCGACGACCTGCAGTGGGCCGATGCCGGTTCGCTCAGCCTGCTCTTTCACCTCGGCCGCCGGCTGCCTGCCAGCCGCATCCTGGTCGCCGTGGCGTACCGGCCCGATGCCATTGCACCGCAGCCAGAGGCCGACCGGCGTTACCTGGAAGTTGTGATCCACGAACTGCGGCGTATCAGTGGAAGCCCGCCGGTCGACCTGGACACCTGCAAAGGCAGCCTCTTTGTGGATGCGCTGTTGGACAGCCAGCCAAACCGCCTGGACGCCGAATTTCGTGAACAGCTGTTTCGCCATACCGAAGGTCATCCCCTGTTTACCGTCGAACTCCTGCGCGGCCTGGAAAACCAGGGTGATTTGGTGCAGGCGGCTGACGGCAGCTGGATGGTGGGGCACGCGCTGCACTGGGATCGACTCCCGGCGCGCGTCGAGGCGGTGATTGCCGAGCACATCGCCCGGCTGCCTGATCCCTGCCGCGAGCTGCTGGCCGTGGCCAGCGTCGAAGGTGAGGAGTTCACCGCCGAGGTCGTGGCCGGTGTGCTGCACGCCGATGCGCAAGTGATACTCAACCGTCTCAGCGGTGAGCTGGCCAACCAGCACCGCCTGGTGACGGCGGTGAGCGTGCGCCGCCTGGGAACACAGCGCCTGTCGCACTACCGTTTTCGGCACAGCCTGTTCCGCCAGTATCTCTACGATCACCTGGATGCCGTCCAGCGGGTGCACTGGCACGAAATGCTGGGCAGTACCCTGGAACGCACCTTCGCTGCGACCCCGGACGAGCTGGAGGTGATGACGCCGCGCCTGGCCTGGCACTTCGAGGCGGCTGGCCTGGGCGAACGCGCCGCGGCGTACCACCTGCAGGCGGGCAATCGTGCCGCCCGGCTATCGGCGCAGACCGAGGCGTTGGCCCATTTCAAGCGTGGCTCTGCGCTGCTCGAGGGACTCCCCGATTCGCCCGATCGGAAACGGTTGAAGCTGGCGCTGCAAATGGCAGAAGTGTCGCCGCTGATGATCGCGCGCGGCTTCTGGGCCTCGGAGCGGCTGCGTGCCCTGGAGTGGGCGTACGAGATTGCGCAAAACCCGGTCTTCGACGATACACCGGAGCGCTGGACAGCCCAGGCCACCGTGGCCTACGTCGCCTTCTGGTCGGCCGAGCCGCGGCGCAGCCTGCAGCTGAGCCAGCAGCTCCTGCAGGTGGCTGAACATACGGGCGACATCCAGCAGTTGACGTTGGCCCACCACCTGGTGGGGGTATCGTGGTGGCTGCTGGGCGACCTGGCCGCCAGTCGCCTGCACCTGGAAGAATCCCTGGCCTTGTATGCACGGGGCGGCTACCATGTCACCGACGTGGCCATCGGCGTGCACACCGGTGTGGCAAGCCTGATCTGGCAGGCCTGCGATTTGTGGCTGCTGGGGTATCCGGTGCAGGCCACGCAGGCAATCCAGCAGGCAATCGCAACGGCACGGGCGGGCGATCACCCGACGAGCCTGGACCTGGCCTGTATCGTGGCGGGCATGATGTACAGCCTGTTCGCGCGCGATCCAGACGCCGTCGTGCAGCAACTGAAAGCTTTGCAGTCACTCGACCAGCAGGTCTCGGCCATCGCTGCGTGGATCGATGTGCTGACGGGTTGGGTGCTGGTGGATCGGGGCGAGAATGAGGCCGGGCTGGCAAAGATGCAGCACGGCATGGCGACGACGGTGGCGGTGGGCGGTCACATCGGCCGTGCCATGCAGCGCCTGTTCCTGGCGCAAGGCTATGCACAATCCGGTCAGGTGACGGATGGGTTGGCGGCGGTGGAGGATGCGTTGGCCTGGATCGAATCGACCAACGTGCGGCAGCTGGAGGCAGAAGTTTACCGGATGCAGGGCGAGCTGCTGCTGCTGGCGTTTCAGTCCCCGCACAAAGACTCGTCGGGTCCGCAGTGGACAGCCGCCGCAGCCTGCTTTCGCCATGCCATCGACCTGGCCCGTCAGCAGGGTGCCCGCTGGTGGGAGCTGCGCGCGACGGTCAGCCTCTGCCGGTTGCTGTGCACCACGGCAGGCTCAATCGAGGAACGCACCCACGCGCGGCAGATGTTGGCCGACGTGGTGGGTTGGTTCAATGAAGGGTTCGAGACGCGCGACCTGCGCGAGGCGCGGCAGTTTTTGGATTTTGGAGTCTGAGCGAGATGATCCTCCGCGTCATAGTGTGCCACGCAAACCCAAATTCAGCCAGTCGTGTCTGGCTCGGCGGGTCGACTATCTGAGCCGGATCTGGGGGAATCTTGCTCACGGAATGGGCCAGGTTCGGACCGTATACTCCACCCACTATGGTCCTACCGCCGAGTCTGAGACGCGCTGTCCGGTACGTCTTTTTCCTGCTGCTTGTTCTGCCCACCCTGCCCCGCCTGCCAGCCGAATCGCCCAGCCGAGCCGCGGCCGGCGCGGCCGACCTCACCTGGCAGGCGGTGAACGACGGCCTGCCCACATACGACCAGGCGCTGGCCCTGGCGTTTCACCCAAGCGATCCACAGGTGATGCTCGTCGGCGTCGCGGGAGCAGGCAGCCTCTACCGCAGCCGCGATGCCGGTGCAACGTGGCAGCCAATCCAGGCCGGTTTCAGCGGCCAGCCGGTGTATGCGCTCCACGCCGATGCCCAACGCCCCGACACCTTCCTGGCCGGCAGCGGCGATGGCCTGCTGCGCAGCACCGACGGCGGCCTGACCTGGCGGCGCGTGTCACTGCCGGGCACCCCACAACCCCCGATCTATGCCCTGGCCGCCAGCCGCACCGGTGACGTATTCGCTGGCGGTTCCACCAATCGCGTGTGGCGTAGTCGCGACGGCGGTGCGACGTGGCTGGTCGTAGGGACGTTACCCGGTGAGGCAACCGCATTGAGCCTGCTCGTTACACCGGGTGGCACCCTGCTCGCCGGCACCACCGGCCAGGGTGTCTATCGCAGCACGGACGCCGGCCGCACCTGGTCAGCCGGCCGCGGCATGCGCCCCACCTTCGTCGCCAGCCTGGTAGCCTTGACGCCCGACGGCCCGACGCTGCTCGCGCGCGGCCGCCAGGGCCTGTGGCGCTCGCAAGATGACGGCCAAACCTGGCAGCCACTGACCAACGACATCGCCGGGCGTGTCGATGCCCTGGCGACCGGCGTCGGCGAACCATCCCAGGCCAGCGCCATCCTTCTCACCGATCGCGGTACTGCGCACCGCAGCACCGATGCGGGCACGACCTGGTTGCCCTGGGGCCGCGGCCTGGGACGCGGCGGCGCAGTGTCGTTTCTGCACACCCAGCCCGGCAACTCTGCCATCCTCTTTGCCGGCAGCGAAACGGGCCTTTACCGCAGCACCGACAGCGGACGTGCCTGGCAGCCCGCCAATACCGGCATCGGCACGCCCCCCGCCAGGTCACTCACCCAGGCAGCAAACGGCACGCTGGTGCTCGGACACGGCGATGGTGTGTTCGCACTCGATCCCCGCCGGTCGTTGTGGCAGCCGCGCCATGCAGGTTTGCCAGTGGGCGGGGTGCACAGCGTCGCGGTGGCCCCCTCCGATCCCCAGGTCCTATACGCTGGCACGGTGCGCAGCGGCCTGGCCCAAAGCACCAACGGCGGCACGTCGTGGACCATCGTCGATCCTCAGCGCACCGCCCTGGCCATGGCAGTCGATCCACGCGACGCACAGCACCTCTACGTGCGCCAAATCTACGAACGAATCTACGAAAGCACCGACGGCGGGCGCACCTGGCGCGCCGACTGGACCGGGTTTGAGCTGAACACCGAAATCATCGCGTTGACCATCGATCCCTGCCGGCCAGACACGGCATGGGCCGGCAGCACGCAGGGCCTCTTCCGCAGCGACGACGCTGGTCGCACCTGGTCGCACCGGGATGCGGCCCTGGCCGGGCAGACGGTGTTCGCCGTGTTGGCCGACTGTACCGATGCCGCCTGGGTGGCGGCCGGTGCCACCAAAGGTGTCTACGTGAGCCGTGACGGCGGCCAGGATTGGCAGCCGTGGGGGCGCGGGCTGGAGGAGATCACCGTCACTGCCCTGATTCGGGACCCAGGTGCCGCGCAGACGGTGTATGTGGGCACGAAGTATCGTGGCCTTTACCGCAGCACCGACGATGGCATGACGTGGGCGCCGGCCGGTTTGGAGGAAACAAGTATCCATGGGCTGCTGGCAGACCGAGATGGCGGGTGGCTGTGGGCAGTGACGTCGCAGGGGGTGTTTCGCAGCGCTTTGGCCCCCGCCCGCAGCGCACAGGGTGTGGGATTGTCTCCACGCGCGATCCCCACAGTCGTCAGTGCTCAGCCGGCATCAGACCCAGGGCCGCGGCGGAACCTCCAGACCGAAGCGTCCCGCCTGCGTCATGCCGTTCACACGCTGCCGGCCGACGTGCGCACGCTGGCCCTGGCCAGAGATACCGGCTTCGACACCATCGTCCAACTCTTCAGCTGGCGCGAGATCGAGCCGACGCGTGGCCAGTACCACTGGCAGGTCCCCGACGAGATCGTGCAGGGCGCGGCCTACTACGGGCTCGACCTGGTCGTGCGCCTGGATCAGCACCCGGCCTGGGCCAGCGCAGTGTCTACTAACCTGAACGCCCCGCCGGACCAGGTGGAGGACTACATTGACTTTGTCTCGACCGTCGCCAACCGTTACCGCGGCCGCGTGCTGGGGTACATCATCTGGAACGAGCCCAACCTGGCGATCGACTGGGGGGGCCAGCCGCCCGATCCCACCGCGTACACGGCGCTGCTCAAGGCTGCGTACCAGGCGGTGAAGGCGGCCGATCCGGGTGCGCGCGTCGTCAGTGCCGGCCTGGCGCCCACCAACCAGCGTGATGCCAGCGCCATGGACGAGCGCGCCTACCTGGAAGCGATGTACCGTGCCGGTGCTGCTGACTATTTTGACGTGCTTGGCGCTCATCCCTACGGTTTCGCCTACCCACCGGAGGATGCGCGTGGTGCCCACGACGGTCTCAATTTCGCCCGTCTGCACGACCTGCGCGAGATCATGGTGGCCCATGGTGATGCCGGCAAACCGGTGTGGGCTACCGAATTCGGATGGACCGTGCGTGCGCGGGGCAGCGCTGCCTGGCAGGCCGTGACCCCGGTGCAGCAAGCGGCCTACCTGGTAGGAGCCCTGCGGCGGGCACCGCAGACGATGCCCTGGCTTGAAATGCTTGCCGTGTGGAACCTGGGTGGCGAGCGCCACCCCGACTGGGGCGGCTACAGCCTGCTCGACCCGGCCGGCCAACCGCGGCCGGCCTTGCGCGCGCTGCAGGATTACCTGGCCACCAGCCAGGCCACCAATGTCCCGACCTCACCACCCAGCCGTTACCAGGTCCTGGCGCCCGACGCCCTCGTCCACCTTGGCGACACCGACTTCCCACCGCCGTGGATGCCGCTGTACGCCGTGCGCAATCCGAGTACAGCCTGGCAGGGCACGGTGTACGTGCACGATCCGGGCAGCACACCGTGGAACCTGACGCTTCGCGTCATGCAAAGCAACGTTTGGGGTAACACAGTGGCGATCAACGGCACACGGCTGACGCCAGCCCTGCCGCAGGAAGACTTCAGCGGCAGCTGGGTGTCGTACACCTGGACCGTGCCGGCCAACCTGCTGCGTCCGGGACCCAATACCATCGGCCTGTCGATCGGGCTCACCGTGCCGGTGATGCAGGATGCCGGGTGGCGGTGGGACGATGTGCAGGTGAAGGACGTTGTACTATTTTAGATTTTGGATTTTGGAGTAATGTTTAGTAGTAGTGTGGTGGGCGTAGGTGGTTTGGGCGGTCGTATTTGGGGCTTTGAATGGCTGGAAGACGTCGTCGAGGAGAGCCGCACCACAGGTGCGGCTCTCCTTGGCGGCGTTGTCGATGCAGGGACGATTACGCCGTGGCGCGGCGGCGTGCCAGTTCGCGTAGGGTTTCCTCGTGTTTGGCCTTGGTGATGGGGTACAGGTAGACCAGCAGCATGCCGGCAGCCAGGATCAGCGCGGGCACCGGTCCAATCATCAGCCGGATGGCAAACAGGGCACTGTCTGGCTGCTCGATCGGGGTGGTTACGTTGGCCGGCGGCGTGATGTAACCGGCCAGGTTGAGCGCCTGGCTCACCAGGAAGAGCCCCAAAGCCAGGCCCAGCTTTTGCAGCAATACAAAGAAACCGTAAAAAACACCCTCGCGCCGTTTGCCCGTCTCCAGCTCGTCCTCTTCGATCACGTCGGGTAACATGGCCCACGGCACCAGGTAGGCGGTGGCCACACCAACACCCGCCAGGACACCCAATACGACGATCACCCAGCTCGGCCAGCTGGGCTGCACCAGGAACAGACCAAACGAGACCACGATCCAGAAGATCATGCCCCGGTAGTAGACGCCCTTTTTGCCCACCCGCCGGCTGACGGCGGTCCAGATGAAAAGCCAGATCAGCGCACTGCCTTGCACAGACAGGATCACCAGCGATACCATGTCGGGACGGCGCAGCCAGTAGGTCATGAAGTAAATGACGATCGTCGAGACGGTCTGCACGACCAGCCACGACAACAGGTAGATACCGGTTACGTAGCGGAAGGCGCGGTTACCAAAGGCCACCTTCACCCCTTCGAGGAAGGGCATCGATTCTTCTTCTTCGGCGGTGTGCCGCTCGTAGGTGCCCCAGAAGGCAAAGAAGAACGGAATCGTGCACAAGATGGCAAAAATGAAGGCCGAGACGGCGTAACCCATCTGTTGGCTGGAGCTCTGCGCCACCGTGCCCACGATGATGGGATGCAGAACGGCGGCAATCAGACCGGCGGTGATCGAGAAGGCAAACCGGTAGGAGTTGAGGCTGGTACGTTCGTCGTAGTCACGCGAGAGTTCGGGTGTCAGCGCCGTGTAGGGCACGTTGACGATCGTGAACATCGTGTCCAGCACGAGGGTGACCACCAGGAAGTACACCACTTTGCCGGTCTCGCCAAAGGGCGGTACCAGGAAGAGCAGAAAAAAGGTCAAACCAAACGGCACGGCCCCAAACAGAAACCACGGCCGGCGCCGGCCCCAGCGCGTGTGCACCCGGTCAGAGAGGGTGCCGATGATGGGGTCGTTGAAGGCATCCCAGATCTTGCTGATGAGCAGGATTAGCCCGGCCGCGGCCACGCCGATACGCGCCACGTCGGTGAAGAAGTAGAGCAGAAAAAACGACATGATCGCCGTGGCGATCGCCGGGCCAACGTCGCCCGAACCAAAGGCCAGTTTCGTAACGAGTGGGACACGTTCGGACGTGGTATCGGCAGGTGGTTTCATAACACTTACCCGTGCCGCTGCATGAAGCGGTACATCTTCTCCAGGGCTTTTTCGAGCTTCTCGTAGGCCGTGGCGTAAGAACAGCGCACGTATCCCTCACCGCCCACACCAAACGCGTTGCCCGGCACCACGGCGACGTGTTCTTCGTTCAGCAACCCGTTGGCGAATTCCTCGTCGGTCATGCCCGATTTTTTCACCGACGGGAAGGCGTAGAACGCCCCCTGCGGCTCGAAGCAATCGAGCCCAATCTCGTTCAGGCCCTTGACAATTAGCTGGCGGCGGCGGTCGTAGCTGGCAATCATCGTCTGCACGGCGTCTTCGGCCTGCGGATCGGTGAGCGCCACCGTACCCGCCATCTGACCGGTAGTCGGTGCGGACATGATCGTATACTGGTGGACTTTGCGCATGGCAGCCAGGATGTCGGCCGGCGCGGCGGCGTAACCGATGCGCCAGCCGGTCATGGCATAGTTCTTGGACAGGCCACCCAGCAGCACGGTGCGTTCCCACATGCCTGGCAAAGAAGGCACGTTGGTGTGCGCCACACCATAGACCAGGCGGTCGTAGATTTCGTCCGACAGTACAAGCAGGTCGTGCTTTTGGGCCACCTCGGCAATTTCCAGCATACGCTGGCGGTCCATCACCGCGCCGGTGGGGTTATTGGGATAACCGATCAGCAGCGCCTTGGTGCGCGGCGTAATGGCGGCTTCGATTTGGGCGGCGGTAACCTGGAAGCTGGTCTCGACGTAGGTTGGGATCGGCACGGGCACCCCGCCGGCAAAGACCACCTCGGCGGTGTAGGCGACGAAACAGGGCTGCGGGACGATGACTTCGTCGCCCGGATCGAGCACGGCGGTCATCGCCAGGTAAAGGGCCTCCGACACGCCAACCGTGATCAGCAGCTCGGTCTCAGGATCGTAGGTCACCCCGTACAGCGCGGCCAAACGATCCGCCAGGGCACGTCGCAGCTCGATCGTGCCTGAATTCGAAGTGTAGCGCGTCTCCCCGCGCTCCAATGAGGCGATGCCAGCGCGCCGAATGACGTCGGGCGTCACGAAGTCGGGCTCACCGATGCCCAGTGAAATCACGTCGGGCATGGTGGCAGCAATGTCAAAAAAGCGGCGGATGCCCGAAGGGGGCACGGACTCGACCCGTGCTGAAATACGATTTTTCATGATCACACCCCGTTGATTATGCGTTGGCAAAATCGACCTGCGATGAGTCGCCCACGTTGAGTTTACGATACAAACCGCGCACCAGCGCGTCCTTACCGATCAACGACTCCGCCAGCATTGTATCTTCGATGACCGCGCCTTCGTCGACGATCGAATCGCGGACCAGCGAGTCGCGCACCGAGGCCCCATCGGCGATCGTTGCGTACGGTCCGATGATTGAGTTGCTGATGCGTGCGCTGTCGGCGACGTACACCGGGTCGATAATCGCCGAGTTGGTGATCTTTGCCTGGCCCACGTAGGCGCCACCGGTTTCGAGCAGAAAGCGGTTGGTATGGAGCACGGTTTCGGGCTTGCCGCAGTCTTCCCAGACGCTCACCGGGCGCGCGACGAAGCGTGCACCCTGCTCGATCATCACCTGCAGGGCATCGGCCAGGTAGTACTCGCCCTTGGTCTGGCGGTTCTCGACCATCAACTGATCGATGGCACGCATCAACCACTGGCCGTCACGCAGGTAGTACACCCCCACGATCGCCAGCCGGTGCTCGAAGCCGGATGGCTTTTCGATCAGGCGCTGCACGACTCCATCCGCAGCCACCATCGCCACACCAAAGCGGCGCGGGTCCTCGACCTCTTTCACGTACAAAATGCCGTCGGCGGCGATGTTGGGGATCTCGAGCAGGTCGGCCTCGAAGATCGTATCGACGAAAATAATCAGGGTCGGCCCGTCGATGGCCTCGCGCGCCAGCCAGATAGCGTGCGCCTGACCCAGCAGTTCGCGCTGCTCGACATAGCGCGCCGGGAAATCGTAGTGTGTTTCGACGTACTGGCGGATCTGGTCGCCCAGGTAACCGACGATGAAAATCACTTCTTCCAGGTCGACGCCAGCCAGCTTATCGAGCACATGGCCGAGGACCGGTTTGCCGGCCACGTTGAGCAGCGGTTTGGGTTTGGTGTAGGTGTGCGGCCGCAGGCGCGTACCAAAGCCGGCCAGTGGGATGATGACCTTCACGAATGATCGCTCCTATGCGATGAATTGCCGCCTGTCATGACGAAGTCGGCTGTGCGAGGGACGGCCGGGCCGCATGCCAGACGGTCGCCTGCTCGTAGGCATGGGCCGTGCGCAGGATTGCTGGTTCACCAAACGTCGGACCCAGGACTTGCAGACCGATCGGCAGTCCATTCTGGTCGAATCCACACGGTACCGACAGCCCGCAGTTACCGGCCAGGTTCAACGAAATCGTGAACACGTCCGCCAGGTACATCTGCAAGGGATCAGCTGCCTTTTCACCGATGCGGAACGCGGTCGTGGGTGATACCGGGCTGACGATGACGTCGACCTGCTCGAACGCACGCTCGAAGTCGCGCCGGATCAGGGTCCGCACCTTCTGGGCGCGCAGGTAGTAGGCATCGTAATAACCGGCGCTCAAGGCATAGGTGCCCAGCATGATACGCCGTTTAACTTCGGCGCCAAAGCCGGCACCGCGCGTCGCACGGTAGTTCTCCCACAGGTCGCTGGCGCCAGCCGAATAACCGTAGCGCACGCCGTCGTACCGCGCCAGGTTGGCCGACGCCTCGGCGGGGGCAATCAGGTAATACACCGGCAGTGCGGCCGGTGTATTCGGCATGCTCACTTCGTGGATTTCAGCCCCCAGCGCGGCCAGCTGCTCGATCGCGCGCCGCACAGCGGCTTCGACTTCGGGCTGGATACCTTCGATGAAGTACTCTTTGGGCACCCCCACCCGCAGCCCGCGGATGTCACCGGTCAGTGCGGCGTGGTAATCGGGCACCGGCACCGGCATGCTCGTCGAATCCATGGGGTCGTGACCCGCAATCGCCCCGAGCAGAATGGCGGCATCGGTAACGTCCTTACCAAAGGTACCAATCTGATCGAGCGACGAAGCAAACGCCACCAGGCCGTAGCGGCTGACGCGGCCGTAGCTCGGTTTGACACCCACGACGCCGCAGAAGGCCGCCGGCAGACGTACACTGCCGCCGGTATCACTGCCCAGGGCACCCAGGCACAGGTCGGCCGCCACTGCGGCGGCACTGCCACCGCTCGACCCGCCCGGCACGCGTGTCAGGTCCCAGGGGTTGCGTGTGGTGAAATAGGCCGAGTTCTCGGTGGACGATCCCATGGCAAACTCATCGGTGTTGGTCTTGCCAAGAAGGACGGCGCCCGCCGCTTCGAGTTTGCGCACGGCGGTAGCCGTGTAGGGCGCCACAAAATTCTCGAGGATACGTGAGCCACAGGTCGTGCGCACCCCTTCGATGCACAGCACGTCCTTGATCGCCAGGGGGATGCCCAGCAAGGGGGTATCTTCGCCCGCGGCGCGCCGCTGATCGGCCGCTGCGGCCTGTTCCAGGGCCAGCTCGGGCAGCAGCGTCAAATAGGCTTTGACGTCATCGTCCAAGGCAATGATGCGGTCCAGGATTGCCTGGGTGAGTTCTACGGCTGTGATCCGGCCGGCGGCCAACAAATCGTGGGCCGCGTGCAGTGTCAGGTACGAGAGGTCCATCGTCATGAATCTTCCAGTACGGCGCGCACACGAAAGTGGTCGTCCTCGGCGGCCGGTGCGTTGGCCAGGACATCGGCGACCGGGAGGCATGCGACGACCTCATCAGCGCGCCAGACGTTAAAAAGTGGCAGGACGCTGGCGGTGGCGGTGGCATCGGCCGTATCGATCGTTTGCAGGCGGGCTGCATAGTCGAGAATCGAGGAGAGCTGGGTGCGGTAGAGCTCTTTTTCGTCGTTGGTGAGGCCTAACTTGGCCAGTTCGGCGATGTGTTCGACATCTTGCAGGGTTAAGGACACAACACGCTCCGGGTCAGGTGAAATCGGGTCAACGAACTGTAAAAAATTATAGCACTTTCATCCGGTACGGGCAAGTGGGGTTGGGGGGATTTTGGATTTTGGATTTTGGAGGGTGGGAGGGGCGCATCTTGAGGTCGTGGTCATAGATTTGTGATACAATAGCTGCTCATGGTTTTTTGTGGGACAAACGATAGGAGAGGTACGACGATGAAACGATTCAAGATTCTGCACGGCGGTGCGGCGGTGGTCATGCTGGCAGCGGTCGTCATCAGCGGCTGCACCCGTGTCACGCCAGAGGCACCCGGTCCGACAGCTGCGCCGACTACAGCTGTGGCTGTGGTTGCAGCCACGGCTGTGCCAACGACGGAATCAATGACTGCGCCACCGCCGACAGCCGCGCCTACTGCGGCTGCTGCACCCACTGTGGCGACACTGGCGGACCCCGTCACCGAGACGCCGGCAACCCCTGAACAGGCATTGGCCGCGCGCTTCAGCAGCTTCGCGGCCGCGCCGACGGCGCAGGGCGAGGTGCTGCTGCTGACTGGGCGGGTGTTGGACGGCGATGGTAACCCGGTGCCCGGTGCGGCGGTGGAAATCTGGCATACCGATGCCCAGGGTATCTACGACCATCCGGGTGACCGGTCGACCAACAATCGCGATCGCGGCTTCCAGTTCTACGGCACGTCGATCAGCGACAGTGACGGCGTCTACACGTTTCGTACGATCAGGCCGGGGCAGTACGAGCCGCGCCCGCGCCACATCCACGTCAAGGTGAAACGCGATGGCACGGAGATTCTCACGACCCAGTTCTATTTCGAGGAAGACCAGGATACACTGGCCCAGGAGGGTGTGTTTGCACAGTCAGGGGATTTGGGTGCCATGCTGATTCTGAAGGCGGTCGACATCCTGGACGGTGTGCCCGTACTGAGCAACGACCTGGTCATCGATAGCGGCACTGGGGCGGGTACCCGACAGCGCACGCCGGCGCAGACCGAAGGTCCTTACTACCCGCGCGCCGTTGTAGCCGATTTCGACAACGACCTGGCAGTGTTGCCCTGAGTTACCGCTGGCCTGACGGATGCACGCCTGGGCGGTGCCGGTGGTGGTACCGCCCACCGCGGTGCCTCACGCATTCTCGAACTCGGGCGCGGGGTCCGCAGCACTGGTGTCCTGAATCGTGCTGATGGCTGCCAGTTCGTCGCGCAGCCCTGGCTGCAGGGGAATCCCGATGCGGTAGGCAGCTGAGGCGATCGCATGGGTGGTTGCGGGCCCAGCCAGGAGCAAGAACGCGATCAGGATAAGCGCCTTGCCCAGGCCCAGGGGAGTCCACGTGACGGCCGCGATCAACAGAAATACGACGCCAAAAAGGCTGACTTTGCCCGTAGCGTGCAGCCGGGTATAGACGTCAGGCAGCCGGAGGTAACCCAGCACGCCCAGGAAAGAAAAGACCGTGCCGATGATCACGGCGGCAATGGTGATCAGTTGAAGAATCGTTTCCATAGTGATACCCAAGACAGCTGCTAGAACACCTGCTCGTCGGCAAAGTACTTGGCAAAGGCAATCGTACTGACGAAACTGAGCACTGCCAGCCCCAGCGCGACGTCGATGTAAATGCTGTTGCGCGTAATCAGGGCCAGAATCACGACGACCGCCAGCGTAATCGTGGCCAGCATGTCGGCCCCCACCAGGCGATCGATGATGTTTTCACCCCGCCACACACGCCACAGCGAGACCGCCATCAGCAGGATGTGGGCGAACAAGGTGATCGAGAGTACAACGGTTAGAATCGCGGCGACCATGTGACCTCCGATCGTGCGTCAGGCGCAGGCCAGCAAGCGGGCTGCGCGGCGTGGTGCAGCATCATGGCAGGATCCTGGCCAGGATTTCGCGCCGCTGGCGCTGCGCTTCATCGACATAACCCACCGCCTTAGTGACGTCCAGGGCATGCGTGTACATCACGCCATGCTCATCGATTTCGACGACCAATTCGCCGGGAGAGAGCGTGATGGCATCCGCACTCAACGCAGTCGCCAGCTCAGAATCGGTGCCGGCCGCGATGGCAATGATACCAGGTTGAATGGGCAGTGCCGGATCGAGCGTAATGCGTGCCACCAACAGGCCACCCTTGAACATGTCGATCACGACGATCCAGATGTACTGCAGGCTGGCCCACATCGCATCGGGCAGGCTGCGCAGGGCGATGCGCCGCGGTGTCGGGTGCAGCAGTGCCGTCAACCCCAGGGCAATAAGCAGGCCGAGCACGATATTACTCAACTCGAGGTTGGCGGTCAGTCCGAGGTAGATGACCCATAAACCCAGAATCAACCATCCCTGCACGGTTACCTCCTTAACTGCCCAGTACGGCAGCAATGTACGCCTGGGGATTGCCCAGCCATTGGCTCACAGCTACTGACAAACGAACCAGCGGTTCCGCCCATAGCCCCAAGACCACCACCGCGACGATGAGGAGCGCGGGGGCCAGCAACCGGTCACCGCCCGGTTTGGCTTTGGCTGCCTGCGGTGAAGGCTGCCACCAAATGCGCATGAACGCGCGCCCAACGTAGATCAGGGTCAGGATGCTGGCCATGCCGATCAGGGCGAGCGGCACCCACTGCTGCGCAGCAATACCGCTCTGGAACAGGGTCATCTTGCTAATGAAGCCGTTCGTGGGTGGAATGCCGGCCAGGGCGAGGCCGCCAATGAAAAACAGGGCACCCGTGGCCGGCATCGTTTTGCCCAGCCCCTGCACGACGTCGAAAGAGGCCGTTTTGACAGGCGCACGACTGGCGACGTAGCCTGCCAGCATGAGCATGGCCGCTTTGATCAGACTGTGATTGAAGGTAAAAATCAGCGCAGCGGTCAGGGCAAGCGGGGTGCCCCAGCCAACCGCCACCAGGATAAAACCAACCTGTGCCAGGGTCGAATAGGCCAGCATGCGTTTGGCGTTGTGGGTGCCGATCGCGCCCAGTCCTCCGTAGACGATACCGGCAATGCCCAGCACGATCAACGATCCCCGAATCATGGGCGCCTGCGCGACAAAGAGCAGGGTGGTCATGCGTAAGAAACCGTACACCCCCAGCTTGACGACAACCGACGAGAGCATGGCACTCACCGCCGTGGGCGAGGCGGTGTGAAAGTCAGGCTGCCAGAAGTGGAACGGAAAGACCGCGCTCTTGATCATGAATGTGACCGACAACAGGACGATCGCCACCGGGACTAAAGGCAAATCAGGGCGCAGCGCAATACGGCTGGCCAAATCCGCCATGTTCAACGTACCATACGTGACGTACAGCAAACCACACGCCAGCAGCAGGGCCATCGAAGCCAGCAGGCTGATGTAGAAATATTTCAAAGCCGCTTCCAGGCCAAACCGGTCGTCCGAACTGGCCGTGAGGATGGCACCCGAGAAGACTAGTAGCTCCGCACAGACAAACAGGTTGAACAAATCACCCGTCAGCATGGCGCCGGTCAGACCGGTTGTCAGCGTCAGAAACAAGACATAGAAGGAAGGATAGCGCACGGCCTTGTCCTGGCTGCCCAGCGCATAGATCACCCCCATCGTCAGTACGAGCTGGCACATCAAGACCATGAAAGTCGAAAGCGCGTCGCCAATCACCGTGATGCCGAACGGCGCGCGCCATCCACCCATTTGAACGACCGCTGGCTGGCCGCCCTGCCAGACCCGAACCAGCAGCAGGGTACTGCTGGCCAACGACGCTGCCATCACACCCAGGGCCCAGCGACCCTGCCAGCGCGGAGCGCGCCACCAGAGCAGCGCCGCGGCCGCGCCCGCCAGCGGGATCGCAATTGGGCCGAGAACCAGAAATTCACCCACCCCGCACCTCCACTGCGTCGAATCGAACAGGTTCCGTGGCTGACGCACGGCACGGTCAATGATGTAGGCCGGCAATCTTGTCCATGTCGCTGGTCCGCTCGCGCGCGGCCACCATGATCAACAGCGAGAGTACGAAGGCCAGGCCGCCCATGCCGATGACGATGGCAGTCAATACCAGGGCCTGGGGCAGGGCATCGCTGCGTTGCCCGGCGGCAGTGGTGTAAGCCGGTGTCACGCCTTCATAGGCCCCGCTGCTGAGCAAGAAGAGGTTGATGGCATTGCCCAACAGAACAATTCCAATGGCCGAACGAATCACGTTGCGGCGCAGCAGCTGGAAGATGCCAACGCCAAAGAGTGTGCCAACCGCAATCGCTGTCAGAAGTTCCATCGTAGACTCCTCGTCAGGGTTCGTCTTTCGGATGACCCAACGCGTCGATCATGTACGATACGCTGCCCAATACCGCCAGGCAGATCGCAAGTTCGAACAAAAAGGCCGAGCTCAGGGCAAAACCACGCGGCAGCGGCAACCCCAGCAACCGGCCAAAGTCAACCGGCGCCAGGACACTGCCGGTCAGCAGGGCCGCGACGGCACCGGTCGCCATGGCCAACAGCAGGCCACCGGCGATCAGCCGCACCGGTCGCAGCCAGGGCAGCCGGCGCCTGGTCTCGGCATAGCCCATCGTCACATACCAGAACGCCACGCCCAGGCCCATGATGACGCCGGCCGTAAATCCATCACCCGGCTGGTCGTGACCGTACATGACATGGGTGATGCCGATCATCATGGACAGTGGCAGAACGGCATACGCCAGGGCATGGATGAAGGGCGATGTCTCACGACCGGTGACGCCGAACGTAGGCAGGCTGCGCGCATGACCTGGCGGCGGTTGAGCCACCTGATCGCCCGCCGCGCGGGCGACATAACGCAAGAGGGTATACACACCCATTCCTGCTATAGCAAAGACGACAATCTCCAGCAGGGTGTCGAACGCCCGGAAATCGATCACGATGGCGCCCACGATGTCCGTGGCCCCGGCCAGGGTTTTGGCGTTGGCCTCGTAGTACGGTGTGACCTGGCTCGGTCGTGGCTGCGATGCCAGGGCAATCAGGGTCAGGAAACCGACCACCACGCCGGCTCCGGCAGCCAGCACGATATCGCGCAGCAGGTTGCTGCGGGTCTGCCGAAACGTGTATAGATGGGCCAGGGAGCGCAGGCGGCGCGGCAGGCGGGTCAGCGCCAGGATGAGGATCACCGCCGACAGAATGTCGACCACTACCTGCACCAGGGCCACGTCTGGTGCCGGTGCCAGCACGAACAGGACAGCCACACCAAGGCCTGCCGCGCTGAGCGCCACCACTGCGGCAATATCGCGCCGCAGCGCAATCGTCGCCAGCGCAGCGCCCAGGACAACAAATGCGGCAAAACTGCGCAGGACGACAATCTCGTCGGCCAGGCTGAGCGCCGGCATGTCCAGCCGGTAGCTCAGATCCCACAACTGCGTCTGCGTCACGCTCACCGCCGCAACCAGCATGATCAACACGGCGACCAGCATGATCGACAGGTAAGTGCGCAGTTTGCCACCCTGCAGCCGCGTCGCCCACCCGGCGCCGCGATCGACCGCCGCCAGGGTGGCGACGTATACCTGCTGGAAACCCCAGCGGTCGCCCGTGTGCGACATCCATGCCCGCAGGGGATGGCGCAAGCCGAAGAGGACCAGACCCAGGCTGACGGTGACCACTGACAGCACAAACGGGACGTTGAGACCCGTCCAGAGGGCCAGGGACACCTTGACCGTATCTCCGTAGGCATCCTGGGCTGCATGGGCCAGGAAATCGGCCAGCGGCTGTGGCTCGGGCGCCAGGCCAATCAACAGAGACAGGGCGGCCGGGATCGCGGGGGCCAGCAGCATCCCCCACGCCGCCTCGTGGCCACGAATCGCCGGATCGCGCGGGGTGCCCAAAAACGTATCCCAGACAAAGAGCCCGGCCTGGGCCAGCAGTAATGCGCCGGCGGCCACCGCCGCGGTAGTCATCAGATTTCCAACCAGGGGCGGTAGGCTGGGGTGGGTTGCCGTGGCCAGCAGCGTCTCTTTGGCCAGAAAGCCCACCATCGGTGGCAGCCCCGCCATAGACAGGCCGGCCACAACGGCGATGACCCATGACACGGGCATCGTGCGGCGCAGTCCGCCCAAACGCGTCAGATCGCGCGTGCCAGTCGCGTGGTCGACGATGCCCGCCACCATGAACAGGGTGCTCTTGTAGAGGGCATGGGCGACAACGGCGACGACCAAAGCCTTGAACGCGTTGGCGACATCCTGACCAATCATGGCCATCATGACACCGAGCTGGCTGATTGTGGAATAGGCCAGAAGCGCCTTCAGGTCATTCTGTTTCAGGCCCAGGTAAGCGCCCACCAGCATGGTCAGTAAACCAAAACCGGTCAGCAAGAAGAACCAGAGCTCGGTGAAACCCAGGGCCGGGTTGAGGCGCGCCATCAGATAGATGCCCGCCTTGACCATCGTCGCCGAGTGGAGAAAAGCACTGGCAGGTGTCGGTGCCGTCATGGCGCGCGGGAGCCAGATGTGGGCAGGGGACTGGGCGCTCTTGGTGAAAGCACCGAAGGCCACCAGCATGAGCATGATCGGGTAGATGGCGCTGCTGCGCAGTGCGTCACCACGGGTGAGGATGGTCGTGAAGGTCGTATCACCGGCGACCGACGCCACCATCAAGAGGCCGGCCAACAGGGCAATGCCGCCCCCACCGGTGATCAACAGGGCCTGGAACGCACCCTGGCGCGCGGCGGCATCCTTCGTCTTGTAAGCCACCAACAGAAACGATGTGATGCTGGTGCCTTCCCAGAATATGAACAACGTTACGATGTCACCGGCCATGACCAGGCCCAGCATACAAAACATGAAGAGCAAGAGGTAGACCAGGAAACGACCGTGCTCATTACCCGGCTGGCTGCCGGCAGCGGACGAATCTGTCCTGAAATAGTAGCCTGAATAAATCACAATCAGGGCGCCAATCCCGCTCACGAGCAGGGCAAACAGCGCGCTGAGTTGGTCGAAATAGAGACCCAAGCTGAGCCCCAATGATGGCAGCCACTCGAACTGCCATTCCAGAGCCGAGCCTGAAGGGATGCGGGGTATCAGCAGCAGCAGGGTCACAAAAGCACCGAGCGGTGCCAGGGCCAGGAGCCAGCATAGGCGCGCGAAGGACAGCCGGCCAACCTGGAGTGCCCGCCCAACGAGGGCTGCCATGGTTGCCGCGGCCAGGATAATGATTGGAGGAACGATGAGCAAAGGGGCTGTCATGATTTGGGTCCGCATCTACGAAACCGGCACGATCACGGGCGTCATTCTAACACAGCGGAGATACAACAGCCAAAAGGCCGGTGCGATCGAGATGTGATCTGACGCCAGCCAGCAATGAGGTAACGTAGAGATTTCACAAAAACATCGATTTGGTGTATGCTTAATGCCAGTCAGAAACAAACCCTACCGCCTGCGATGAGTTTAGGAGCAACCTCAGCGCTCCCAAATGCCCAGAACGCATAGAATAATCCAGGCCTCGAAAGGAAACGCCTCATGACCAATGCCGTCCGCAGTGTCGTTCGTACACTAGTGCGTCTTGCCATACTCTGGTTGGTGGATGCCATTTCGCTCTGGGGAACGTCCCTCATCCTGCCCGGTGTCATGCTCGAGGATGTCGGCACGACACCATCCTGGATGGTGGCCATCTCGGCGGCGTTGCTGCTGGCCATCGTCAACCTGTTGATCCGTCCCCTCATTCTGCTGATTGCGCGGCCCCTGGGCTGGATTGCGTTGTTCGTCATTGGCTTCCTGGTCAACGCGCTGGCGTTATGGATCACGGCGAACCTGCTGCCCGGCTTCAGCGTCACGTTCCTGGGCGCCATCCTGGGCGGTATCGTCTTTGCCATCTTCAACGCCATTCTGACCGGCATTCTGGAAGTCGATGAGGAAGGCTCCCTGTATCAGAACCGGGCCGAGCAGCTGGCAGCACGCAGTCCATTCGCCAGTGCCAGCGAACCGGGGCGCGGCCTGGTCATGATGGAGATCGATGGCCTCAGCTATCACCACCTCAAACGAGCCATGGCCGACGGTCTGATGCCCACCCTCAAGCAGATGACCGACGAGGAAGGCTACGTTCTGAGCCACGTCGACTGCGGCATCCCGTCGCAGACCTCGGCCTGCCAGGCCGGTATCATGTTCGGCGACAACTACGACATCCCGGCCTTCCGCTGGTTCGATAAGACACAGCAGAAGCTGATCGTCTCGGGCAAGGATGCCGCCGAGTTGAACGCCCGCTACGCCAAAGGCAACGGCCTGATGCGCGGCGGTTCCAGCATCGACAACATGCTCAACGGTGATGCCGAGAAGTCGATGCTGACGATGGCCGACCTGATGACGGCCGACGCGGAACAGAGCAAACGGCGCGCCGAAGATGTGCGCCTGCTGATGCTCAACCCCTACTTTCTCACGCGCACGATCGCCCTCTTCCTGGGCACCGTCATCCGCGAGCTGTGGGAAGGCTGGCAGCAGCGCCGCGCCGATGTGCAGCCGCGGCTCAACCGAACGGCCCATTTTTATCCGTTCATACGTGCCGCGACCTCCGTGCTCGTACGCGACATTGCGGCCAACCTGACGATTCTCGACATCATGCGCGGCGCACCCTCGATTTATGTCACCTGGCCCGGTTACGACGAAGTAGCCCATCATTCGGGACCGTGGACGAGCGATGCCCTTGGCGAGATCAAACGTTACGACCGGGTTATTGCCCGTGTGCGCCGCGTGATCAAAGAAAAAGCACCCCGTCCCTACGACCTGATCCTGCTCTCCGACCATGGTCAGTCCTTCGGGCCAACCTTCAAGATGCGTTACGGTCTGTCGATCAAGGAGTACATCGAGCAGCTCCTGCCATCAGGCACCGCCGTTTCGACGTCGATGGGCGGCGACACGGGTGTCGTTTCGCTGACCGCGGTGGGCGCCGAGTTGAGCAACGTGCAGAGCCAGGGTGGTGGCGCCATGGGCAACTCGGTTGCCAAACAAGGCCAAAAGCTGATCGACCGCGGCGTCAAGGCACAGGAAGCGCCGGTGGAGGACAAACCGGCGCAGGTGACAGCCTTTGGCAGCGGTAACCTGGCCCAGGTCTACTTCGACCTCTACCCGCGCAAGATCACACTCGGCGAGCTCAATACCGCCTATCCCGGTATGGTCGACGCCCTGGTGCAGCACGAAGGGATTGGCCTGGTGTGCGGTTACCTGGACGATGGCACACCGGTGGCTATCGGCAAAAACGGGCAGCGCAACCTGCACAGCGACGAGATCACCGGTGAAGACCCGCTCAAGATGTATGCCCCAAGCCAGGGTTATGGGGTGGCTTCGGTGGAAAAGCGGGCCTGGCAGGTACGCCGGGTGATGGATTTCCCCCACGCCGGCGACTTGATGGTACTCAGCACCGTCTACCCCGATGGCACGGTCGCGGCACTCGAGGAATTGATCGGCAGCCACGGTGGCATCGGCGGCGAGCAGACCGACGCGTTCATCTTCCACCCACCCGACCTGGTGGTGCCGGATACGCGCAACTCAACCGACGTCTTCACCATCCTTAACAACCACCGTGGTACGCCGGTACCCCCGCCACCGGCTGTGGCCGAAAAACAGCCGGGTGACTGGGCACCCAATAACCTGGCACAGGGTATCGGCCAGGTGCGGACCTGGGTGGGCCGTGCCTTGCGCTGTATCGTGCTCGACCGCGATGCCTTCAAGGAAGTCGTCGGCGACCGTTTGATGACAGGGCCCGCGCTCCTGATCGGCCTGGTCACCGTACTGCTGCGCCTGTTCACGGCGCAGGTAGACGTCAGGCCAACTGTCGTCGACACCATTGCCGCCATTGTGATCTGGTTTGTGATGGTGGCCGTCATCTATGCCGCCGGCTACCTGCTCACCCGACGCGGTACCTTTACCAAAACCCTGCGTGCCGTCGGTTTCGCCAATGCGGTCTACGTCCTGCAGCTGCTGACGCTGTGGCAGCCGATTGCCTCGGCGGTGCACGCCCTGGCATTGGTGCTGGGTTTCCTGGCCGTGTGGATGGGCGCATCGACCGCCCACCAAACCCGGGGGTGGCGCACGATCGTATTACCCATTGTGATGATCCTGACGTTGGTTGTAGGTTCACTGATCATTACCGTGCTGCTTGCCGGGGGCAGGTTCACCATCAATGCACTGATGGCTGACTTCGGCATCACGCTGCAGTAGGAGTACCGTCCCAACCGTGACCGCTGTAACCGATTCAATGGATGACGACCAGGCAACCGCCAACGAGCAGCGGCGCCTGGTCGTCAACGCCAACTACGAGCTGTTCGTCATCTCATTGACGATCTTGCAGGTGATCAATGCATTCCTGTGGCTGCTGCTGCGCACCCCACAGGAGCAGCAGGTGATCGCGATCATTGCGCCGGCCATCTCGCTCTTTCTGATCATCGACGCCTGTTACCGGCTGTACAAAGCACCGGTCCGGCGCCGTTTTCTGGGACAGTTTCGTGGCTGGCTCGTCTTCCTGGGCAGTCTGCCGGTGCCATTCCTGGCCGCATTCCGCCTGCTCTGGTACTGGTGGATGATGCGTAACATGCACCGGCCCGATTTCACCAGGGTGGGTGAGCTGGTCATCGAGCGACGCGCCCAGAGCACCCTGCTGGTTGTGATTCTGGCCGCGATCGTCGTCCTCCAGGTGGCCGGTGTTCTGATTCTGCGGGCCGAGTCATCTGACCCCAATGCTAACATCCAGACGGCAAGCGACGCCATCTGGTGGACCGTGGTGACCGTGGCCACGGTGGGCTACGGTGACAAATACCCGATCACTAACCCGGGCCGGATCGTGGGTGTCCTGGTGATGATCGTGGGTGTTGGGCTTTTCAGCGTCTTGACCAGCTTCATGGCGCAGTGGTTTTTGCGCAGCCGGGCGCGCAATGACGAGGCACGACAGCAGCCAACCGCAGAAGGGCTGGAAAACGGTGTTCTAGCGGCCAAACTGGACGCGCTGGCCGCCCGGTTCGAGGACCCCGAAGCCGTACGTCGCATCGACCTGGCTGAACTGCACAACCGCCTGGCAGAGATCGAGAAGAAACTGGACCGCGGATAACCATCGGCGCAAAGGAGTGACATCAAAATGACAACCGGCGCTTCACCCAGATTATCGACGACCACGATCGTGATTGGCGCCATCGCCCTGGTGGCCGCACTGCTCTTCATGCTGCCGGCGACAACCGGCGCACTGGGTCTCATCACCAAACCGATCCCCGTATTGTGCATGGCGCTGTGGCTGGCACTGCAGCCGGTCAAGGGACGTTTTCAGATGGCGGTGATCGTCGGTCTGCTCTTCGGCGCGGCGGGCGACCTGCTGCTGGAGATCGGGGACAGCACCTTCATCTTTGGGCTGGTGGCATTCCTGATCGGTCACCTGGCGTACATCTACGCCTTTTTGCAGGACTGCCGGCGGCCGGGTTGGGGTTGGGCGGTTGTGGCGTACCTTTTCGGCGTGGCCGCCTTCTTCGTGCTCTACCAGGCGGGCAACCTGGGGGCCATGACAGTGCCGGTGGCGGCGTACGTGCTCGTCATCACCACCATGCTATGGCGCGGCCTGAGCCGGCTCAACGCACCCGGGGTGGCCCCGCTGTCGGGGCGTTGGGGTGCGTTGGGTTCGTTGTCGTTTACGATCAGCGACACCGTCCTGGCCTACAGCATGTTCGTAACCCGCTTCGACCTGGCCAGCCTGATCATCATGACGACCTACTGGCTGGGGCAGCTGGGCATTACGTTGGCCGCGGCGACACAGACGTCCACAGCAG
>CAZXQZ010000012.1:0-15296 GCA_964642445.1 uncultured Anaerolineae bacterium
GAGTACGGAGTAGGGAGTAGGGAGTACGGAGTAGGGAGTAGGGAGT
Source organism: uncultured Anaerolineae bacterium (assembly GCA_964642445.1). Taxonomy (GTDB): domain Bacteria; phylum Chloroflexota; class Anaerolineae; order SSC4; family Amarolineaceae; genus SSC4. The sequence goes on from CAZXQZ010000012.1 coordinate 47, forward strand.
AGGGAGTACCGTCCTACTCGTACTCGTACTCGTACTCGTACTCGTACGGAGTAGAGGAGTGCTGCACCCCGAGGTGCAGCACGTGTCCTCCAACCCAAGGAGTGCTACGACCTGAGGAGCTACAACCTGAGGAGTGCTGCACCCCCAGGTGCAGCACACACCCTAATCGGCCACGAGCGCCCGATGACGCGGATCGAACAGGTCCAATACGGCCTGGGGGTCGGGCAGCAGCACCTGGGCACCGGCAGCCAGCAGTTCGTCGGCTTCGCGAAAGCCCCAGAGGGCGCCGGCCGGGTACATGCCGGCCGCCACGGCGGTGGTCATGTCGACCCCTGAGTCACCCAGGAAGACCACCTGGGCCGGCACCACCTGCAGGGCCTGTGCCAGGTTCAGGGCGCTCGTCGGGTTCGGTTTGGTCGGCACCCCTTCACGCTGTCCCAGCACCTGGTCGAACTGCCAACCGCCCAACAGGGTGGCGACCAGGTCGACCACGTTCTGATGCGGTTTGTTGGAGAGCACGCTGATCTTCATACCGCGCGCCACCAGGCCGTCGAGCAGCTCGGGGATACCGGGGTACGGTCGCGTCTTCACACACCAGTTGATGCCATAATCCTCACGAAATGCCGCCAGGCAGGTTTCGATGGTGGCGGGGGTGCGGGCCGTTTCTGGCAGGGCGCGTTGTACCAGGGCACGCGCACCATCACCCAGGAAATAACGATAGGCGTCGGCGGGGTGCGCCGGATAACCGTGCGCAGTCAACACGCGGTTGGTGGCATCGGCCACATCATCCAGTGTATCGATCAGCGTGCCATCGAGGTCGAATACAATCGCGCGCCAGGACATCTCTCAAACCTTTCGTGCGTCGACCAGTGCCTCCAACCGGTCGACCAGACCCGCCATGATGTCGAACGCCCGGTCCACCGGTTCAGGCTGCGTCAGGTCCGCGCCGGCCAGCCGCAGGGCGTCCAGCGGATAGAGCGAACCCCCCGCGTGCAGGAACTGGCGGTAGGCCGCCGGCGCGCCCGGTTCGCCGTCCAGAATGCGCTGGGCCAGGGCATGGGCCGCGGCAATGCCGGTTGCGTACTGAAAGACGTAATAATCTTCGTAGAGGTGGGGGAAGGTGGCCCAGGTCATCCCCACGCGGGCGCGGTCGAGGGCAACGGCGCTGCCAAAGCCTTCAGCGTACAAGTCGGCCATGATTTCGACCATGTCATCGGCGTTGAGCCCTTCGCCCCGCTCGACCCGCTCGTGCGTCTCCAGCTCGAAGCGGGCCAGGGTCGGCATGGTGAAAAAGTAGCGGAAGAAGTTGAACATCGCCTCTTCGATGACGCTGAGCTGGAAGTCGGGATCGGCATTGTGGGCCAGCAGGTGTGCGCGCACCATGGCCTGGTGGAAATTCGAGGCCACCTCGGCCACGAACATCGAGTAGTCAGCGTAGATGACCGGCTGATGCTGCCAGGTCAGGTAGGAGTGCATCGAATGCCCCAACTCGTGGGCCAGGGTGCTCATGCTCATCGTGTCTTCGCGGTAGCTCATCACGATGAAGGGGTGCGTGCCGTGGGTGCCCGCCGAAAAAGCACCGCCCACCTTACCCTGGTTGGGCAGCAGGTCGATCCATCGTTCTTGCAGGCAGCCGCGGCGCATGGTGGTCACGTAATCCTCACCCAGGGGTGCCAGCCCCTCGCAGATCCAGTCCACGGCAGTCAAAAACGGGATCTGCGGGCGCTGCGCCGTCAGCGGGGCCCACATGTCGTACGGCCGCAGCGCGTCGACGCCCAGCGCACGCTGGCGCACGGCAAAATAGCGGTGCCAGGTCGGCAGGTTCTTGCGGAACGTCGCAATCAGGTTGTGAAAGACCGACGGCGGCAGGTTCATGACCGACAGGTTGGCCTCGAGTGTCGAGGGATAGCGGCGGGCCCGCATGCGGAAAACGTTTTGTTTGATGGAGGTCGTCAGGGTGCTGGCAAAGGTGTTTTTTAATGCCAGGTAACCATCGTAGTAACTCTCCCACACGGTGCGCCGCGCCGTTCGATCGGCGCTGAGCATGGTGTCGATCACGGTGGTGTGCGCCACAGGGATCGAATGCCCATCTTCGCCAGTGGCAGGGGCGAATTTCATGTCGGCATTCATCAGCATGTCGACGACCTGGTAGGTACCCCCAAAGGGATCTGCCACCATACCGAGGAGCTGTTCCACCTCGCTGGAACGCACGTGCGCCGCGTTGCGCAGCAGGTCATCGATATAGTGCGCATAAATGGCCAGGCGCGGTTCGTCACGCAGCCAGCGCTGCAGGGTCTCGCCGCCCACCGCCAACAGCTCAGGGGCAATGAATGCGATGGCACCCAACACCTGCCCGAACAGGCCCTGGGCGCGGCTGGCCATGCGCGTGGCGGCAGCGTCACCGGTGTCGACGGCCTGCGCCAGCCCGGCATAGGTCATGACCTTGCCCATGTGCGCCATCAGCGCGTCGCGCGCCTCGAGCGCGTCGGCGGCTACAGTCGGACCGTCGGCAACGTGCCCGCGCCACGTGTCCAGGGTAACAAGATCGGCGGCGACTTGTTTGAACGCGGCATCCCAGGCTTCCACCGATGGAAAGACACTGGCTGCGTTCCAGGTGAATTCGGCCGGAATGGCGCTGCGTGGGGGAAGTTCTCGAGCGGTCATCATCGTTGCCTCGGCATTCAGGATAGACTCCCATTGTAGTTGAAGATGACACCCTGTCAAACCGGGTCAGCCCACCAGACGCGTCGCATGTTTGGGGCACGACATAAGACCCTTCGGCTTGCTCAGGGTATGCCCTTCGGGTTTTTCCCCGTCATCGCAGGTAACTGGTCTACCGTAGCGGCATCTCCCGGCGCCGAATCCCGGCGATTGACGAAAAACCCGAAGGGTCTATCCCATACACACGGTCCCGCCAGCCTCCGACCGCATGAATCAAGCAACTACTGCGAGGGCGTCGCAGTGGCCGACGGTGTCGCAGCTACCGGCTGCGCCGGCATACCGCGCCGGCCAATCCACTTGACCACTTCGATGATGACAAATGCCAGAAATCCCAGGGCAACAATCGGAATCCAGGCTTGCGCATCGATCGCTGCCGTACCGAACAGGTTGTGCATGATGGGTGCGTAGGTGAAAAACAGCTGCAGCACCACCATCGCCGCGGTTCCGATGTACACCCACGGATTGGAGAACCAACCGATCTTGTTGAGTGACTGGGTCAACGAGCGGCAGTTGAAAACGTAGAACAACTGGATCATAACCACGGTGTTGACAGCAATCGTACGCGCGACGGTCTCAGTAGCCCCACCGGCCAAGGCCCATTCAAACAGGCCAAACGCCCCTACCAGGATCATGACACCCACGAGCAGAACCCGCATGACCAGCGTGCGCGATAGAATCGGCGCATCGGGCGCACGCGGCGCACGCCGCATGATGCCAGGCTCGCGTGGTTCGAGTGCCAGTACCAGCCCCAAGACACCCGCCGTGGTCAGGTTGATCCACAGCACCTGGCCTGGCAGAATGGGCAGGGTGATGCCGAGCAGGATGGCTGTCAAGAGCACGAGTCCCTGTCCCAGGTTGGTCGGCAGCATCCAGGTGATCATTTTGGTCAGGTTGTCGAAGACGCTGCGGCCCTCTTCCACCGCCGCTTCGATGGTGGCAAAGTTATCGTCGGTCAGAACCATGTCGCTGGCCTCTTTCGACACCTCCGTGCCGGTGATACCCATCGCGATACCGATATTGGCCTGCTTGAGCGCCGGCGCGTCATTGACACCGTCGCCCGTCATGGCAACGACGTGGCCACGCGCCTGCAGGGCCTCCACCAGGCGCAGTTTCTGCTCCGGGCTGACCCGTGCGAAGACCGAGGTGCGCTCGGCGACGTCGATCAGCTCGCGGTCGGAGAAATTCGCGATCTCGCGTCCGGTCAAGACCTGGGGGTCACGGCCGTGACTGGCGGTCAGTCCAATCTGGCGCGCAATCGCCAGGGCTGTCACTGCGTGATCACCGGTGATCATCTTGACCCGGATGCCCGCCTGGTGACAGGCCTGCACCGCCGCGATCGCTTCCGGCCGCGGCGGATCGATCATGCCCTGCAAGCCGAGAAAGGTCAGGCCTTCGGCTACGTCAGCGTGATCGATGCGGCTGGCTGTCGCGGGCAATGCGACGCGCCCAAAAGCCAGGACACGCAACCCTTCGCGCGCCAGCTGCTCGACCTGATCGTGGATGACGCCAGCGTCCAGCGGCACGCGGGTGCCATCTGCATCGAGCATGGTCGTACACCGCTCCAACACGGCTTCGACCGAGCCTTTCATGAAGGCCACCCGGTCAGTCCCATCGGGCGAGCCGTGCAGCGTCACCATGTATTGGTGGCGTGAGTCGAACGGAATGGTGTCCAGACGCGGCCAGGCGGCTTCCAGCTGCTGGCGTTCCAAACCTGCTTTGGCTGCCGACGTGAGCAAAGCACCCTCGGTGGGGTCGCCCTGCACGTTCCAGCGCCCTTCCTGTACCCGCAGCTGGCTGTCGTTGGCCAACAGCCCGGCCAGCAGGACCTGGTGCAGGGCCGACTGGGGTGACATCGTCACCGGCGAAGCGTCATGTTCGATGCGACCTTCGGGGGCGTAGCCACTGCCACTCACCTGGTAAAGCTGATGGCCGGCCACGATCTCCTGCACTGTCATCTGGTTCTGGGTCAACGTACCCGTTTTGTCCGAACAAATCACCGTGGTACTGCCGAGGGTTTCGACCGTTGGCAGCTTACGCATGATCGCCCGGCGCCGGGCCATGCGCGACACACCAATAGCCAGGGCGATGGTGACGGCGGCCGGCAGTCCCTCAGGAATCGAGCCGACGGCCAGGGCCACAGCCGCGTAGAAGACGTCGACCAACGGCTGGCCGCGCAGCAGGCCAATGACCAACGTAATGCCCGCCAGACCCAGGATAAGGTAGACCAGGATCTGGCTGAACTGTGCCATCTTGCGCGTCAGGGGCGTTTGCAGGCTCTCGGCACTCGAAATAAGCTGCGAAATGCGCCCGATTTCGGTGTTGTCCCCGGTCGCGACCGTGATGCCGGTCGCCTGCCCATACGTGACCAGGGTCGATGCATACACCATGTTGCGCCGGTCAGCCAGGACGGCCTCGGGCAGTAGTTGGCCGTCGGCATCCTTTTGCACGGGCAGCGATTCACCGGTGAGAGCCGATTCGTCGCTCTGCAGGTCGCGGGCTTTGATCAGGCGCAGGTCGGCCGGCACTTTGTCGCCGGCCTGCAAGAGGACGACGTCACCCGGGACCAGGTCGGCGGCCGGCACCCGTTCCGGCTGCCCCGTGCGCAAGACGGTCGCTTCGGTGGTCATAGTTTGGGCGAGCGCGTGCATCGCCTTTTCGGCACGCGATTCCTGGATAAAGCCAATGATGGCATTGACCAGGACCACACTGGCGATGATGAGGGCATCGACCACATCCTTCAACACCGCAGTGATGACGGTGGATGCCAGCAGAATGTAGATCAACGGGTTATGAAACTGCAGGAAAAAACGCTGCCAGGCACTTTTGCCCTTGGCCGGCGTGATGACGTTCGGGCCAAAGTGCTCCTGGCGGTGTTTGATCGCAAACAGATCCAGCCCGCGTTCGGGGTGACTGTCCAATAACTCAACTACTTCATCGGCCGGCAGATGATGCCAATGATGTCCTAAGAGTGTCTGCATGTCCTTCCTCTATCCTTACTACCAATACACTGGGTCACACGCGCCGGTTCGACTGTGCCGCGATGGGCAGACCGAGGCGATACACACACATTATACGCTGACTGGCCGGATCGGCCCACAAACTATCAGCCAACGATTCGCGTCCCGTGACTGCTTCTACTTCAGACCGCAGCGCCGGTCGAATCGTCACCAGGAGCTGGTCGGTGTAGCGCTGGAGCAGGTCCTGGCCGTGCTGCCATCCCAGCATCGCTCGCTCGGCCGGGCTCAACACCTCTTCGATCCAGGCTACGATACAGTGCGCATCGGCGAGCACGTGGACCGCGCCGGGTGATACGCCATGGGCATCTGCCCATTGGCGGCGAATACACTGAGCCAGGCGCCCTTCATCTTCTGGAGTCAATCTGACCTGTTCCACGGCTATCTCCTTCATTCCAGCAAACTGATCATGAAACCACAACGGAACAAAGACACCATGCACGCTGTGCCTTAGGCATCGTAAAAGAATAACTTCCCGGTTTCCGCCCGGAATTCCCATGCCAAAAGCGGAAGTTATTCTTTTACGAGCCCTTAGTGTCTTTGTGGTCCATAACCGCAGACTATCAGGCCATCGCATAACCAGGCAGCGCCATAGCCTCGAGCCGGCGAACACGTTCCGCCGTGCTCGGATGGGTACTGAACAGCCCGGACAACCCGCCGCGCAGCGGATTGACGATGAAGAGGGGTGCCGCCGCCGGGTTGACCGGCATGGGCGCACGCTGTGCTGCGGCTTCCAGCTTCTGCAGCGCACGTGCCAGCGGCAGCGGGTCACCCAGGATGCGTGCCCCGCCGGCATCGGCGGTAAACTCGCGCGAGCGGGAGATGGCCAGCTGGATGATCACCGCCATGATTGGTGCCAGGAAGATCATCACCAGTCCGCCCGCCAGGCCACCGCCTTCTTCGTCATCGCCGCCGCCCAGGCCACCGAAGATAAGCGCCCACTGCGCCATGTTGGCCAGCATCGAAATCGCGCCCGCAATCGTCGCGGCAACGCTGGCGATCAGCGTATCGCGGTTTTTGATGTGCGCCAATTCATGGGCGATCACACCGGCCAGTTCATCGTCGCTCAGCATACGCATGATGCCGGTTGTCACGGCTACAGCCCCGCGGGCCGGGCTGCGGCCCGTGGCAAAGGCGTTGGGCGCGTCGTTTTCGATGATATGAACCCGCGGCTTGGGCAGTCCCGCGGCCGCCGCCAGGGTCTCGACCATCCGGTGCAAAGCGGGCGCCTCATCCACCGTCACCTCACGGGCCCCGCTCATCCGCAGGGCAATGCGGTCCGAGAACCACCATGCGCCCATATTCATTGCAATCGCCAGTCCAAACGCCAGGATCATGCCGCTCTGCCCGCCCAGTGCACTGCCCGCAAAGACCAGCAGCCCTGTCAGCGCCCCCAGTAGCAGCGTCGTCTTGATCGTATTCACGGTCTGCATCGTCAGTTGTCTCCTTTTCTACGTCAGTTCCGCGATCGAAAAATCAATCACAACAAAAAAAGCCGGCACGACTCCTTACAGAAGTCGGTGCCGGCCTACCTGACAACCAGTCTCATGCCCGCCCTGGGCAGGTGACTCTTCGCCTGGTCCGCCGCAGCGGATCTAGAATTGTGGCGATGTTATCGCGAACGTTGGATTCGATCCGTAATTTTCTTTCCGAACTCCAGGACGACCTTTTGCGCCCAGCCAGCATCTCATCCCAACGAACGATCGACCGTGAGCACGACGATCCGCTCGCCGGTTTTGGTGCTCATGTCGGTGTGCAGGCTGATCAGCTGGCGGCCCAGTACCTCCTGCACGATGCCCTCGAGCAGCGGGCGTGACACCTCGAACAACTGGCGGCGCGTCTCCTTGACCAGGGTCTGCCCTTCCCGGTTCTCAGCCAGGCGCATCTCGGCTGGCGTGAGGATGCCGCGCAGACGGACAAGGACCAGATCGTCCACGAAATAGGTCCGTGCCTCGAGCGGCCCGCGACCCAGGTGTTCTTTTTCGAACTTGATCATAGCCCGGCTGAACTCCGCTTCGAGCTCGCCGCGTGTTCTGCGTTTCGATTCGTTCATGCCACGTGATATTTCCATTCTTCAGGGCTCGAGCATTCAACTCCCATTCTATCACGCAGCCTGTTTTATCGACAATCCGCACAGCAGGCTAGGCAACCGGTACTTTCTGGACCGTTTCGGCAAGTCGATTGCGCAGGAGATCCTTGATGAAGGCATCCATCGCTTTTAGCTCCTGACGCATCTCGAAGTTTTCGGTGTTGGCGATCTCGAATCGCAGATCGGACAGGTAGCTGTCGAGTACAGCCCGCAGCATATTGGCTTCGCCGTCCGTCAGTTCAAGCTGGTACATGGTGTACTCCTTTCGGCCGTAATCGGTCGTTACACGTGACGGGCGATATACAGGCACATTCGCGCGACGGCATGGCATCCGGCGGGGACTTTCGATGGTCGATTGGTCTATGCTGCTCTAATTATACTCCGATTCCCTGGCCGATTCAACCCCCTACGGCGGCCCCTTTACGCTGCCTTACGCCGTTTGACGGATTTCGCTCAGCCAACCCAACGCAGGATGTCGCAGTCCTCAATCGGGCGAATCACGGATGCCAGCCGGCACGTCCCGATGTACACTGATACCATGAGATGAAACGCGTCGGTATCAGAGGAAACATCATGCGTCGTATTGTTTGGACCATGCTCCTGGCTTCGATCATTTGGAGTACTGTATTGGCAGGGGTTGCAGGCGAGGTTGTGAGGTAACAGGTCAACCAGGGCAGTGTAGTCGGATGGCTTCGACAAAAAGACTGTAATGAGCAGCCGCCGTCCGGCAAAAAATCCTCTCGAGTGCCAGAGTGCATTCGAGAGGATTTTGTCATATAATAGGGTCGTTCGCGCTGGCGGTTGTCGTCGCGGCAGCCGCAATCTGAGCCACAGGCAACTCTGACATGACCGATCGTGTGTCACGTGTACTGATCGTCGCTGACGATATCCTGGCGCGTGCCGGCCTGACCGCCGTTTTGGGTACGCAGGCCGACTGTGTGGTTGCGGGCCAGGTCAGCGCGGATGCCAACCTGGCGGCGAACGTCGCCGTCTATGATGCTGACGTGATTCTGTGGGACCTGGGTTGGGACCCGGCGCAAATACGGGCCTCGACCGGACGCACGGTGCTGGACAGGCTGGCTGAACAGGCGGGCGATGGCCCACCGGTCGTTGCTCTCGTGCCGGATGCCAGCCATGTATCCGGGGTGTGGGCCGCCGGCGCCCGTGCGCTGCTGCCGCGCGATGCTGCGGCAGCGACCATGGCAGCTGCCCTGCGCGCCGCAAGCCACGGCCTGGTCACCATCGATCCCAGCCTGGTCGCTGGGCTCTTCGTTCCCGAAACCCGCACGGCGGGCGATCTGCTGGAGTCACTAACACCTCGCGAGCAGCAAGTACTGCACCTCCTGGCCGAAGGCCTGCCTAACAAAGCCATCGCCCGCCAGCTCGTCATCAGCGAGCACACCGTCAAATTTCACGTCAACGCCATCCTCGGCAAACTCGGCGCCCAAAGCCGCACCGAAGCCGTCATCCTCGCCACCCGCCTCGGCCTGCTGTCACTCTAATCATCCCCCCGCATCACCCTCAATCTATCACCACACACACCACCCACCCCTATCCCCTTGCGCCTTCCATTATATCCTACTCCCTACTCCCTACTCCCTACTCCCTACTTCCCTACTCCCTACTCCCTACTCCCTACCCCGTACTCCCCCCGCATCTTCTCCATGCGCGCCAGGCTGTCGCGAAAACCACCGGGCCGGTTGCGCGAGTACCAGATGACGCGAAACTCGGCCAGCAGGCCATCGGCCTCGTGGAGCAGGGCTTTGCGTGCCGTGATCGTGTCGCGTCCGGCAGCGCGGGCCAGGGCCCATTCGGCGCGCCGGCAGGCGTGGCTGAGCATGCGTGCGACCCACGAGAACTCCCACTGCACGAGGGCAGCATCTGGACGCTGCATGGCCGTGGTCGCCAATGCCGAAATGAATGAATCGAGCTGGCTGCGGATGGTCCACAGGCTGGCTTCCAGGTGTTCTGGATCCCCGGCAGGTGCCAGCAGGGCGGGAATATCATCGGGTGCGGTCTGCAGCAGGTCGAAGAAGATAGAACTGTTAGCCAGCTCCACGTCCAGCGCCTGGTACAGGTTACCCAGCTCGATCACCAGGTGCCCCATGTGCCCCTGCGCATCGTGAAACACCAGGTTACTCAGCACAAGTGCCATGTCCAGGTCGACGTTCGCCTGGTAGGCCCAGGACAGGGCAGCACCATATGCAAAACCAAGGTAACTGACCGGCAGCGGCTGCCAGTGCCCCAGGTCACCCCAGTCGGTGACCAGGTATCCGACTGCTCCTTGCTGTAAGCCTGCCGCGGCGGCGTTGCGCAGATTGGCCAGCGCATTGTCAGTGCGCCCGGCCAATGTGCGCCAGCTCGACGTTCCAGGGCACACATAGAATGGAATCCCGGCCGCAGCCAGGCGGGCGCAGCGGCGCGCAAAGGGGTGGGAAGCCTCGTAACCCCATTCCAGGGCGATCACGTCGCGCGGCAGTTCCGACACCAGTTCTGGATATTCCATGATGATATCGCTCCAGAATTGCATCGTGTGGTTGCGTGCTTTGACCGCGCGGTAGATCTGCCGGATGAATTCCAGGTAGACCCGCCCGACACCGATTTCGGCTGCACGGGCCTGGCTGCGCCCCTGGCCTAAATCGACCGTTTCGTCACAACCTACGTTGACCTGCTGGCTGGAAAAATGGGGCAGCAGTTCGTCCAGCAAGCTGGTGACGAACTCGATGCTGGCCGGCTCAGTCGGTGCCAGGCTGAACGGCTCGTGCATGTAGCCCCACCGGGTGTCGCAGCCTTCGGGGCACTCGGCCAGGTGGCGGTAGGCGGGGTGTACCAGCCAGCGCTGCAAATGCCCAAACGTGTTCTGATTGGGGACCAGGGTGATGAAGCGCTCGCGGCAGTAGGCATCCAGGGCGAGGATCTCCTCGCCCGTCAGGGGCGAGGCGTCAGCCCACACCTGGGGATGGTTGCGGTAGGCGAATGTATGTTCGATGTACAGCTGCAGCTGGTTGATCTTCCAGGATGCCAGGGTGTCGACCAGGGCGTACAGCGTCTCCATAGTCGGTACTTTGTCGCGACTGATGTCGAGCAAAACGCCGCGGTGGCTGAAATCGGGCCAGTCGAGGCACTGCAAGACCGGCAGCTGACCACCTCGCTGGGCCAGGAGCTGGCACAACGTCTGCACGGCGTAGAAAACACCCACCGGCTGGTTGGCTGTGACGTAGATGCAGTCCTCGGTGACAGCCAGGTGGTATCCCTCGCTGTGAGCGATACTGCCTGGCACCAGACTCAGAATCACGCGCCGCTGGGCGGCAGGAACCGTGCCGGCCGTAATCTCCCAGGATACACCCGCATGTTCGCGCAGTGTTGCCTGCAGGATCAAGGCCGTCAACCGCAGTGATTGGGCTTCGACGGTATCGATGACGATGAGGCCCGTGTAGGGCAACGAGAAAGTCCCTCCCAGGAGCGTCAGGCGTCGAGGTGCGGGTAACAGCTCTAGTGGTGTCACAATGACCAACCTCCTACCCGGTCAGACGTGGGGCCGGTAGCTGCGTGCTGGCAAGGGCTCATCCGATGAACTGGCCTGTGCCAGCCAGGCGAGGGGTAGATCGTAGTTCCCGGGTATGGTACGCGGGCAGAGCACGGCACGCTATCTGGACAACGTTTCCACTATAACACGCGCACAGCGGGCCTGTCAAGCTTAGACAAATTCCCAGCCAGGAATATAATGGATTTTGGATTTCGGATTTTGGATTTGAGATTGTGGATGGGAGGGGCGTTGCCGTTTGCTGCGCATTGGCCACCTGCCGCCGATTTGCCTGATAAGAGAGGACTCGTTATGGCCCGACGCCGCCGCCCAAACCGGACCTTCAATGCCTGGGAGCGCCACGAGGGAACCGCTGCACCACTCGGCGTGTCATGGATCGAGGCGCACCAGGGGTACAATTTTGCCCTCTATTCGCGCTATGCTACGGGCGTGACCCTCCTGCTGTATACGACGCAGGACCCCGTGAACCCGGTGGCCCAGTACCGTTTTGACCCGCACATGAACAAATCGGGCCGTGTATGGCATCTGTGGGTGCCGGCGGCCGACCTCCACCAGGCGACCCTGTACGCCTATCGCGTCGAAGGACCCGCCGATCACCGCGCCGGTCATCGCTTTGATCCGCAAAAGATCCTGCTGGACCCCTTTGCGCCGGCCGTCTTTTTCCCGCCTGGTTATGACCGCAAAGCAGCGGCACGTCCGGGATCGACCGATGGACGCGCACCCCTCGGCATGTTACCCCAACATCAAACACCGTTCGATTGGGGTGACGACCGCCGGCCGCGGCATGCCCACGATACGATCGTCTACGAGATGCATGTCAAAGGATTCACGGCGCACCCGAGTTCCGGCGTGCTGGCCGACCACCGCGGCACCTTTGCCGGTATCATCGACAAAATTCCTTACCTGCGCGAGCTTGGCGTAACCGCCGTGGAACTGCTGCCGGTGCACCAGTACGATCCCCAAGAAGGCAATTACTGGGGCTACATGACCCTCAACTTCTTTTCGCCCCACGATGGTTATGCGAACGGGGACGCTCTGTCCGAGTTTCGCGACATGGTCAAAGCCCTGCACGCGGCCGGCATCGAAGTGTGGCTCGATGTGGTCTACAACCATACCAGCGAAGGTGACGCCGAAGGTCCCACCTACAGTTATCGCGGTATCGACAACCGCAGCTATTACTTGCTTTCGCCCGACCTGCGTTTCTACCGCGATGAAACCGGCACTGGGAACACCCTGCGCTGCGCCCATCCCGTGGTGCGCGAGCTGATCCTGGAAAGCCTGCATTTTTGGGCCGAAGAGACCCGCGTCGATGGCTTTCGCTTCGACCTGGCATCGATTTTCACCCGTCGCGCCGACGGTATGCTCGACCTGGGCGACCCCGCGACCGTAGCCGAAATCAGCTCTCTCGGACACTATCACAGCGTACGCCTGATTGCCGAAGCGTGGGACATCGGCACCTATCAGTTGGGACGCAGTTTCCCGGGTACGGCCTGGCTGCAGTGGAACGGCAAGTTCCGTGACGACCTGCGCGCCTTCGTGCGTGGTGATCCCGGCAAGGTGGGCGACTTGATGCAGCGGCTGTACGGGAGCGACGATCTGTTTCCAGACGGCCTGACCGACACCTACCGGCCCTTCCAAAGCGTCAATTACATCACGTCACACGACGGGTTCTGCCTGTACGACCTGGTCTCGTACAATGAAAAGCACAACCAGGCAAACGGCCACAACAACACCGACGGCACCAACGACAATCTGAGCTGGAACTGTGGCTGGGAAGGGGACGGCGATGTCCCGGCTGCGGTGTTAGCCCTGCGCCGCCGGCAGGTGAAAAACTTCTGCTGCCTGCTGCTGCTGGCCAATGGCACCCCAATGTTCGTCGCCGGCGACGAGTTCATGAATACGCAGCGTGGCAACAACAACCCCTACAACCAGGACAATCCCATCACCTGGCTGGATTGGGACCTGCTGACACGCAACCACGACGTGTTTCGTTTCTTCAAACAGATGATAACGTTCCGCAAAGCCCATCCCACGATCAGCCGCAGCCGCTACTGGCGCAGCGACGTGCGCTGGTACGGTCGAGGACCCTACGTCGACCTGGGGTTCTTCTCCCACACCCTGGCCTACTGCCTGCGCGGGGCCAGTTGGCAGGATGATGACCTCTACGTCATGGTCAATGCCAGCGATGAGGACTTGACGTTTACGATTCAGGAGGGCAGGCCGCGCAATTGGCTGCGCGTGGTCGATACGGCGTTGCCCAGCCCTCAGGACATCGCTGAAGCAGGACACGAAGTGCGGCTGACACACCTGGACTACGTGGTGAAAGCCCGCTCCGTCGTCGTGCTGCGCCGGCCGATCACAGGCTAATGGCCCTGACCCGGATGCGTCACAACGACAATTGGCTGCCAAGAACTGCCCTCGTGGGGCTGCTGGCCAGCGTTCTGGCTGCCTGCGCGCCGCAACCGGCCACGCCAGTGCTGCCAGTCAGCACCCCGTTAGCCGTGCCGGCCGCGTCAACGCCGGCCGCATCACCCACGCCCAAGCCGGCGCCTGGTATGCCCGCTGCCGGGCTGGCTGGCCTGGGTGACCCGCTGTACCCACAATTGGGCAACACGGGCTACGATGTCCAACACTACACCATCGATCTCGACGTCGACATCGCCCGCAATACGATCAGCGGCACTACCACGATCGTCGCCCACGCCACGCAAGACCTGCCGACGTTCCACCTGGACTTGTCTGGCCTGGAGCTGCGCAGCGTTTTCGTCAACCAGGCACCGGCCCATTTTACACGCGCCGGCAGCGAGCTGATCATCACACCCACGGACGCGTTGTCGAACAGCCTGCCGTTCAGCGTTACCGTCGATTACGCCGGCACGCCCGAACCCATTCGTGATCCTGGTGTGCCGTTCGTACCACTTGGCTGGCTGCAACAGGAAAACGGCTCGTTCGTGGTGAGTGAGCCATCCGGCGCCATGAACTGGTATCCTGTCAACAACCACCCCGCCGACAAAGCGACGTATACCTTCCACATCACGGTGCCCGATCCCTACCAGGTAGCAGCCAACGGCATTCTGGTGGGCACGGTCGACCATGGTGATACGACGACGTACTCCTGGGAAATGCGCGATCCCATGGCCAGCTACCTGGCCACCGTACACGTCGGCGAGTACACGGTCGAGGAACAGACCGGACCAGGGGGTCTTCTCATCCGCAACTATTTTCCCATCGATACGCCGGCAGCGGTCAAAGCCAGTTTCGCTGCCACTGCGGACATGATCACCTTCATGGAGCAGCTCATCGGTCCCTATCCGTTCGACGCGTACGGTGTGGTGCTGCTGAACGAAAATACTGGCTGGGCACTGGAAACGCAAACGCTGTCAACGTTTGGCCGGCAGGGTGCCGACGAGGGGACCATCTTTCACGAGCTGATGCACCAGTGGTTTGGTAACCACGTCAGCCCGGCGACGTGGCGCGACGTGTGGCTCAACGAAGGTTTTGCGACCTACTTCTCACTGCTGTGGACCGAGCGCACGGCCGGACGGACCGCCACCGATGCAACCATGGCATCGTGGTACAGACGAATGGCCGCCGAAGACACAGGACCGCCGATACCGGTGACGCCGGCCGAGATGTTCTCGCCAGCGGTGTACCAGCGCGGCGCCTGGACGCTGCATGCGCTGCGTCTGGCGGTTGGTGATGAGCGATTCTTCGACATCCTGCGCACCTACTACCTACGTCACGCCGGCGGCAACGCGACGACGCAGGATTTCATCGACGTGGCGGTGGCGGTGGGGGGCAGCGAAGTCGGGTCACTCCTGCGTGCGTGGCTGGACGATGCGGAAGTACCGGAGGTTCGGTTTTAGATTTTGGATTGATTTT
>CAZXQZ010000012.1:15396-38705 GCA_964642445.1 uncultured Anaerolineae bacterium
GATTTTGGATTGATTTTCGATTATTTGTTGGTGTGCGTTAGTTCGGCTACCAGGGTGGGGTTGAGCGTTTGTTCCATGAGGTGTCCACCCAGTTTTTCGATCTCGGCGGTGACGTAGGGTGCCTCTTGGGGACGCACCAGGGTAATGAGTGCGGACATGCCGGCGTCGAGGTGTTCGCCAATCTGCTCGAGGGCGTCGTCGGGAAAACCAGAGTCACGCAGACGGCGGCGCACTGCGGAATAGGTGCTTTCTGAGACGTTCTCTCCCGCCATGGCGCCAAAAGAACCCGCCAGGCTGTGCACGAACCAGGCGACGGTGCCCGCAACAGCACCCACCGTCTGGCTGACGTCACGCATACGGTCGCGCGTTTCGTGGAACTCGACCTCACCCTCGGTGGTTTTGCGAATGATCGCCACGTTGCCCAACTTGAAGGTATCGAGTTGTTTGTCCAGGGCATCCAGGGCTTGTTCCACCTCGTCCGCCTTGTCAGCAGCATCGAAGGTACAGATGATCAGTTGTGATGAGTCTGACACAATCGGGTCCTCTCGGTTTGTGGTGTAGGGTTAGACAGTGGACACGATTGTATCAGAAAGCGCGCCAATATCCAAACACCACACTACCCCGGTTATGTCGCAAGTTGGGGGCGGACCCTTCGGGTTTTTGGCCAACGGCCAGGTTTCGACGCCAGGCAACACCGCCATGGCGAACCAGTCACCCGCAATTACCGGCAAAAACCCGAAAGGTCCCCCGTGTCACGCCGCGGACATGTGATACGCCCACCCTACAAATCCAAACTCCAAACTCTAAAATCTAACTGGTTTCCGTCACCTTGCGTATCGCACGCGGGTGATCGGGGTCATAATCGCGGCTGTGCGCCAGGTGCATGGCAAACAGCTGGCCCGGTACGATGGCAGTCAGCGGCGACAGCCATTCTGGCACCCCCGTGGGCAGCAGCAGCGGTATGCGCGCCAGGTCAAGCGTGGGTGCGTCATCGCTCAGCACGATCAGCTCCGCTTCCCGCGCCTTCAGCGTGCGCATGAAGTCCTGAATCTCCGGCAGCATCTGGCCGGACGGGGCCACGACGATGACCGGAAAACCGGGTTCGATCAGCGCCAACGGCCCGTGCAGAAAATCGGCGCTGCTGTATTCCTCGACAACGGTGTAGGTGAGTTCTTTCAGCTTCAGTGCTGCCTCGTAAGCGGTGGCATAGTTGTAGCCGCGGCCAATGACCGCACACGAGGCCATGTAGCGGAAACGTTCGGCAACCTGCGCCATCCCGCTGTTGAGCGTCAACGCCTGCGCCACCTGTCCCGGGATGTGCTGCAGCGCAATCTCCCGTTTGGGATCACCCGCCAGGCAGGTGCTCAACAAGGCAACGGCCGCCAGCTCCGCCGAGTAGGTTTTGGTAGCGGCCACCGAACGCTCCTCGCCGGCGCGCAGATCGATCACGAACTCAGCGGCCTGGCCCAACGGCGAAGCCGGCGCGTTGGTGATCGTCGCCGTCAGGGCACCCTGCCGGCGCGCTTCTTGCAGCACCCCAACGATGTCGGGACTCTTACCGCTCTGGCTGATGCCCAACACCAGGGCGTTACCGAAGCGGGGCGGCGACTGGTAGATGGTGAACAGGCTGGGTGCCGCCAAACCAACCGGCAGGCGGTTGGTTGCACCCAGCAGATACTGTGCGTAGCGTGCGGCATTGTCGCTCGTGCCGCGCGCGGCAATCACGACATGCTCGATGTGTCGTGCCCGGATGGCGGCAGCCAGCGCCTCGGCTGCTGCGCGTTCCTCGACGAGCAGTCGAGTCAGTACGTCCGGCTGCTCGTGAATCTCACGGTACAGGTACGTCCCTGGCAAATGCACTGTCATGCGCTGACCTCCGATTCATGGGAATAGACAACCTTCCCGGCAATCAACGTGGCCGCCACCTGCAAGTCACGATCGAGCAGCACCAGGTCGGCACGATAACCCTCGGCCAGCGACCCACGCGCAGCCGCCATGCCCAGGGCCGTCGCCGGCGTGCGCGTGATCGTGGGCAGCGCTTCGGCCAGGGAGCAGCCGGTGAAGGCCATGAGGTTGCGCAGCGCCTGGTCGAGCGACAGGATGCTGCCGGCCAATGTGCCATCGGGCAGCCGCGCGCTGACATCGTCCACCAGAACCTCGAAATCACCCAACAGCTGTTTGCCTGGCGGCATGCCCAGGGCGGCCATCGCATCGGTCACCAGGTTCAGACGCCGGCTGCCCAAGGCACGCCAGGCCAGGTCGACCATGGCGGGATGGCTGTGCACACCATCGGCAATGATCCCCACAACGGGCCGGGCATCGCTGAGCAGCGCACCCGGCAGCCCCGGCTCACGATGGCCCAACGCTGGCATGGCATTGAAGAGATGGGTGCCGTAGCCGATCCCCGCCGCGAAGCCCGCCATGGCCTCGGCATAGCTTGCCGTGGAGTGGCCGGCGCTCACCAGGATGCCGCGCCCGTGCAGCAGCTCGGCGAGGGCCAGGGCACCGGGCAGCTCGGGCGCCAGTGTGACCAGGCGTATGCCCTGGGCCGGCGACCAGTCCGCCACAGCCGCCGGATCGGGTTTGCGCAGGTAGGCCGGGTTGTGGGCGCCTTTTTTTTGTGGATTGAGGAACGGCCCCTCGACGTGCAGGCCCAGGGGCACGGCGCCGTGCGACTCGCCGGCAGGCGGCTGCGTCACCACGGACTGGGCAGCTGCCACCGTTGCCAGCGGCGAGGTGATGACCGTCGGTAGAAAGGCTGTGACGCCGTAACGGGGCAACTGGGCGGCCACCTGCCAGATCGCTGCCGGATCGGCGGTGAAGTCGTGACCGAACCCACCGTTGAACTGCAGGTCGATGAAGCCCGGTGTCAGGTGCAGGCCGCTGGCATCGAGCACCGTTGTGCCGGGCGGTGCCGTCAGTGTGGCGGTGGGGCCAAGGGCCGCAATGCGTCCATCGGCCACAAGCAACGCACCGTCAGCGATGACCTGGTCGGGTGTGTACAGCGTGGCATGGGTAATCAGGAGCATAAATCACCTCGTTATCAGCTCAGCGCCGGCAGGCTGGCGGCGGCAATCGACTGGCCCACGCGCCGGCTCTTTTCATCGGGCAGTTGGATGTGAACGGCAGCGGCCAGGGCAGGGAATTCGGCTTCGAGCACGGCACGCGCACCGTCCAGGATGAGCTGACCGCCCACACCGGACGTCACGCGACCCAGGATCAGTACGTGTTTCAAATCGTAGAACATGGCGTAGTGGGCCAGGGTGTAACCCAGGTAGATACCGATGCTCTGCCAGATCTTTACGGCACCCGGATCCCCGGCCTCCAGGAATTTCTGTACGAACTTGAGCTTTTCGGCATCGGTCACGTCGGCGGGCAGCGCAAGGCCGGCACGTGGGGCCAGACGGAAGACACACTGCTGTGAAAAATAGAGGGCGCCCACCCCCTGGTCACCCGACCATTCATCGCGCGGGCCATCCGCACGGTAGTCGACCGGCGCAAACGCCAGCTCGTTCAGCCAGTCGGTAATGTTGCCCTGCCGGGTCACGTACCCAACCGCCTCGCTGGAGCCGAGGGCGATGCCGAGAATGGCGTTGTCTTCCAGCGACATCGAGCCGGCCAGGGCTGTTACTTCACCATCATTGACCACTTCGAGGGGCACGCCGAACTCGTCGCGGATGCGCAAGAACATGCTGCGCACTTCGTGGTAACGGTCGGCCGGAATGCCGCGAAACAGGGAGGCCACCATCGGCTGGTTGTCGACATACACGCCGGCCGAACTGCCACCAATCGCATCGAGACGGGGCAGCCTGGACCGGGCCGTTTCGAGCGCGGCCATGATGCGGGTGTAATGGTAATCCGGGTCGGTCTGTTTGCGCGGTTCCCAGACGATCTCGTCGCTGTAGATCGCCTGGCCATCGACGACGGCCGAAACCTTGAGGTCCGAAGCGCCGAGGTCGAAGCCGATCCGGCAGCCAGCAAGGTGGCGGCCCAGGGACTGCTCGCGCTCGTGCTGCGCCGGCACATCGGCCGGATCACAGCTCACGACGGTGAAGGGGTGCTGATAGACCTGCTCGCCCATGAAGTGGTAGTCGAAGGCCCGCGCGCCCTGCGCACTGTAGACGGCTGCGATGTACTCGCCAATCTGGCGCGGGCCACCCAGGTAGACCTTCCATCCCCCACGCTGCCAGAGCAGGAATTTGACGATGCGCTCGACGTAGAACAGGTTGTCGTGCGCACGGGGATGGCCATCGGGAAAGACGGTCGTCTCGAAACGCGACACCGCGCCGTGGGTGCGTTCCAGCCCAATCACCAGGGGCACCCCCACCCCACTGGCGGCGACGTCGCGCTGAAACGTCAGGTTGGCCAGCACGGCGGGGCGGTAGTCTTCATCGAGCGGCGGCACATGGGCCGGCGCAATGCGTGGAAAATTGACATGATTCATGATCTTACAACTCCGTCGAATGACATCAAATAATCAAACGATACCCAATTCCTGCGCCAGGACCAGGGCTGCTGCACCCTGGGCCACTGCGTTGTCACCCAAGGCGCTCATCGTCACCCTCGCCTGCGCCGCCAGCGACGCCAGGACACGCTCCGCCATCGCAGCCCGCACCTCTTCGGCCAACTGCGGGCCAAAATCGGTCACCGGGCCGGTTAAAACGACGTGTGGCACCCGCAAGATACCCACCAGGTTGGCCACTGCCGTTCCCAGATGCTGCACGGCGTTTGCCACCAGCTGGCAGACGACCGGGTCCCCCGCGTGGTAGCTGGCAACCAGCGATGCCCACTGCCAGCCGTCGGCCGGTCCTCCTGCCAGGGCGTGCGCCTGGTGGAGGAGAGCATCCTGGCTTGCCACGGCTTCCAGGCAGCCGCGATGGCCGCACACACAGGGGGGGCCGTCTTCGAGCACGCGTACGTGGCCAATTTCGCTGGCGCCGGAGAGCTCACTGCCCTGGTGCAGCCGGCCACCGAGAACCAGGCCGGCGCTGACCCCGCGTCCCACGTGGATTACCGCCAGGTGATGCGCCCGCTCGGAGTTGGCAAAAACGAAATGGGCCAGCGCGGCCGCCTGGCTGTCGTTGACCAGGTGCACGGGCAGGCCGGTGTGCGCGTACAGCACGTCTGCCAGGGACAGGTCGTTCCATCCGAGATGGAGGGACTGCACCACCCGGCCGCGATCCAGGTCGAGCAAACCCGGCACACCGACGCCGACGCCCAGGATAGGACGCGCAGCCTGCTGCTGCAAGGTCGCGACCACGGTCAGCAGCGCATCGACCGCGGCCTGGCCGCGGCAGCCCGCCAGCGGCTGTGTCACGCACGCCCGCAGACGCCCGCGCAGGTCATAGAGGCAGCCACGCACCGCGTAACCGGCCAGGTCGAGGGCCAGCACCAGCCGGGCATCATCGACAATCTGCACGAGCGTTGGCGGTTTACCACCGGCGGATGGGCCCGGCCCCAATTCGGTGATCAATCCAGCGTCCAGCAGTTCGGCCACGCTGTTGGAGGCGGTTGTGCGCGTCAAACCGGTCACACGCGCAATATCGGCCCGGCTGACGGTACCCCCATCGTAGATCACCTTCAACAGCAGGCGCTGGTTGTGGCGTTTGGTTTGATCCTGCGTGAGTTTGTTTGCGGTTGCTGTCATGTTCGCTGCGTCACTTTGTTAGTCCATTGGATTTACAAAGCTATGATAAGACACCTGGCCAGAATTGTCAAATTGACAACAAAAACCTCACAGCTCTAAATCGGCTGTGAGGTCGATGAAGGGGCGGGTTCGTGATGTCGGTGAGATGCGTGAGGCTACTGATCGTGCCGGATCTCTTCGAGGGCGGGAAGAGGGCGGCGCCCACGGCGGATCCAGAACACAAAGGCAATGATCAGAGAGACAGTGACCGTCGCCATGACAATACGGATGCTTTGTGAAGCCTGGGTCAGTGCCGTCGCTGCCGTATAGCCTACGATCACCAAACAGGAGGAGCGCAGCACTTCAGCGACGGCCAAAGTGGGCAGCCAGCGCTGCCAGGGTGTGCGCGCCATACCGGTGGCAATCAAGGCCGGAATGGCCAGGCCAGCCCCAAACTTGGTCAACGGCAGGACGCGCCGGGCATTGTGGTACATGTTGGTCTGGAGCTGGGTGATGTGATGGGGACGGATGCCGAGCCAGCGCGCATAGGGGAGCAGCCACTCGACCTTGCCCGTGTAACCGACGGAATACCACATGACGTCGGCCGTCAGGTTGGCGGCAATGGCGATCAGCACGACAAACTGCGGCAGCATGCGGCCGGAGCCAGCCAGTGCACCACCGGCCAGTGTGGCGAACGGGCCTTCGATACCCACCAGGACCGCCAGGATAATGTAGCTCGTGGGTCCCAGGTGGGGCATTGGGCTGTTATGCAGTTGCATCCAAAACTGCTGAATCACATCCATGCCGGCCTCCCAGAAACGAACAAAATAAAAACACCTCTGGTCCGAGCGTCATTGGTGATCGAATAACAGGGGCGATTATACCCGGAACAAGGCAATAAATGCAAACCCTGTTGAAAAACGCCGGTGGTTCGTTCGACCTGCATCAGATGTCATCAGCTTTACTTGGACATTTCGGCAGTTTGGGGTAAAATCGAGGTACGAACCGGAGCACGTTGGCTCACATGGAAAGGACGCTCTGAATGGTGCATGCCTTGCCCCACAGGAAACCGCGCAGCTTATGCGAGTGGTAGTCGGTGGGACCTTCTCCCCATTGCATGATGGGCATCGGGCGCTGTTGAGTTACGCGGCCACCCAGGCCACCGAGCTGATCATCGGTATCACGGTCAACAGCTTCGTCGACAACAAGGCACACCCGGTCGCCCCCTTTGTGGAGCGCGTTGCTGCGGTGCGGGAGCACGTGGTTACCGTCGCACCATCACTGAACGTCATCATCCTACCGCTGCACGATCCTTTTGGCGATACGCTCGAAGAAGACTACGACCTGCTGGTGGTATCGCCCGAGACAGTGTCTGGCGCACAGCGCATCAACCAACTGCGCCAGGATCGGGGTAAGCAGCCGCTGCGAGTTGCTGAAATCAACTGGGTCCTGGCTGACGACGGCATGCCGATCAGCAGCACTCGCATCTGGGCGGGCGAGATCGACCAGCATGGTCACCTGAGGTTGTGAGGCATTGGCATGATGGCGATCGCAGACACGGACGCGTTGTTCTCTGCCGATCATCGATCGGGTTTCGTGGCGCTGATTGGCCGGCCCAACGTCGGTAAATCGACGCTGCTCAACGCGCTGCTGCAGCAGAAGATCACGATCACCTCCCCCAAACCGCAGACCACGCGCAACCAGGTCCTGGGTATCCTGACACAGGCTGATGCCCAGATCGTATTCATCGATACACCCGGCATCCATGCTCCCAAACACAAACTGGGAGCATTCATGGTCGATCAGGCCATGCGCGCAGTGCCCGATGCCGATGCAGTCCTGTGGATGGTCGACGTGTCTGAGCCACCGCAGCCCGACGACGAGCAGATTGCGCAGCTTCTGGCCGCACACGACGGCAAACAACCGGTGATTTTGGGGCTCAACAAAATCGATCGCATCGACTCGACCACGCTCGCGGCGCGGCGCACGGCTTTCCTGGCCCTGCTGCAGCCAACGGCCGACGTGGCATTTTCGGCAACGCACGACCTGCATTTGGATGAATTGTTAGCCGTTCTGCGCGCCGTGCTGCCACCGGGTCCCCAGTACTACCCGGCCGACCAAGTGACGAATGTCCAGGAGCGCTTCGTGGCCGCTGAACTGGTACGCGAGCAGGTGCTGCATTACCTCCACGAAGAAGTGCCGCATGCGGTCGCGGTTGTCATCGATGAGTTCAAAGAACGCTCACCTGACATGACCTATATTGCAGCCACGATCTACGTCGAGCGCGAGTCGCAGAAAGGCATCGTTTTGGGTGAATCGGGCAGGATGCTCAAACGCATCGGCCAGCACGCACGACAGGAGATCGAGCAGCTGCTGTCAACCCGGGTCTACCTGGAGCTGTGGGTGAAAGTGGTACCCCACTGGCGCCGCGATGATGCATACCTGCGTCGTTTTGGCTACAGGATCGAACGATGACTCAAACAAAGAGCGAAACATCGCGCAGCCGACTGCTGCTGCGCATCTTCCTCATGGTGCTGGTGGTGGTGGTGCTGTTCGTCATGTATCGCCTGCTCACCATCCAGCCGCGACCGCTGCGCCCTTACTTGCAGGGGGATCGGCCACTCGTATTGGCCCATCGCGGCGGGGCTGATCTGGCGCCAGAGAACACCCTGGTCGCGTTCCAGAATGCGGTCGACCTGGGCGTCGACGCCCTCGAACTGGACGTGCACACAACCGCCGATGGGACTGTCGTCGTGATCCACGACGCGACTGTGGACCGCACGACGGACGGCACGGGTGCCGTGCATGGCCTGACGCTGGCCGAGCTGCGGCAGCTCGATGCCGGCTACCGCTTCACGCCGGATGACGGCCAGACCTTCCCGTTGCGCGGCCAGGGTATCGTGGTCCCAACGCTGGAGGAGGTGTTGACCGCGTTTCCCGACATGCGGGTCAACATCGAGATCAAACAGTCCGAACCCGCCATCGAGGCTGCCGTCAAGGAAATCATCGACCGTACCGGTGCCCAGGATCGGGTCCTGGTGGGGTCAGAGTACGACGACGTCCTGGCCCGGTTCCGCGCACTCGCCCCTGAAATCGCGACCAGTGCGGCTGCTGGCGAGGCGCGCACGTTCTACCTGGCCCAACTGCTGCGTGTATCAGCGATCTATCGTCCCCTGGCCGATGCTTTCCAGGTCCCCGAATATTCGGGCAGCACCCACGTCGTGACGCCCAGCTTCGTGGACGCCGCGCACCACCATGGGGTGAAGGTACACGTATGGACCGTCAACGATGCCGAGACGATGCGGCGACTTTTGGATATTGGCGTCGACGGCATCATCACGGACCGGCCCGACGTGGCATTGGAGGTAGTGAACGAACGGTAGTCGTGACGTATGACGGCGTGGAACGTTAAGAGACACGGCGTGCGGCACGAACAAGGTGAATAGACAGCCCCACAGATTGCACGACGAGGAGGAAAACATGCTAGTTCGCGAGCGCATGAGCAAAAATCTCATCACAGTGACCCGTCAAACCGGCGTGGACGATGCGCTGCGTTTGATGCGCGACAAGAACATCCGTCGCTTGCCGGTCGTCGACCACCAGGGAAAGCTCGTTGGCATTGTGTCCGACAAAGATCTCTACCTGGCCTCACCCTCACCAGCCAGCTCCCTCGATATCTTCGAGCTGCGCTATCTGCTGGCCCGGCTGAGCGTCGAGAAGATCATGTCATCACCGGTGATCACCGTACGGCCTGACACACCGCTGGAAGAGGCGGCACGCATCATGGCCGACAGGAAAATCGGCGGTCTGCCCGTGTTGGACGACGGCGAAAACCTCGTCGGGATCATCACCGAGTCCGACCTTTTCAAGATTTTCGTCGAGCTGCTCGGTGCCCGCAGCCAGGGTGTTCGCGTGACCGTCTGGGTGCCAGATGTCAAGGGTGCGCTGGCCATGCTGACCAGTGCCATTACCGTTGCCGGCGGTAACATCCTGTCGCTCAGCACCCTGGAAGGTCCGGGACCCGACCAGTTCGAGGTCATGATCAAGGTCGCCGACCTGACAATCGAGCAGGTGCAGTCCCTCATGGAGCCGCTCAATGCGGAGATTTTCGACATTCGCCAGGTGTAGATGGGGGTTGGGGGATAGAGGGTGGAAGTTGGAGGGTGGAAGTTGGAGGGTGGAAGTTGGAGGGTGGAAGTTGGAAGTTGGAGGGTGGATGGTGAAGGTGATATTACGGGGGAGGGGGTGACGCCATGCGTGTGGTGCTGCTTGCGTATACGCAGATGAATCCTGATCTGCCGGCGCTGGGTCTGGAGGGGAGCGACGTGCGCTATCTGGTGGCGCAGGGCGGTGAGGCGTTCGCCAGTCACCTGATCGAATTTGCCGGACGAGTCTGCTACCGGTCGACCGACAAACAGGGGAGAGCGCCCGGCTTCATTGCGGCGCGCATTCACGAGGGTCACGAGGACATCATCGAGCATTGTTCAGCGACCTTCCTCATCGAGGGTATCTCGCGCGCGGCCAGCCATCAGCTGGTACGGCACCGCCTGGCCAGTTACAGCCAGGAGAGCCAACGCTACACCGACCTCAGCCGCATCATCCAGGCCGAAGAAGATGTCGTCGTGACGCCACCGGCCATTACGGCCAACCCGGAAGCACACGCACGCTTCGAGAAGGCAATGCACGATCTGGAAGAGGCCTACCGCGAGCTGCGCGCCCTGGGGATTCGTAAAGAAGACAGCCGCTTCCTGCTGCCCAACGCCGCTACTACCCGGCTGATTGTCTCGATGAACTTCCGCGCGTGGCGGCATTTTTTGTGGCTGCGCTGTGACAAGGCGGCCCAGTGGGAGATTCGTGCCGTGGCGTTCGAGGTGCTGCGCCACCTCTATCCGCTCAGCCCCGCCGTCTTCCAGGACATCTACAACACCTTCCTGATTGCCGAAGACGCACAACAACAAGCCGCTGCACTCGATGCCTGAGCGAGACTTCGGAAGTCTCTCAATCAATACCTGATGTCCACCTGGCGTCGGCTGGCTGCAGACGCCAGGATGGCATCACTCACCACAGCGGCCCGATAACCATCCTCGAACGTGGCACCCATCGGCGCCACCGGCCGGTCGTTGGCCACACAGTCGAGAAAATGGGCCAGCTCGTGCACGAAGGTGTGCTCCCAGCCAAGGATGTGACCCGCCGGCCACCAGTGTTCGAGCCAGGGGTGCTGGCTTTCGGTCACCAGAACGTTCCGAAATCCTGCCGTCCCCTGCTGCGCATCATCTGCCCAGAAGACATCCAGCTCATTCAGGCGTTCGAGATTGAAACGCAGGCTGCCCCGCTCGGCGTTGATCTCGATGACTTGATGGTTCTTGTGCCCAACAGCGTAACGCGTAGCCTCCAGGGTGCCAAGCGCACCGTTGCGAAACTGGATGCTGCTGACGAACGCGTCGTCGACATCGACCTTGCCCAGCCCACTGCCATCGGGCAGTGGTCGTTCGCTGACAAAAGTCTGTGTCATAGCAGCCACCGCGGCGATGTCCCCCACCAGGAAATGAGCCAGGTCGATGATGTGCGATCCCAGGTCTCCCAGGGCACCGCTGCCGGCCCGCTCCCGGCTGTGGCGCCAGCGCCAGGGAGTGCCGTAGACCGGGTGTAATCGCTCCTGTAAATAGACGGCCCTGAAGTGATAAATACGGCCTAACGCGCCTTCTTCGATGAGTCGGCGCACGTAGGCCAGCGCCGGTACAAAGCGATAGTTGAACGCGACCATGTGCCTGACGCCGGCTCGCACCACTGCATCACGCATTTGTGCGGCTTCTGCGGCGCTGCGTGCCAGCGGCTTTTCGCAAACCACGTGTTTTCCAGCTTCAGCGGCGGCAATGCATGCCGCCGCATGCACATCGTTTGGCCCGCCGTTGTCGAACACCTGAACCCGTGGGTCGTTGATCAGATCACGCCAGTCGGTGGTCGTGGTCTCGTACCCATATCGTCTGCCCGCAGCAGCCACCTGGGCGGCGTCGCGGCCACAGATCGCCACCAGGCGCGGCACCGCTGGCGGCGGGTAGATCATGTAGGGGATCTTCCTGTATGCGTTGGAGTGCGCCTTACCCATGAAGGCATATCCCAACAGACCAATCCCGATTTCTGGCGCATCGATGTGTGTATTCATGGCATCTCTCACGTGTCGAAAACGACGGTCGCTTCCCAGCCATCTGCGGTCTGGTGGACGGCCAGGTTGTGGTAAGTAACGGCCTTGACGTGCGCCAGGTCGGAACGCCCCGCCGCGCCGGAGACGACCGCACGCAGGCGTGCTGGCGCATCACCGGCCGGCGGTGTGACCTCGGTGACGTCGAAGCAGGTATAGAGTTCACCCTGCGTCTCCATCAGAAACAGCAACTCGTGCAGCCAGCGCACCAGCAGGATTTCGAGGTCACCCGCCTCGACCGACAGCGTGTGCGTCACCGTCACCGGTGCCGCCATGGCTGCCCCCATCAAATAAAACAGCGTCTGGCCGGCGTGGGCGAACAGCTCTGGCAAGGTCTCGCCCACGATGCGCACGGCCCAATCAGCCGTGTGTTCGAGTTCTTCGAACATGCCGGGCACACCGTGGGTGGACGACGAATCGTGCAGTATGGCGCGGGCCGCCGCAGCGTCGCGCCGTATCTGGGCCACCAGCTCGTCCACGCCGCCAAACCGTTGTTCGCCGCGCAGGCGCTCGATGAAGTGCAGGGTCACCGTCTGACCGTACAAATCACCGCTGTAATCGAGAATATGTGCTTCGATGGAGCGGTCCTGGCCGGCAAACGTGGGCCGGACACCGATGTTGGTCACCGCCGCCCGACGCTCGGCCGGCAAATCGATCCAGGTCGCATAGACACCGTTGGCCGGCACCAGGCAATTGCCCATCATTGCCAGGTTCGCCGTAGGGAACCCGATCGTCCCACCCCGCCGGGCACCACCGACGATCGTGCCACGCATGAAGTGCGGCCGACCCAAGAGCTGGCTGGCCGCGACCACATCCCCATCCAACAGCAGCTCGCGAATACGCAGGCTGCGCACCTCCTCGTCAGCGACGCGTTGGGCGCCCAATACGTGAACGGAAAATCCCAACGTCGCGCCCAGCTGCTGCAGGACAGGGACCGTGCCGGTCCGCTTGCGCCCCAGGGCAAAATCGGGGCCTACCCAGAGCTCGTGCAGGCGCACACGGTCGACCAGAAGATGCACGAATTCGTTGGCATCCATCTGGGCGAACGCCAACGTAAAGGGCTGAACGATCACAAAATCGAGACCCAGGGGCTGCAGCAGCATCAGCCGCTCATCCAGGGTATTCAGCGGCGGCAAAGCCTGGTCGGGCCGCAGCACTTCTCGCGGATGAGGATCGAAGGTGAGAATACCGGCGAGGCCGTTGCCCGCACGCGCCGCCGCAGTGAGCTGCCGCAGCAGAATTTGATGGCCGCGGTGGACACCATCGAAGTTGCCGATGCTCAAATAGGTGGGCGTCTGAATGAGGGTTTGCCGCAGATCATGATAAACATTCATCGGAGCGTCCTCCGCTCAGATCAATCGTTGATAAACACCTTGTGGGGGCGCCACTGCTGCCGTTCCGCATCATAACGGACCAGGGCGATGAATCGTCCGTGGGGATCGTAGGCACGCCCGATCGTCGTGGCGGGCACGGTCGGGCAGGGCAGTGCATTGCCGTGCTGCAAGGTACTCATGCCCTCAGCATCACAGATCACCGGAACCAGGTCGCGCACGGCTTCATCGGGCGGCAGCAGCACCTGCTGCCAGGTGCCGGCGTGTGCCGCTTCGGCCAGGGCTTCCGGCAGGACACTGTCTTCGAGCCGGAAATGACCGCTGGCCAGCCGCACCAGGCTGGTCAGGTGTGCGCCACAGCCCAGGGCCTCGCCCCAGTCATGCGCCAGTGAGCGCACGTAGGTACCAGGCGCACAGTGAATATCGACCGTAAACCGGGGGGGGTCCCAACGCAGCAGCTGCAGCTGGCTGATGTGAACCGTGCGCGGGGTCAGATCGAGCACCTGGCCGCGGCGCGCCCGGCGATACGCCGCCACCCCATCCACCTTCACCGCCGAAAAAGCCGGCGGCCGCTGCACGATGTCACCCACAAACCGGTCCAGCAGGGCTAGCAGGTCGTCTTCTGCCAGGTTCGGGACGGGTTGCGACCTGACCACGGCGCCCTCGCGATCGTAGGAGGTGGTGCTGACGCCCAGCATCACCTCGGCCCGGTAGACCTTGGGCCCAGCCTGTACGTATTCGACCAGGCGCGTGGCCGGGCCGAGACACAGCACCAACACACCGCTGGCCAACGGATCGAGGGTGCCGGCATGGCCGATCTTCTCCACCCCAGTGAGGCGGCTCACAAAATCGACCATCCAGCGTGAGCTGCGTCCCACCGGCTTGTGCAGATTGAGCAGGCCGAAGACCTCCGTCACGCCGGCTGCTCCGTCGGGTTGGCCAGTCCGCCCGTCACCTCGAAGGACGGCTGTGGATACCCCTGGCGCGCCAGGCTGGCATCGACGGCCGCCATCACACGGGTGCGGGCGCTGGGCAGCGGCCCGGGCACGATGCAGCCCGCCGCCTGCGGGTGTCCACCCCCGCCCAGGGCCAACGCCGCCTCGGCCACGTCGAAACCGGGTCGTGCACGCATGCTGACCTCAACCGAGCCATTGCGCTCGGTGAACAAGACCGCGACGTCGGCTTCGTTGACCGTCGCCATGAACCCCGACAGCCCGGTATCGCCACTGTTGTCACCTACCCCACAGCGTGCGCGATCGGCACCTGTCAGCTGGCTCCAGACGATGCGACCGTGGCGCTGCGTCCGGCGCAGGGCTTCACCCCAGAGGCGCAGACCGGCCAACGACCGCCGCTCCAGCGTGATATCCATCACCTGGTAGAGCGAGGCGCCGTGATTCACCAATTCCGACGCCATGACCAACGATGTGGCCGCAGTGCTGCTGGTCCGAAAACCGCGCGTATCGGTGACGATGCCGGTGAGTAAGTGAGTGGCCAGGGCAGGTGTCAGGGGAACGGCCAGGGCCGTCGTCAGGCGGTACAGCATCTCGGCGGTGGCGGCTGCCGTACTGTCAACCCAGTTGATCGTGCCGAACCGCAGATTGGTGGCGTGGTGGTCGATGCAGATGATGGTCGAAGCGGCGCGAGCGTGTTGGCTGTACAGATCACCCAGGCGGCGTTCGTCACTGGCATCGAGGGCAATGATCAGATCGAACGGGCCCTCGGCCTGCCGCACGATCCGCTGATAGCCTGGCAGAAAACGAAACAGGTCGGGCAACGTGTCAGCGATGCCCAGGGTGACCGGGCGGGCATAATGATCGACGATACCCCCCATGGCCAACAGGGAGCCAATCGCGTCCCCATCCGGGGAAATGTGCGAGACCACCAGCACCGAACTGGCGTGCAGCAGCTGCGCCGCCAGTTCGGGTGCCAGATCGTTGACAGAAACAACGTTCATGGTCATTCAGTCAGGATTGGGTGGATGCCAGATCAAGTGGTCCGGTATCCAGTCCCTGTGTATCTTCGACGGTCGTAGCCTGGGCCGCGATGTCGGCCAGCAGGCGGTCGATGCGCTGGGCCCGCGCCTCGGTACGATCGAGGTGGAAGCTCAACTCGGGCGTGAGACGCAGATTGACATGTTCGGCCAATTTGCGCCGCAGGTAGCCGCTGGCATGCTCCAACCCACGCCGTGCCTCGCGCTCGGCGATCGGGTCGTCGTCCAATACTGAATAGTAGACACGCAAATGACGCATGTCTTCACTGATCTCGACGTCGGACACCGTAACGGGGGCGAGCCGCGGGTCAGCCAGCTCGCCACTCAGAATGAGTGCTAACTCCTCACGCAGCAGCCCATTGACCCGCGCGCGTCGATGGCTGGTCATGGTGACTTAGCGTACCCTTTCCATCTTGTAGGCTTCCAGGATGTCGCCAACGGCGTAATCGTCGAACTTCTCCAGCTGGATACCACATTCGAATCCGGCCTTGACCTCGGCCACGTCTTCCTGGAAACGTTTGAGTGATGCCATGCGCGTGGTCGCCACCACGTCACTGCCCCGTTTGACACGAATCAATGACCCGCGCGCCACCAGGCCACTGAGCACCATGCTGCCAGCTACTTTCCCGAATTTGCTCAGCTTGAAGACCTGGCGAATCTCCACCTGGCCCTGGGCTACCTCGCGATAGACCGGCTCCAGCATACCCTTCAAAGCCAGCTCGACATCTTCGATCACGTTGTAGATCACGTCGTAGGTGCGGATGTCGACGCCCTGGCTGTCGGCCAGCTTCTGGGCGGCACCGTCAGGCTGCACGTTGAAACCGATGACGATGGCGCGCGAGGCCGACGCCAGCGTGATGTCCGATTCGCTGATGTTACCGGTACCCTGCAGCAAGATTCTAATTTTGACTTCGTCACCGTTCAGACGGTTGAGCGAATTGACGATCGGCTCCAACGATCCCTGGAAATCAGCCTTCAGGATCAAGTTAAGTTCTTTGACCTGACCCGCCTGCATCTTCTGGAACACATCCTCCAGGCTGATCATCTTGACCGGTGCCTCGCTGATGACAGCCGCATGCGCCGTCTGCCAGGCAGACACTTCGCTGCGTGCCGCGGCCGTATCGGCCATGGTGCGGAAGGTGTCACCCGAAGTCGGCACCTGTGGCAGGCCCATGACACGCACCGGCGTGCTGGGGGGCGCCTCGCCGACCTGATTGCCCTTATCGTCGAACATCGCACGCACGCGGCCGCTGATCCCACCGATCACGATGATATCACCGACTTTCAACGTGCCGCTCTGGACCAGCATCGTGGCAATCACGCCGCGACGGGGGTCCTGCTCGCTTTCGATCACGGTGCCCAGGGCCAGCCCTTCCGAATTGGACAGCAGCGGGTTGATCTCGGCAACCAGCAGAATGTTCTCCAGCAGATCCTCGATGCCGCGTTTGAGCTTGGCCGACACTGGCACACAGATCACATCGCCGCCCCACTCTTCAATCAGCAGATCGACGTCGGCCAGCTCCTGCTTGACGCGATCGGGATTGGCGTTTGGTTTGTCGACCTTGTTGAGGGCCACGATGATCGGTACCTGTGCGGCCTTGGCATGGCTGATCGCCTCACGCGTTTGGGGCATTACGCCGTCATCAGCGGCTACGACGAGCACGACGATGTCGGTCACCTGCGCACCGCGGGCGCGCATGGCAGTGAATGCTTCGTGGCCAGGTGTATCGAGAAAGGTAATCTTACGACCGCCCAGCTCGACCTGGTAGGCACCCATCCGTTGGGTGATGCCACCGGCTTCACCCTCGACGACATTGGTTTTGCGAATGGCGTCGAGCAGTGTGGTCTTCCCATGGTCGACGTGCCCCAAGACCGCAACCACCGGTGGTCGAACCACCAACCCTTCGGCCGACTGGCTCTCCATGATCTGCTGGCGCAGAGTCTTGGGTGTCGTATCAGCTGCGGGTGCTTCTTCCTCAGGCACCGCCACCGCAATCGACTTGACCTCGACGCCAAACTCAGAGCCAAGGATGACTGCTGTATCGAAATCGATGGACTGCGTAATGGGAGCCATGATTCCGTAGTTCATCAGCACTTTGATCAGGTCGATCGGGCTTTCTTGCAGCATGCCCGCCAGGTCACGGATGGTAATGGCGGGAGGTATCTCGATTTCCGTGGGTTTGGCTGGCTTCACGGGTGCCGCAGGCGGCGGCGCGGGCGTGCGTACGGGCGCGCCGGGCGCGGGGCGCCCCCCGCGATGACCATCACCCGGGCGGTGACCTGGACTGCGGGGGCGATTGCCGCCCGCCTGCCGGTTGCCGTCAGGGCGCGAGCGCTGGTCCGCTTTGCCGTGTGTACCCTGGGTGGGTTTGTCGCCCGGCCGCGCCCGATTTTGGCCGGACGCGGGCGCCGGGGATTCGCGACGGCTGTCGGGTCGCTGATCGGTCCGGCTGGGGTTCGCCGTTTGGGCTGCACCCCGATCGCTGGCAGGGCGAGCATTGCCCTGGGATGGTGGCTGGTTTTCGCTGCCGCGTGCTGGCGTCGGATTGTCTCTACCACTACTGTTGCGAACCTGAGAATCCTGTCGGGCACGCTGGGTATTTTCTGTCGGTTTTGTCTTCACACTGGATGCCATCATTGCCTCCCTCGAGCCCATGTGCGGTGGGCTCGTGCGCCGATCATGCATTTCCCTGCATAGGGTCGTGATCAGCCCAGGTTTCAGCATGCTGTCGGGGATGGTTCCCCGCACAGACGTGGAAGCCCACCCGCGCTGCCGTGTTGGCTGCACTGGGTGAGCCCAACCGGGCTCCACTGCATCGACACGCCAGCGCATGACCGCCAGGCAATGGTTGGGCCGGCGGCACATGCGGCGTGATCGGTTATTCTGTTAAGCTGGCTTTGAGGCATAATGAAGCAGTTCAGGAAGGGGAAGGCGGGCGGGTCACTGCGCAGGAATGTGTATCAAATCACATAGGTGCGCTCCACCGGGTCCGTTCCCATCCTGTGCGCTTCAGCATGCGCTCTCGGATGCCTGGCCGATTCATACATTGTCCGGCGCCCCGCGTGGGGGTTTGCCGCTCCACCATTCTCCTTAATGACGGTCTATGCTGCGTCGTCGGGCAGCGTCGCCATAAATTCGACCAACGCGGCCGTTTCACTGTCACTCAACGTCGTACGCAGTGCCCGGTTGAGGGCGCTGCTGCTCAGCGCACGTGCCCAACAGGCTTTGCGCTGGCACAAATAGGCGCCACGCCCGGCGCGTTTCCCAGTTTCATCGATCAGGACGCCGTCGGTGGGCGTGCGCACGATACGAATCAGCGCGCGTTTTCCCTGCACATCACGGCAGACCACACACATCCGCTGGGGTACGTGGCGTCCTTTGCCCTTCACTGCTATTCTTCCTCGAATTCGCCCCATCCCCGCCGTTCGCGTTTGTGGCGCCGGACCGAGACCACTTCCCCGCGCGATTCATCGAACACGTAACGGGTCTTCTTACTCTTCTTCTTCTTGCGATCGGCGTCACCGGCCTCTTCATATTCGAAGGGCTTATCACCGATATACTCCGGCATATACTCGCGATATGGAACCGTCTCGGTGTCTGCTGCATCTGCGGCAAGCACGGCTTCTTCCACGCCAGGCTCGACACCAGCGGGCTGCGTGTCCGTTTGCTCACTGGCCAGCTCTTCCTGTGGTGTCGGCACTTCCTGGGTGTGCACGTCGACCGGCGTTTCGGCCTCCACCGCCAGCGCTGGCTGCTCGGCTGCGGGCAAATCGGGCGCGGCGGGTGCCAGTGGCTCGCTGACGGCTATTTGCTCCGGGAAGGCATCGCCCACGGGCGCCCCGGTGCGTTCGCGCAGAATCTGCTCGGCCAGGGCCAGGATGTCGCGATCGGGTGCCAGGGCTGCCAGTCGTGCGCGCTCGATGAACGTCTGCGCCACGTTTTCCTGGATGGCTTCCGTCTCGCTCTTGATGTCGATCCGCCAGCCGGTGAGTTTGGCCGCCAGGCGGGCATTCTGCCCTTCTTTGCCAATGGCCAGGGACAACTGCCGGTCAGGCACGACCACCACGGCTGTTTTTGCGTCGCCGCTGTCGTCCAGGTACACGTCATTGACCTTGGCCGGGCTGAGCGCGTTGGTGATGAAGTTTCTCACCTCCGGGCTCCACTCCACCACATCGATCTTTTCGCCGTTCAGCTCATTGACGATGTTCTGAATGCGAACGCCGCGCATGCCCACGCACGAGCCGACCGGGTCGATGCCGTATTGCGCGGCCGCCACTGCGACCTTGGAGCGCTGGCCCGGCTCGCGCGCAATGCTCTTGATCTCCACCGTGCCGTTGGCGATCTCAGGGACTTCCAGCTCCAACAAGCGGCGCAGCATGTTCTTATGCGTACGCGAGAGCTTGAGCAGGGGACCACGATTGCCACGGTGCACCTCCACCAGAAAGGCGCGAATGCGGCCGTTGACCCGGTAGCGCTCGTTGGGGATTTGTTCGGCTTTGGGCAGGATTGCCTCACCGCGCTCCAGCCCCACCGTGACATCCCCGCTGGTGTGGTCGATCCGCTGCACGGTGCCGCTGACGATTTCGTTTTCTTTGTCGGCGAACGTCTTGTAGGTAGCTTCGCGTTCTGCTTCCCGGATGCGCTGCAGTATGACCTGTTTGGCGGTTTGCGCGGCAATACGTCCGAAATTGGCCGGTGTCGTCTCGATGTTGACGATATCGCCCAGCTCGGCTTTTTTGTCGATGGCTTTGGCATTGTCCAGCAAGATTTCGTTCTTGTTGTCGACGACGTTTTCCACCACCTGGCGCTGCGAAAACACGCGCAGCTGGCCCGTGTCCTGGTCGATCTTGACCAAAACATTGCCGGTGGCACCAAAATTGCGTTTGTAGGCCGATACCAGCGCGGCCTCAATCGCATCGATAACCACATCTCGCTGCAGCGCTTTTTCGGCGCAGATCTGGTTAACGGCCATGATTAGTTCGTTTCGCATGCCGTCTCCAAACTCCTCATACAGGCAAAATCCGCAATTACGGTGTCCACACGCGTGGAACCCAAAAACCTGGCAAAAAGAAAAGTGGGGATAGGCCCACTTTTGCACAAGGTGACAGGTCAACTACGGCGCTATTGTAACATAAGGAACGTTGTCATGCAAATACTCATTGGGAATTGTGGGATGTGGACAAGGTCACCGCCGGAGCCCGGGCGGGGTACGCGTTATGCCTGGCCGTGGTCCCACGCTGCGCACGGCGGGCTGCACTGGCGTCACGCTGCCGGTTGGATACCGGTCGTGTAGCGCGCAATTACGGCCTGCCCGCTGGGGCTGAGCACGAAGTCGATGAACGGCTGCAGCGCCGCCGGCGGCGGTCGTTGGCTCAAAAGGTAGATAGGATGTACCAGGTGATATCCGCCGCGCAGCAAATCGTTTGATTTGGGAACCACACCTTCAATCGGCAGCGTCTTTACCTGTGCTGGCGCCTGTGGGACCTGGTTCGAAGTGAGCAGGCCAAGCTGCGAGACATAACCAATCGCGGCCGGTCGCGCTGCAACGAAGTCAATCACGGCCGCATCCGAAGGCATTACGATGGCCCCCAACGTCACCGGCTGGCCCCCCATAACGGCCTGCTCGAACGCAGCACGTAGTCCGGAACCATCTTCGCGGCTGGTCACGACAATGAGATCGTCGTGACCACCGAGGGCGGTCCAGTCAAACGTATGACCACGATAGAGGTCGCGCAGCTGCAGCAGGGTGATGTCGGTGATCGGATTCCTGGGATGAATGACGAACGTCACCGCGTCCCAGGCAAACGGCGTGACCGCCAGGTCCGGCAGCTCGGTACTGGTCAACCAGGATGACACCGCCAGGTCGACGGTACCGTCTTCCAGGGCTGCGCGTGCCAGCTGGCTGTTCGTTGCGCGCAGGTCGAAGGCAAGGTCGGATGTGCCCGCCTGCTGCCGATAGGTCTCGGCCAGGTCGTGCAGCAGCGGCAGGGTGCTGGCCGGTGCAGCGACGTGCACGACGTACGCGGCCGGCGTGGGTGCGGCTGTGCTGCCGCACGCCGCCAACATACCAAGCAGGCCCAGGGTCATCAGGCCAAGCGTAAGGGGGTGCCGCCAGCCATCGCCGCACCGGTTCATGCCCGATCCTGGGTGGCAATACCCTGCACACGCTGGCGGCGTCGGGTCATCTGCTGGTGGCGCACAGTCTGGTCACTGAGTTGATAACCAGCCAGGAAGGTATCGCGGAAAGCAGCAAACGTACCCGCATGGATCGTCTGCTGAATCTCTTTCATCAGGTGGAGCATAAAGTGCAGGTTGTGCAGCGTTGCCAGGCGCAGCGCCAGGATCTCGCCGGCTTTGAACAGGTGGCGCAAATAGGCACGGCTGAAGGTGCGGCAGCCATAACAGGTGCAGCCCTCCTCCACCGGCTGTGGGTCATTGGCATACTGGGCGTTGCGCAGGTTGAGACGCCCCGCCCGTGTCAGCAGGCCACCGTTGCGTGCCACGCGCGTGGGCAGCACGCAGTCGAACAGATCAACGCCCCGTGCGACGGCTTCGACGATGTCTTCCGGCGCGCCCACGCCCATCAAATAACGCGGGCGGCCGGCGGGCAGGCACGGCACGGTCACATCCAGGGTGGCATACATGTCGGCCTTGGTTTCGCCGACTGCCAATCCGCCGATACCGTACCCCGGAAAATCGAGCTGCGACAGATACTGGGCACTGGCGATGCGCAGGTCAGGGAATATACCCCCCTGCACGATCCCAAACAGGGCCTGGTCGCTGCGCGAGTGTGCTGCCTGGCAGCGGGCCGCCCAGCTGTGGGTGCGCTGCAAGGCCGCTTCATTATAATGGCGATCGAGCGGGTCCGCACACTCATCCAACACCATGATGATGTCGGCCCCCAGCTGCGATTCGATGGCCATGACCTTTTCGGGCGTGAATCGGTGCAGGCTGCCGTCCAGGTGGGAACGGAACGTCACCCCATCAGCATCCAGCTTACGCCGGTGAGCCAGGCTGAAGACCTGGTAGCCTCCCGAGTCGGTGAGAATCGGCCGGTTCCAGGCCATGAAACGATGGAGGCCACCCATCTGCGCGACCAGCTCGCTGCCCGGCCGCAGATACAGGTGATAGGTGTTGGCCAGGATCAGGTCGGCCCCCAGCGTCTCCAGGTCGGCCGGCGTCAGGGTCTTGACCGTGGCCTGCGTGCCGACGGGCGCAAAACAGGGGGTGGCAATGGTGCCGTGCGGCGTGTGAAACACGGCGGTACGCGCGGCGGTGTTGGGGTCCATGGTTTGGATCTGGAACTCGAAGGCCATGGCATCGATTATACCATGCGACCTGCGTCTTGTATAATGCGCTGGCGTACCGTGCACGGGCCGGGCGCGGCAATCTGCCCCCCAGCTCTGTGGCCGGTTCCAGCGGAAGGAGGTGCTTGGATGTGCCATGGCCGTGTGATATAATGGCGCGGCACATGGCGTGACCCCCGTCGTTGACGCCACAAGGTTGTTTCGTATTCGACAGGAGTAACGAGGAGAACTGCACATGCATCGACGAATCTCGACCTTACTGCGACTCTTGGCCCTCGTCGCCGCGTTACCTCTGGCCGGCTGGTTGCCGGCCCAGGTGCCGCCGGCCGCCGCCATTACGGTAGACGATGAGATTGTATTGCTATCCAACACCTCGGGTAACCAGGGTCGCATCATCATTCGTGACCCCTACCCGGCGGGTGGTGCAGCAGCCAACTGGACCTCACCCGACCTGGGTTGGGAGCGCGTGACGGCTGGTGACCTGAACGGCGATGGCTACGATGAAGTCATTGCGCTGCGCGGCAATCAGATCAGGGCCTTCGATCCCTTCCGCCCGAGTGGCACCACCGCGGTGAACTTTCAACGCACCCCGCCCTCCGGGAACTGGCAGCTGGTTGCCACCGGCGACTTAAACGGGGATGGCCGCGATGAAATCATCACCGCCAATTCCGAAGGCGACGGTACACGCCTGCGCATCTATCGCGGCAATGCCAACGGCACCTCCTGGAGCGAAGTGTTCAACGAAGGATTTGGCTCACCCTTCCGTATGATTACGACGGGAGACATCGACGGCGACGGCCGCGACGACTTCGGCATCCTGCGCAACGTCGACCGACGCATCCGTTGGTGGAGCGG
>CAZXQZ010000013.1:0-29168 GCA_964642445.1 uncultured Anaerolineae bacterium
ATTCAGTCAGGAGTCCTCAACGCCAACATGCCAGCTAACCTCGAAGGCAGAGAGATTCCGTACCGTTCCCGGAACCTGGTGGCGGAGGACGAGATTCCCCTCCGTAATCTCATTCAATTGTCGCTCGAAACCACCGGTCACACCGTTTACCCGGTGACCGATGGGCTCGAGGCGCTGGACAGATTCAGCAATACCCCGGTCGACCTGGTCATCCTCGACATTATGATGCCACGCCTGGATGGGTTCCGGGTGTGCGAATCGATCCGCCGCCGCTCCGATGTGCCCATCGTCATGCTCACCGCCCTGGGCAGCGTGGACGATGTCGTGCACGGTTTCGAGCTCGGCGCTGACGACTACATCACCAAACCATTTGCTTTCAAAGAAGTGGAAGCACGTATCCAGGCCATCCTGCGGCGCATCGACCGGGCACGCCATCCCCCGGCCACGCAGATCATCGAAATTGGCGACGTCATGGTCGATGCCAACACCCACCAGGTGACCGTACGCGGCCGCGCTATCCATCTGACGCCCATCGAGTTCCAGCTGCTCTATTACCTTATGTCGCGCGTCGGCCAGCCCATCTCCAAGGAACAGCTCTTCCACGAGGTTTGGGGTTACGACGTCGTCGGTGGCACGAACCTGGTCGAAGTGGGTGTGCGGCGGCTGCGCGAGAAGATCGAGCCAAATCCCTCCGAGCCGATCTTTCTGATCACCGTACGCGGCCGCGGCTACAAATTCGCCGCCCCCGATGGTCTGGCCTGAGGTGACAGCATGATTGCGCGCCTGACGGGACAGGTTGTTGCACGGGGCAAAGACTACGTCGTCGTCGATGTGAGCGGCGTCGGCTTCAAGGTCTTCGTCCCGGCCGACGTCCTGCTGGCCTCGCGCACGATTCAGCACCTCACGCTGTACACCCATCTGCAGGTTCGAGAGAACGAACTCAGCCTCTACGGTTTCACCGATGAAGAGGCGCTGGAAATGTTCAACCTCCTCTTGACCGTGCCGGGCGTCGGACCGCGGGCCGCTCTCACGATCAGCTCGGCCATGGCACCGGATGCCCTGCGTCTGGCTATCGGCCAGGAGCAACCCGGCCTGTTGGCACGTGTCCCCGGTGTCGGCAAAAAGACGGCCGAGAAGATTGTCGTAACCCTCAAAGATCGGGTGGGTGCCGCCGCTCCCAGTGAGGAACTGCTGGCACTGACCACGGCCGACGCCGAAGTGATCGACGCACTCACCGCGCTGGGTTACAGCATCGTCGAGGCACAGCGGGCCGTGCAGAGCATCCCGCGCGAGATCAGCGGCGTCGAAGACCGGCTGCGGTATGCCCTGGCCCGCTTTGCCGCCTGAAGGCACAGGGCGGGATGCAATTTCTTTGACAAAACCCTACCCATGTGTTACCATCGCACCGTTTCGCAAAACCGAGTTGACTGGACACTCATCCAGAGGGGGGGAGGGAACGGCCCGTTGAGCCCCCGGCAACCTGATGACATCACAGGTGCCAATTCCGGCAGGGAGCGAGGCCGCGGCTCCCCTGAAAGATGAGAGTTTGCTCTCACATCTTGTTGCGCCTGCTGGCCGCTGCCAGGGGCGCTTTTTTGTTGGGGTGATTTGACTGCCATGCGCACGATTTGGTGGGATACGGAACATCGGTCGGTCAAGATGATCGACCAACGCCTGTTGCCGCGCGAGTTTGTTATCGTTGAGCTGCGTGATTACCACGCCGTAGCTGCGGCCATCACCGACATGACGATTCGTGGGGCACCTGCGATTGGCGCCGCCGGCGGTTATGGCATGGCACTCGCTGCCCAACAGAGTCCAGCCGCTGATCGGGATACTCTCCTACACGACCTCACCGCCGCCAAAGGGGTGCTCGACGCGGCACGCCCCACCGCCGTCAACCTGTCATGGGCCACCACGCGCCTCCTGCGCCTGGCGCAGCAGCCGGTTGTGCTCGATACACCAGCCCTGCGCAGCGCACTGCTGGCCGAAGCTGAAGCCCTGGCCAACGAGGACGTGGCCATCAACCGCCGCATGGGCGCAGCCGGCGCGGCCGTCGTCCCCGATGGAGCTAACATCCTGCATCACTGCAACACCGGTTCACTGGCCGCGGTCGACTACGGCACGGCGTTAGGTGTCGTGCGCATGGCCGTCGAGATGGGCAAACGAGTGCACGTGTGGGTCGACGAAACGCGGCCGCGCCTGCAAGGTGCCCGCCTGACCGCCTGGGAGTTGATGCAGGACGGCATACCCATGACCCTGATTGCCGATAACCTGGCGGGTCACCTCATGCGCACCGGACAGGTCGACGTGGTCTTGTTTGGCGCCGACCGGGTGGCCGCCAACGGGGATGTCGCCAACAAAGTCGGCAGTTACAAGCTGGCCGTCCTGGCCCGGGAGAACGGCATCCCCTGTTATTCGGTCTCACCCACGTCCACCATCGATCTCAATCTGGCACACGGTGATCTCATTCCCATCGAAGAACGCACGGCCGAAGAGGTTACCCACATTGCGGGGATACCGATTGCGCCGGAGAACGTACCGGTACTCAATATCGCCTTCGATGTCACCCCCGCCCGTTATCTCACCGGTATTGTCACCGAAGAAGGCATCTGCTACCCGCCCTACCGGGAGAGCCTGCGCCACGCCAAAGAAATGGCCGAAGCCCGCATCCGGCCGACGAAACCGGCAGCCGCAGGAGAACAGGCATCACCATGACCGTTGTAGTAACCGGATCGCTGGCCTACGACTATATCATGTCGTTTCCCGGCCGTTTCGTCGATCATATCCTGCCGCAGCAGCTCCACACCCTGAGTGTTAGTTTCCTCGTCGATTCGCTGCGCCGTGAGCGGGGGGGGATCGCTGCCAACATCGCCTACAACCTGTGTCTCCTGGGTGTCCGACCCTATCTGATGTGCACCGCCGGCAAGGATTTTGACGACTACATGCGCTGGCTGCAGGACCAGGGTGTCGACACGCGCGGCGTTCATATCTACCCCGACGACTTCACGGCCTCCTTTTTTGTCAGCACCGACGAAGACAACAACCAGATCGCTTCCTTCTATACCGGTGCCATGGCGCGGGCGCGCGAGCTGTCGCTGCACGACATGGACTACCGGGCGATCGAGCTGCTGATTATCTCACCCAATGACCCGGCTGCCATGGTGCGCTATGCCCAGGAGTGCCAGGCGTTGGGCATTCCCTACATCTATGACCCCAGTCAGCAGATCATCCGTTTGACCGGTGACGAGCTCACGGCGGGCGTGACGGGTGCGCGCATTCTCACCTGCAACGATTATGAATTCGCCATGATTCAGAACAAAACCGGGCTCGATGCGGCGGCGATCCTCGATATGGCGTCTACGGTGATCGTCACCCATGGCGATCAGGGCTCGACGATCCACGATGCCGGGCAGGCTCACCACATCCCGGTGGTGACACCTACCGGCAAGGGCGAGCCCACCGGTGTCGGTGATGCCTATCGGGCCGGCCTGATCGTCGGTTTCCTGCGCCACTACCCATGGCCGGTCACCGGTCGCCTGGCCAGCCTGGCAGCGACGTACGTGCTGGAACAACACGGCACGCAGGGGCATCACTACACACGCCCGGAGTTTGTGGCACGCTATCGAGCGACCTTTGGTGATACACCGGAGCTGGCAGACCTGTTGACCTGGGATCAGGAAGTGCACGATGTGGACACTGGAACATCTAACTGACGAGCGGGTCCTCCTGGCCTATTTGCAGCATGACCGCATCTACGCGGCCTATGCCATCGGCGACCTGGAGCCAGGCCTCTTTGCCGACACGACCTGGTACGGCGCGGTCGATGCCGGTCCGATCGAGGCCCTGGTCATGGTCTATGCGGGATTGACACCACCGGTCTTGTTTGCCATGGGTCTTCCCGAAGGGGTCGATTTCATCCTGGCACAGGCCAATCTGCCGCCGCAGGTCTACGTCACGTGTCGTTCACGACACCTGCCGATCGTGCAGACCCACTACGCGTGGCGCGAGGTACGATCGATGCTGCGCATGCGGGTTCACCCGGCCGATTTTTACCCCTACGACTTCGAAGGTTCCCTTGTACCCCTGACCGCGGACGACGTGCCGGGTCTGCAGGCTTTGTACGCCCAGGGGGGCGAATTCGCCCCGGACGCCTTCGATCCGCGACAGCTGGACGATGGCATCTTCTACGGCATATTCGACGCCGAGCCGCAGGGGACCGGCGGTGCTCACCGCCGGCTGG
The DNA here is from genome assembly GCA_964642445.1 of uncultured Anaerolineae bacterium. GTDB lineage: Bacteria > Chloroflexota > Anaerolineae > SSC4 > Amarolineaceae > SSC4. The sequence continues at coordinate 4,241 of CAZXQZ010000013.1, forward strand.
TCGCCGCGGCCGGCACTCATCTTATCGCCCGCGCCTACGGGATCGGGGCAGTGGGCAACATCTACACACATCCCGCCTACCGCGGCCTGGGTTACGCCAGTGCGGTCACCAGTGCTGTGACAGCCGACCTCCTGGCAGCCGGCCTCGACGTGGTGCTGAATGTGCAAGAAGACAACGACCATGCGCTGCGTATCTACCAGCGCCTGGGTTATCAGATTCACTGCCGGTTCTTCGAAGGCCCGGCGCAACGATTGACTGCTTGAAGGAGACGACGTGTGACTCAGAATTACGACATCAAAGATATCAACCTGGCCGAGCGCGGCCGCTACCGCATGCAGTGGGCAGCCAACGAGATGCCCGTGTTGGACCTGATCGAGGAACGCTTCCGCCAGGAACAGCCCCTCAAGGGCATGCGCGTCGCCGCGTGTCTGCACGTGACCTCCGAAACCGGCAACCTGATGCGTGTGCTGCAGGCCGGGGGTGCCGAAGTGGCGCTGGCCGCCTCCAATCCGCTGTCCACCCAGGACGATGTCGCAGCCGCCCTGGTTTCTTTCTACGAGATGCCGGTGTACGCCATCAAGGGTGAAGACGACGCAACGTATTACCAGCACCTCAACGCCGTGCTCGATACCCGCCCGCACATGACCATGGACGATGGCTGTGACCTGGTATCGACCCTGCACAAGGACCGTACCGACCTGCTCTCGGGCATCTTGGGCGGTACGGAAGAGACCACCACCGGTGTCATTCGCCTGCGCGCCATGGCGGCCGAGGGGGCACTCCAGTTCCCGGTGATTGCCGTCAACGACGCCATGACGAAGCATCTCTTCGATAACCGCTACGGCACCGGGCAGTCGACCATCGATGGCATCGTGCGCGCCACCAACGTCCTCCTGGCCGGCAAAAACTTCGTCGTTGCCGGGTACGGCTGGTGCAGCCGCGGCATCGCCACCCGTGCGCGCGGCCTGGGTGCCAACGTCATCGTCACCGAAATCCAACCCCTGCGCGCCCTGGAAGCGGTCATGGACGGTTTCCGCGTGATGCCGATGCAGGAAGCCGCCAAGATTGGCGACATCTTCTGCTCGGCCACCGGCGATATCCACGTCCTGGACCGCGCCCACTTCGACGTGATGAAAGACGGTGCCATCCTGTCCAACTCGGGCCATTTCAACGTCGAAGTCAATATCCCCGCCCTCACCGCCATGTCGAGCGAAGTGCGCCGCGTGCGCGATTTCCTCGATGAATACCACCTGCCGGACGGTCGCCGCCTGTATCTCATCGGTGAAGGCCGCCTGGTAAACCTGGCCGCAGCTGAAGGACACCCCAGCGCCGTGATGGACATGAGCTTTGCCAACCAGGCGCTGGCGGCGGAATACATGGTGCAGCACCATGACGAGCTGGGCAGCAAAGTCTACACCGTGCCCGAGGCCATCGATCAGGAAATTGCCCGCCTCAAGCTCAAAGCCATGGGCATCGACATCGATCGTTTGACCGAAGAGCAGGTCACCTATCTGAACTCCTGGCAAGAAGGTACGTGAGAGATACGACGCGAGTTCCGCAGTCGATACGAAGCAGAAATAGAGAAGGAGGCAATAACCGATCCATGACAACGACATTCATGAATTCGCCGAAACTGTACTACACCTCGGAATCAGTCACCGAAGGACACCCGGACAAGATCTGCGACCAGGTCTCTGACGCGGTGTTGGATGCCATCATTGCTGAGGATCCCGATGCACGCGTGGCGTGCGAATGCGCCACGACCACCGGCCTGATTGCGGTCATCGGCGAGATCACCACCAGCACCTACGTCGATATTCAAACCATTGCACGTGAGACCCTGCGCAGCATTGGCTACACCCGCGCCAAATACGGCTTCGACTGCGACACCTGCGCGGTCCTCGTGTCGATCAAGGAGCAATCGGGCGACATTGCGCTCGGCGTCGATCGTGCGCTGGAGGCCAAACGCGGCATCATGTCCGACGACGACATCGAAGCGATTGGCGCTGGCGACCAGGGCATGATGGTCGGTTTTGCCTGCAACGAAACCGAAGAGCTCATGCCGCTGTCGATCACCCTGGCCCACAAGCTCGTGCGCCGCCTCTCCGAGGTGCGCAAAGACGGTGAGCTGACCTACCTGCGGCCCGATGGCAAATCGCAGGTCACCGTGGAATACCATTACGGCAAACCGGTCCGTATCGATACCGTGGTGATTTCGACCCAGCACGCACCCGAAATCACGCAGGAGGAGATTCGCGCCGATCTCATCGAGTTGGTCATCAACCGCGTGATTCCAGTCACCATGATCGACGACCAGACCAAGATCTACATCAACCCAACCGGGCGTTTCGTCACGGGGGGCCCCTTAGGTGATGCCGGCCTGACCGGGCGCAAGATCATCGTCGACACCTACGGTGGGGTGGCCCGCCACGGCGGCGGCGCCTTTTCGGGCAAAGACCCGACCAAGGTCGACCGCTCCGGTGCCTACATGGCCCGTTACATCGCCAAAAACATCGTTGCGGCCGGCCTGGCTGACCGCTGCGAGCTGCAACTGTCGTACGCTATCGGTGTCGCCCGGCCGCTTTCACTCAGCGTCGAAACGTTCGGCACGGGACGCGTCTCCGATGAGGTCATCGTTCGGCTGATTCAGGAGAACTTCGACATGCGGCCGGCCGCGATCATTCAGAACCTGAACCTGCGCCGCCCCATCTACCGGCAGACCGCCGCCTACGGCCATTTCGGCCGCCACGACCTCGACCTGCCCTGGGAGCACACCGACAAAGCCGATATGCTGCGCCGCAAAGCCGGCCTGGCCGAGCTGGTGCTGGCGTAACACACTGAAGACTTCGGAAGTTTTCACTTCCCGGGAGGATGATTCAATGAACGACGACAGCCACACGACCGATTCTGCACTCATCGATGATGTGCGCCAACTGCTGGCGGGTGAACCGCCTTCATTGGACGATTATATCGCCGAAGACGAAACACACACCATCCTGCCAGTCGAAGTGCAAACCAGCGCCGCGGAAGCCGGCGTCCCCAGTGCCCTGGCGATCGATCCCAAGGGCATCGTAGCCTGGTTGTGGGAACAGCTGGCCGACGTCGTTCACCACGTGATCTGTGGCCCCGACGTTTACGCCCAACTGGCCGACCTCTCGGAAGACGAGATCAAAGCCCGCGTCGACCAGATGCTGGCCGATCTGATTGCCGGCGTGATCGAGCAGTTGCCGGGGTGGCTGCGTGCCGTCGTGCCGTTGATCCGGCCGCTGGTGGCGCGTGCCGTTGCCTACGAAGTCCGGCGGGCCATTACGGAAGGGCTGGGCACCTACTGCGCCGTGCCCTGATGCCAGGATGAGAAGCTGGCCGAGGCGTTCGCACCTCCCAGGTGCGAACGCCTCGGTCACGCCCCGTATCGACGCGGCCATGACCGCGTGCGGCCTGGCGGTGCATCTGCCTCGTCCATGGCTGGTTCGCGGGAACTATCCGCCCATTCCCGTCATCACGCTGCCCAGGCTGTAGCCCCCATCGACCACCAACACACCGCCGGTCGTGAAGCTGGACGCGTCCGAGGCCAGGTAGAGCACAGCGCCGGCCACTTCGTCCGGCTCGGCGATGCGTCCTTCGGGCGTGGCGCGCTCGATCATGCTGCGCAGGGCGGGGTTGCCCCACAGCACGGCTGAGAACTTCGTGCGAATGAAGCCGGGTGCCACGGCATTGACCTGGATGTGCGCCGGACCCAGCTCCGCAGCCAGTGCCTTGGTCAGCATGATCACCGCCGCCTTGCTGGTGCTGTAGACGCCCATCATCGCCCCGGGGTTGATGCCGAGCACCGACGCCATATTGATGATCTTGCCACCACCCTGCTGGCGCATCGTGGGCACCACCGCTTTGGCCATCAAAAAATAGCCTTTGACGTTCACTTCGAAGATCTTGTCCCAGTGACTCTCCTCGGCCGTCAGGATAGGTCCGAAGTGTGGGTTGACGCCGGCGTTGTTGACCAGGATGTCGATCCGGCCAAACTGGGCAAGCGCAGCTTCCGCCACGGCTGCGGCCGCTGCCGCCTGCCCGGCGTGCGCGGCCATCGCATAGGCCCGCCCACCCGCCGCGTTGATCTTCTCGGCCACCGGGCCAACGTTCTCCAGCTTGCGGCTGGTCAACACCACCGCTGCCCCAGCACCCGCCAGCGTCTCCGCCACCGCCTCCCCAATCCCCCGCGATGCCCCGGTAACAATCGCAACCTTATCCCGCAGCACAACCGCCCCCCCCATCCAACATATCCTACTCCCTACTCCCTACTCCCTACTCCGTACTCCCTACTCCCTACTCCCCACTCCCCCAGTCTACACCACACCACCCCACCCCGCAAATACCACCCCTCCCGAATCCAAAATCCAATCCAAAATCCAAATTCGCCCCTCCCGTCCCTGGTTGGAGAAAACACCGATGTCGGGTACAATGCAAACGAACGCCTGCCCGCTGCTCGGGCGTGACCGATACAGGGAGAGGTAATAATCGTCCATGCCAGTTGAGCAGGAGGGCACCGCAACGCACGGCGCTTTTTTGGAAGTGCTGCGCAACATCCCGTTCTTGCGGCTGTGGGGTGCCCAGGCCATCACGATGACGGCGCAGTCGATGGTGAACTTTGCGGTCATCGTGTTCACTGAGCGACTCACTCAAAGCAGCTTCTTTACCAGCCTGGCGGTGCTGTCTTTCACCCTGCCGGCGGTGGCCATTGGCACCTTTGCCGGCGTGATCGTGGATCGTTCCAACAAAGCCAAGGTGCTTCTCGTCAGCAACCTGCTGCGCATGGTGCTGATGGTGGGTTTCTTTTTTGCCGAATCCGAGGCCCCCGCTGCGTTGCGCTTGGTGGTGGTGTTTGCCCTGACTGCGGCCTTTTCGGTCGTCAGCCAGTTCTTTGGGCCGGCCGAAGCCGCCACAATTCCCCTGGTTGTGCCACGCCGTCACCTGTTGGCAGCCAATGCTTTGTTTGCCACCACCTACAATGCTTCCCTCGTCCTCGGCCTGGCTGTCGTCGGGCCACTCCTGGTCTCACTGCTCGGCCTGGCACGCTTGTGGCTGGTCGTTGCCATTTTGTACGCCGTCAGCGCCGTGCTCGTGGCGCGCTTGCCAGCTGGTGAAGTCAAACTGGCCGAGAGTGCGCCAGCCTCCGGGGCGCGGGCGCGGTTTCGTCAGCTGTACTGGGAGCCGGTGCGCGAATCGTGGGCTTTCATGATCAAACAGCCAGTCATTCGTGCGGCAACGATCAACCTGTCACTGGCCGCAACCATTCTTCTGGTCGTGTCGACGCTGGGTCCCGGCTTCGTCAGCCGCACCCTGGGGCGCAACCCAGAAGACTTGAGCCTGGTGGTCTTGCCGGCCAGCCTGGGCATGCTGACGGGGATCATCCTGGTGGGACGCGTGGCCGTGCGCGTCAGGCCCAACCGGCTCATCGGTTTCAGCATGGCGGGGGCCGGTACGCTGCTGATCTTGCTGGCCACAACCCAGGCCTGGACCCAGGCCATCGGCTACCTGCTGCTGGGTGATCAATTCGATGCGTCGGCGCAAGGGACCTTCGCCATTGCTGGTGCCATGGCCGCCGCGTACGGCCTGGGCATTGCCCATTCCTTCGTGACCGTGCCCGCCAACACCGAGCTGCAGGCCGAAACCAGCGAAGAGATGCGCGGACGCGTCTTCGCCTCGCTGTTTATGATCATCGGCTTTCTGTCGATGCTGCCGGTGCTCTTTGCCGGCGCACTGGCCGACATTATCGGGCTGGTGACGGTGATGGTGCTCGTGGCCCTGCTGATGATCGTAACCGGTGGCCTGACCCTGCGCCGCAGGGCAACAAAAAAGGCCGCGGCACCGTAAGAGCCTATCCGACTAACCTGATATTCGCCTTGATGGCGTGCGCGCTCAATCGGCGGCCGCAGCAAACACTTCGTTTGCCCGGACGCGCACGGTCTGCGTAAACTCGTCGACGTTCAGGCGCAGCAACAGCCACAGCGCGGCCGCTACCCCTATCGCCTCCACCGCAAACGCCAACCCGTAGGCCAGCGCGTAATCGCCACCGGTGACCATCACCACGGTGTCACGAATGCTGGCACTCACCAGCCCCGAAAAACCGCGCCCCATGAGCTGCATCAGGCTCCACATCCCCAGGAACGTCCCCGCAAGTCGCGGATCGGACATACGCATCATAAGTGACAGGCCGCCAACGTTGAAAACACCCATGCTGAGGCCGAGCAGCACCACACCCGGCACCACGGCCGCCGGCGCGCCGGCCAACGAGGCAACTGTCAGCACAACAAAAGCCAGGCTGATGCCCACCGTGCCCACCGCCGAGATCGTCGTGTCACGCGGCCGGCGCTTGCGACCGGTCAGCGCCAGCAAGCTGATCATGCTGACCAGCACCCCCACTCCCCAGTACGCATTCCAGCGTGTGGTGATGCCGACCGGCAGCCCGAAAACATCACCACCAAACGGCTCGAGGATCTGATCGTACGCAAACATGAAGAGGGAAGAAACGAACAAAAAGGCTGCAAAGATGCGCGCAGACCGGTTATCCCACACCACGCGCAGCGCCGCCGAAAACGGTACCCGTGTCTTATCGGCCGCGGCCCCTTCTCGCACGCTGTGGGGCTTCTCTTCACCCCACAGCGCAATCACAAACAGCACCACGGCAACCAACGGGGCAATGATGAACAGGCGCTGGTAGGCAACCGGGTCGTAGGTGGGAAGCAGCCGGCCGTAAAGAATCGACATGGTCGAAAACCCGACGATGAGCATCAGCCAGACAAAACCCAAAGCCCGCCCACGCTGCGCCTCCGGTGCACGATCGTGAATCAAAGCCAGGTAGGCCGTACCCGAAACCGCTCGTCCCACACCAAAAATAGCGAAAGCCACCAGTGCCACCAGCCACCACACCGATTCGCCACGGGCAATGCTCCAGCCGATGACCGGCAGGGCAAAGAACGGGGCGACCATCACCAACCGCCCGCCCAACGCATAGGGGAGTCGCCTCAGGCCGAAGATGGGCCGCTCGTCCGACAGGTAACCACCCCAAACGAACAGGGGCGTCAGAAAATTGTGCAGTGACGTCACAAGCACGACCGGCGTGGCGGCGACACCTAACTCGACGATCATGACCCGGTTCCAGATGCTCACCACCAGCAGGTCGATCATCGCCGAGCCGACGTGAAACAAGCCAAGTTTCAACAACACCCACAGAGGTAGCTTCTGCTGCACCACCGTGTATCCCTCCGCAAGAATCTATCTAAAACTATCTAAATCTATGAGAATGCCGGGAAATATTAGCATGAAGTCGGAGGTCTGTCAAAGTGTGCGGCAGCGGCAGGGCAGCAAAAAGCCAGGAACGACGCTGTTCCTGGCTCTTGCGGTTTCAACGAGCGGCCTGACTTGGCCAGGCCGGATCGTGGTTGGATCAGGCTGCGAGTGCTGCCACTGGCGGGTTCATGACTGCCTGCGGTTCACGGAACAGGAAGTGATCGTGATAGTAGTGCATCCAGAGGAAGGACAGAATGGCGATGTAGTAGGACCGGTCGAACGCTGCGTTGAACTCGAGCCGCAGGACGAAGTACAGGATGGCGAAGATGGCCGCCGCGACCAGGATCGTCCCCAGCGAGAACGCCATCAGCAGCAGGTAGTACGAACGCGCCTTACCGGGCTCCGAGACCTTTTCGACGACCGGCATGGCATGCATCTGGCCCTTTTCTTCGCGAATTCGGTTGATGTACCAGGTCAAGGCCAGGTACTGGAACGAGTGCCAGGCATTCATACCCTGGAAAGCCGTGTCCAGGTTACCCAGGGCGGGCACGATGAACGCTGTGGCCGCCGTAATTGCGATGAAGAGCGTCTTGGGCACGTGGAGGGTTTTGTTGCGCCACTCCCGAATCGACTTGATGGCAAAGAGCACGACGGCCAACGCAAACACGGCCGTCACCAGGTAGAAGAAGAACGGTTGTTTCAAGAATTCGGGGATGACCGCGCCCAGATCGTTCTGACCAATGAACATGTCCTGGCTGATGATCAAACGGTAGGCCGCCACAGGGTAGAGCGCTGTCAGCACCACGGCATAATCGATCGCGCGGGACGGTAGGGCCAGGGAGGTGGTCTTCTTCTTATCGTAGGCTTCGATCACGAAGATGATCTGGTGCAGGACGTGAATAGATGCCCAGAAGAAAAAAACCGTTAGCAGCAGCTCGAGATTGAACAGTGCCAGCGCAACGACAACCAGCGGGATGAGAAGAGACGATCTGACGATTGCCGGGCGTTTGGCGACAAAATCCTTGTCCAGCAGCGTACGGGTAAATGTGGCGTACATGTGGGGTCCACCCACTGCAAACGCGACCAACAGATTGACGATGTTGCGCGTATCGTCTGGGTTTGCATGCAGCCGATTCAATAACAGCCAGGTCAGGTAAGGAATCGGCACGAGTACTACGCTGAGCGTAATGAAGGTCAAGTCCCAGCGCCGGGTGCGCAACCAGAGGCCGCTCTGCTCGACCGCACTGGTGCGGCCGAGGGTCAGGGTCGATGTTGCCATGGTTCCTCCTGTCACAGTGATGATAGGACGACAGACTTTGGTTTACTGAAGCAGTGTACGGCTGTGGCCGTTGCTGGGCGGGCAAAAATGCCCGCGTGGGTCGATGGGTTGGCCACACAGGGGACAGGTGGGGCGGCCGGCAGCGACCACGGAAAGCGCATGTTCGCTGAAGTCACGCATCATGGCGCGGCTGCCAACGAACCGGGCCAGGGCAGCACCGGCTTCTGCACCCTCCTCCGCAACGGCCTCTTGGATGATCAAAATCACCACGTCACGTTCTTCATCATAACCCAACCCCATCTGCCCAATGACGAAAGCCGGGTACAGCGGCTCTTCCAGGGCCATCGCCGGGTTGCCCGGATCAACCAGGTCGGGGCGCAGTTGGGGAGGCGCTTCACCCAGCTGCTCCAACAGTTCATTGATACCGACTGCCAGGGCCTGCACTTGCTGCTTTTCTACCTTCAGGGTTACCAGCTGCAGTCCGTGACGAGCCTGCAGGTAGAATTCGCGCTGTCCAGCCGGGCCTACGGTTCCAACGGTCATGCGCGAAACGGGGTCGAAGTCGTAATTGAATTCTGGCATACTTTCATCCCATCGTGATCGTCACTGCGAAACGGACGCTTGCACCGGGCAGGTCCCCTGAGCTTCAAGCGTCCGGTGGTGCGGGCGGTTTAGGTGCCTCGCGCCCCAGGCTGGACATCTCACCGGTGTCATTGAAGCGCACCAGGCGAGGCCAACCTGGCCCCTCGAACTGCAGCACCGACACGGAGGCCGGGCTGATGACGAGCCGCTGAAACAGGTCCAGGTGCATCCCCGCATAGTGCGCCACCGCAGCCTTGAGCGCGTCAGCATGCGAGACAGCCACAATCATTTCTTGCGGGTGTTGGCTGCGCAGACGCTCCAATGTGCTGACCAGTCGACTCTGTACTTCGCCCAGGCTTTCACCGTCCGGGAAACGAGCCAGGCTGGGCGTCACCATGAGCACGCGCCACAAGTCAGTCTCGCGCAGGTCCTGCAAGGTGCCACCCGTCCACTGACCATACTGGACCTCGGCCAGGCCCGGTTCGACCTGCACCGTGAGGCCGAGGCGGCTCGCCAACGGCGCCGCCGTCTCGAGCGCCCGGTCCAGCGGGCTGCTGTAGATCGCATGGATAGGCAAGTGCGCCAGCCGGTCTGCCAATGCGTGCGCCTGCTGTCGTCCCGTTTCGTTGAGGTGCACACCCGGGGTCCAGCCGGCCAATCGTTCTCCCACCCAATCGTTGGTGGCATGGCGAATCAGGAGCAGTGTCGTCATAGTGTGGCGCCCATTATGCCATACGAATCCCAATCAGGCAAGGTAGACCCACCCAATGGTATGGGTGCACCTCCCTGCACGCCACCGATCCAACTACCCACCTGTCCTCTTGGACCCACCCATCCGCCATTGACTTTTATGGTGCATTGCGTTATAGTTATATCGGTAACAAATCGGTGGCGTTTGCGCGCGGATCGGCATGCCGGCAGGGGAGTTGCTGATGCCGTGTCTGTGTTGCCCCGTAGACTGTCGAACGATTCAAGTTATGTAAGGGTGTGTCAAAGAATAACGTGCTGTGATTGGCGGCGAATTCTGGCCATTTTGCAGGAAGTTATTCTTTTACAGGCCCCAAGGGAGCGCTCAGCATGACGATTCGATCGATAATGACCACGAACGTAATTACGGTCCGGGAAACAGCGCCCTTGAGCGAAGTGGCCAGGATCATTGTGGAACAGCATCTGAGTGGTGTTCCGGTCGTTGATGACAGTGGCCGGATGGTGGGCATCATCTCGGAACGCGACGTCTTACGCGAGATGCACCCGCTGTTTTATCACCTCATGGACTCACCCACGCCCAACCTGGCGCATTCAGCACGTGATGAAGGATTCGAAGACATCAGCCAGGTGAAAACCGCCACGGTGATGACCCGCGACGTGCAAACGATCACTCCAGACACATCTTTGATGGAAGCAGCAGCGCTCATGTTCCTCTGGCACATTCGACGGCTGCCGGTTGTCGAAAACGGTCAGCTGGTCGGTATCGTCAGCCAGGGTGACGTGTACCAGGCGATCTTCCGCATGCGCTTCCACCTGGCTGACGACGACAAGTGAGGCAGATCTATGCTTAAGTCAAACCGCGAGGTGGGTATCGTAGGTTACGGGGCTTACGTGCCACGCTATCGCCTGGCGGGCGAAGAAATCGCTCGTGTCTGGCGCGGGCGCGATGCTGGCTGGCCCATCAAACAAAAGGCGGTGCCAGGCATCGACGAAGACACCGTGACCATGGCGATCGAAGCTGCACGCAACGCCCTGTTACGCGCCGATATCGACCCCCAGGAACTGAAAGCGCTGTGGGTGGGCAGTGAATCTCACCCCTATGCCGTCAAACCCACCAGTACGATCGTCGCCGAAATGCTGGGCGCACTGCCCGAAACGCAAGCGGCAGACTGGGAATTCAGCGGCAAAGCCGGCACCGAAGCACTGCAGGCCTGCATTGGGCTCGTTGGCTCTGGCATGGCCGACTATGCCATGTGTATTGGCATGGACGCTGCCCAGGGCCGCCCCGGTGACGCCCTGGAATACACCGCGTCGGCTGGCGGGGCCGCCCTGATCATCGGGCCTGCCGCCGAAAGTGCTGCGGTGATCGAAGGCTCCCTGTCGTACGTGACCAACAGTCTGGACGTGTGGCGCCGTCCCGGCACGCGTTACTACAGCAACACCCTGCGCTCGACCGGCGTCGACGCCTATTACGATCACGTCAAAACCACCGCGGCCACCTTTCTCAAGGAGATGGATCGCACCGCGGCCGACTACCAACATGTCGTATTTCATCAACCCGACGGCAAACTACCGCGCCGCGTGGCCGATGCCCTCGGCTTCACGTGGGACCAGCTGGCGGCCGGCTTTTTCGTCGAGGACATCGGCAGCACGCATGCCGGCTCGGTACTCTTGGGACTGAGCGGTGTGCTCGATACGGCCCAACCCGGCGATCGGGTATTGCTTGTCTCATACGGTTCGGGCGCAGGCAGTGATGCCATCTCGCTGGTCGTCACCGAAAACGTGATCGAACGGCGGTTCGCGGCCCCCGTCACGCGTGATTACATCATGCGGCGTAAGGCGATCGACTACGCGACCTATGCACGCTTCCAGGGCAATTTCCGGTCCAATTGAGCCAGCTGGCGACACGTCGTGAGTGGGTCCTTTGACTCACGGCTGACCGGATGCCCTTTCATTCGATGGCGGGTCCCCTGGGGCCTGCCTGTAACAGGAGACCATCGATGCGTGATGTGTATATCATCGGCGTCGGCCAGACAGCAGTCGCCCGTCATCCGAACACCAGCCTGCGCAGCCTGGCCGCACAAGCCGTCAAGGCCGCCATGGCGGATGCGGGTGTCGAATCGGTGCAAGGTTTGTACGTTGGCAACATGCTCTCCGGTGTACTGTTGTACCAACAGCACCTGGGGGCCCTGGTGGCCGATGCCGCCGGGCTGCGTGGTGTCGATGCCGCCACCGCCGAAGCGGCCTGCGGTTCGGGTGGCGCGGCGATGCGCTGGGGTACGATGGCGGTAGCCAGCGGCCAACACGATATCGCGGTGGTCTGTGGCATCGAAAAGCTGACCGCCACCGATCCGCGCGTGACGACCCGCGGCCTGGCCATGGCCGCCGACTACGAACACGAGGCCTACCACGGTGTCAGTTTTGTGGCGCTCAATGCCATGATCATGCGCCGTTACCTGCACGAGCATAAGCTGCTGCCTGAAGACCTGGCTTTCTTTTCGATCAACGCCCATCACAACGGGGCCCGCAACCCGAACGCCATGTTCCAAAAAGCGGTCGACATGCGGACCTACCGCCGTTCGCCCATCGTCGCCGACCCCATTCGTGTCCTGGATGCGTCCCCCATCTGTGATGGGGCCGCCGCCCTGGTGCTCTGTTCGGGTGAGCGCCTGGCCGACTTGTCGCTCAACGGTCGGCCCTACGTAAAAGTACGCGCATCGGCCAATGCGACCGATTCGGTAGCCATCCATGATCGTTACAAGCCGATGTTCTTGCAGGCGGCTTACGAATCGAGCCGCCAGGCCTACGCGCAGGCCAACCTCGGCCCCCAGGACATCAACTTCTTCGAGGCGCATGACGCTTTCAGTGTCATGGCGGCCCTCTCGTTGGAGGCGTGCGGCTTTGCCGAGCCCGGCCAGGCCCACGTTCTGGCCAAACAAGGCGACATCTCGACCGAAGGGCGGCTGCCCATGTCGACCATGGGCGGGCTGAAGGCACGCGGCCACCCCGTGGGTGCCACCGGTGTCTACCAGGTGGTAGAGGCCTCACTCCAGCTGACCGGTCGTGCCGGTGCCAACCAGGTGCAGAATGCGCGCATCGGCATGACCCAGAATATCGGCGGCAGCGGCGCAACCATCGTCACCCACATCCTGGAACGGATGAATTAAACCACACCGCCCGGTTTGACAAACGATGCGTCGTGATCGAGAATCCAGGGGGTGAAGGCCGGCATGCAACGCCGCTCTTCACCCCTTCACGTCTCACGGAGCTGCCATGAAACTCGTCTCGTCACGCAACCTGGGGTTGGACCTGGTACGCGCCACTGAAGCGGCTGCTTTGGCCGCCGGTCGCTGGATGGGTCTCGACAAACTGGACGAGGCCGACGAAGAGGCGGCCGTGGCCATGTTCGACATCCTCAATACCCTCGACATCGATGGTGAAATCGTCGTGGGCGAGGAGGGGCGCCTGGGCAAACATACGCCGCTCGACAGCGGATTCAAGGTCGGTACCGGTAACGGGCCGGCCCTGGATGTCCTGGCAGACCCGATCGAGGGCCGCCACCTGCTGGCACAGGGCCGCTCCGGGGCTCTGGCCGTGGCCGCTATCAGCCCACCGGGCTCCCTGTGGGCACCACGCCCGGCCGTATACATGGAGAAGATCGTCGTCAACCGCCACGTGGCGGCCGCCCTGGTACCCGAATGTATGGACGCACCGGCCGCCTGGACCCTGGCCCTGGTCGCGCGGCTCAAACAGAGAGCGGTACGCGACCTGGTTGTTTTTGTCCTGGACCGCCCCCGCCACCGCGACCTGATCGAAGAAATCCGCCGCGCGGGGGCTCGGGTCATGTTGCGCGCGGCCGGCGATGTGTCAGGCGCGCTGTTGGCGGCCAGTGACAACAGCCGCGCCGACATCCTGATGGGTGTTGGCGGCGTGTCCGAGGGGATCATTTCGGCCTGTGCGGTCCGCGCCCTGGGCGGTGCCATGCTGGGCCGGCTGGCCCCCCAAAGCGACAGCGAGCGGGAAGCCGTGCAGGCGACCGGCCTCGATATGCGGCGCATCCTGACCACCGAAGAAATGGTCACCAGCAACCAGGTCTTTTTTGCTGCTACCGGGGTCACCGACGGCCCGCTCCTTTCAGGCGTACGCTACCACGGTGGTCGCGCCGAAACCCACTCGCTCATTCTGCGCGGCGAAACCGGTACGCGGCGCCTGGTGTATGCGGAGCACGCCATTCGCGCCAACACGTGAACGCATGCACGTGGGGGCAGACCCTTCGGGTTACTCAGGGTAAACTCGAAGGGTCTCGTTGAATGGGCCGCTACCATTCCAGCCGCAACCGGCTGACCGCCATCACGACGGCAATCCCGCCGCCCCCACCACCACCGCCCCAGGAATCGATCGCAATGTGGCCAGAACTGTCCACGTAGCGCAGCGGGTTGTTCAGGACGTAGCTGTACCGGTTCAGCGCCTGCGGACCAGCACTGAGCCCAGTCGAAGTGTTGCCCGGCTCCGGTACGATGGTGTCGGGCTGAGTGAAACGGCCCAAGACGGGATCGAGGTACCTGGCGTTGTAGAAGTACAGCCCGATTGTAACATCTTCCCGCTAGCCTGTGAAGCGCCACGTGGTGGGTGTCGCGCCGGTGTTGACGCGCGTCTCGCCCCACGCCTGCCCTGAGCTTGCCGAAGGGGTATGTAGAGCAGCTTGTCCAGCTCCGCGCCGCCGCTACTGGTGGCGGTGATGTGCGTGCTGCCCAGACTTCAGGTCTTGACGACCTGCTGACTGCCACCTCCGCCAGACCACAGCCACTTCGTTGCGACCAGGTTGATATCGGTCACCGATATCGGGTTCACACCATCCTGTTCGTAGTTGGCGTTGGTGGTGTTGAGCTTGCCGGCGACCTTCTAGATGTCCAGTACGTCCACATCCCCATTGCAGTCCACGTTGGCGCGCAAGCAGCCGGTCTCGATCGGGTAGAAGGGGAACAGGTAGTGGTGTCGTAGGTGTCGCTGGCGGGACCGCTGCTCTGCTTGACCCGTTCATCGTCAGGGCAGTACAAGAAGGTCGCCACGTCGTCGCTGGCGCTGCTGCTGATCTGCCCCAGCTTGTGGTTCTCGCGCCAGGCGTAGGTCAAGGTCACGGCGTTGCGTCGTCGCGACAACTGATCGTTAATCGCAGTACTCATGTAACAGGTTCGTAAGGAACCAATGACCATACCCGATCCGGCATCGTTTGAATCTCCGGCATTGGCAACTCACCATAGCTCGTTCTAAGTGGTTTGCTAGAATCAACATAGTGCAGATAGAACGCAAGACGTAACGACTCACTATCTGGCGCTCTGAGGCGAGAAATAACCGATTTCCCGTCCGGTGAGAGATAAGCTTCGTCGTATGCAATCTGATCGGAGTCCGGTTGACTGAAATCCCCTACATCAAAGTTGCGGTCAGGATTCTCAACCAAGACCTCGAACAGAACCACCGACGACAGTTCATCACGAACTAGTTGTTTGGCCAGGTCTTGCTGGTCTAGCGAAAGCGCAAGTCCACCATATTTCAGACTCATGGCTTGGCGGAAAAGCTCTTCGGTTGGATGAACCTGATATGCCCCCAGAATATGAATACTTGGTTTCTTCGTTCTGGGCTGCCCCACGAGATCACCTTCGAGATTTGTCATGGCAGTTCCTCCAATAGCTGTACTATTTGTTCGACTGCACCCGGGAATCGTTCCAACATGTCTTTTCGTTCATAGATCGATTGCAGGAATCTCAAAAATTCTTTGGGTGTAGCGTCTGCATTAGCGGCGAGCCATTCTACGACTTCTTGATCATAACCTCGGTGCCAAGCCTGATAGCCACTATGGGCGGTTCCCTGCAGCGCTTGAGTTATCAAGTCGTCTCGATTAAAGACAGCCCGCAGAACATGGTGTTCGCTTAGCGCTCTCATGATCCTGTTCGAGAAAACGTGATGCATCTGGCCGACTGCTTGTGCTCCTATTTTTCCCACAAATCTGCCAGTAGCCCCTGGTAATAATGTCCCTGCCACTCTCCAAGCACTGCAATCGCCCGATGTGCATTGATCTAGCGTGTCGGCATAGTCAACTACGTCGATGATGCCTATCGCTGCACCTTGATACCAACGAGCATCCGCTCTCTCGGTCAGATCAGTCAGATCACCGGTTTGTCCCTCTGGGGCTGGAGCGAATGCCGTGTCCATCACTGTCAGTTCGGCCACTATGTCCAGCGCGCCGAAAGCCCAGTCAGGCATCCAACCCGGACAACCACGAGCGGTGTTCGCGCTGCTGGCACAGTGGCCTGTGGGGTCATTGAAGCGCAAGGGATTGTTGAGCACATAGCTGTACCGGTTCAGGCTTTGCGGATCGCCCGGATCGGGGACGATGGTGTCGGGTTGGATGAAACGGCCGATGACCGGATCGAGCCAGCGGGCGCCGTAGAAGTACAGCGCCGTGCCGCTGTCCCAGCGCTGGCCGGTGAAGCGATAGGTCGTCACCTGCCCGCCCGGGTTGTAGCGCGCGCCGCCATGGGGGAAGTACCGCAACTCCGTCGCCCTGACGCCGCTGCTGTTCGAGGTTGTGGCGGTCGAGCCCAAATGGTCGCTCAGCAGGTAGTACGTCGTCCCGCCGCTGTTCAAGGCCACGCGAGCCCCACCAGCCGCATAGTACTTCTTCACCACCCCGTTGTCAACTTCGTAGTAGTCACCGACGAAGACCCGCGTGACACCGGAAATGGTCTCTTTCACCCGCTTGCCGTCGCCATCGTAGACGTAGCTGGCCGTCACGCTGCCGCTCATGCCGGTCAGTCGGTTCTCCGCATCGTAGGTCAGGTTGATGTCCGAACTGCCGTTGATGCGCCGCGTGGCGTTGCCGTTCGGGTCATACCAATACTTCTGATTGCCCGCAGCCGTGCCGCCTACGTGAGTCACCGCATGTTGGTGCGCCGCATCCTGATAGTAAAACGCCGTCCCATCGAAACTGGTGATGTTGCCAGCCGCACCGTACTGGTAACTACGCTGACCGTAGGTGCCGTAGCTGCCGCCTGTTGCCTGCGCCGTCAGCAGCCGGTTCAATCCGTCGTAGCTGAAGGTCTGCGTCTGGCTGCCCCCATAGGCCGCCGCATCCGCGATCGTGAGCACATTGCCCGCATCGTCGTAGGTGTAGGTGATATTCTGCAGGTTGGTGTAGCCCGGGCTGACGCCGCTTCGGAGTGCAGTCAGGCGGAAGTTCTCGCCCGCACTGTACGTGTACTTCTGGCGGATCACCCCGCTCGGGCTGCCCAGGTAACGATCGATCACCTGGCCCAGGACGTTGTACAGCATCTCGCCCACGTAGTAGGTGCTGCCGTTGCTCTGCACCCGCCGCAACAGACCCTGGCTGTTGTAACTGAAGTTCACCTGCTCGCCGATCTGCCCGGTGTTGCCCCCAGGGTACTTCTGCCACACCGCACGATCGGCAGAATCGTAGCTCCACTGCGTGACGAAGGTGCCGCCGCCGGTGCCGTTGATCACCTTCGTCTCCTGCGTCACGCGGCCCCGCGCATCGTACGTCCAACCCGTGCTCCCGGAAGGATCGCTCATCCCCGTGCGTCGCCCCTTGCCGTTGGCCCCGGTGTCGTAGGTGTAGCTGGCGAGCGGCGTGCCGTCGCTGTTGGTCAGCCGTTTCTGTGTCACGCGCTGCAAGCTGTCATAGCCGTACCACAGTCTCGTGCCGCGTGCATCGGTCTGCGTGACCAGGTTTCCCGCGGCATCGTAGCTGTAGCTCCACGCCCCCATGTCCGGGTCGCTCATGTTCGTCTTGCGCCCCAGCAAATCGTACCCGATCGTCGTCACCGACCCATCCGGCCCCGTGACCTGCTTGATGCGATCGGAAACATCGTAGGTGTAGCTGACCTGCGCATACACCGCCGCACCCCAGTTCGGCTGACCGCCTGTCGTTCCCAGATACTGCTTGACGCTGAGCAACCGCCCGAGCGGGTCGGTCTCCGAGATCGCCTGCCGGTTCAACTCGTCCAGCACCGCGGTCTGCCGGTTTTGGTAGAAGCTCTTCACCGCGGTGCCATCCGGCGCCGTTGTCTGTGTCACGCGGCCCAGCGCATCGTAGGCGGTCAATGTGCCCGGTTGATTCCACTGCGGAGGTCGGTAGCTGCCCCCGACCCCCAGACCGGCGCTGTGTGTGTACGGCACCGTGGCCTGGATGACCCCGATCGGCGCATACCTGGCGCTGGTCACGATACTTTGACTGCTGCTCGCCGCCTCCGCCTGCGTCTGCACCACACGCCCCAGGCCGTCGTAGAAGGTGCGGCTCTCCAGATAACTCGTTCCGCTCTCCTTCTGCTCCTGCTTGACCCAGTACGGTGCACTGGCGCCGGCGAAGTTGGTGTAGGTAAAGCGCAGCGTCGGGTTGATCGTATCGTCGCCCGGTCTGACCAGCTGGGTCTGCCGTCCCCACTGATCGTAACTGTAGCTGGTCACCGCTCCGTTGGGATCGGTTGCACTCGACACTTGCCCCAGTATCTTGTTCCAGGCGTAGCTGCTGGTTCCAATCAGTGGTGCGGTCACGCTCGTCGGCAGTACGTACAGCATCGGCCATGACCCGCTCGTGGTGTCGTAGCTCGTCGTCGTCGTATTGCCCAAGGGGTCGCTGACGCCGGTCTGGTTGCCGTAGACATCATAGGTGTAGCTCGTATCCGCCCAGCTCCCTCCACACGCGGTCTGGGCCACGCGCACCTTGGTCACGTCTCCCTGCGTTGGCAGCATGGCATAGCTGGTGTTGCCATCGTAAAAGGTGCGCGTCTCCCCCAGGCAGGTTCCGGTCGCATCCTTCAGCAGTTCCTGCGCCGGCCGATCGACAATGTAGGTGCCACCGCTGACGTTGGCCGGGAAGTAGACCGTTTCCTGCGTCCGGTACAACGTCGCACCACCGTCGCTGTAGGTGCGCTGGTGTGTCACATTGCCGTACTGCACCCCACCCTGGTTGGCAGCCTGGTACTCGTAGGCGGTCTTCTGGCTGCTCGCACCCAAGGTGTTGGTCGTGTCGGTCTGGTAGACCCAGTTCGCCCCCTTGACCGTCGCCGTTGCCCACGTCATAGCTGTGCGCGCCAGTTCCCCGCTGCCCGCCTGGCTCGAGGTGATGCTGCTGACCATCTTGCCCTTGCGCGGATCCATGCTCTCGTTGCCGCTCCCACACGATACGGGCGGCGAAGTCGTGCCGCATTGGTGATAGCGGTTGTCTACCACCTGGTACAGCACACCGGCCCCATCCTTCACCTCTTTTCTTACGAAGCCATAGCCCCCAAACTCGAAATTGTCGTTGCAGGCTGGATAGCCGCTGGCCCAGGAATATGGCTGTGCATGCGTGTAGAACGTCTGGACCTTGTTGTGCGCCGCTGTCCCCAGACCATCCTCCACCAGCATTTGGCTTACGCGGTATCTGCTCGTGTTCTCACCACAGAGCCCGATCCCGATGTTATTGTAGTTCTCATAGCTGTAGGTCACCTTGCCGCCCTGGCCGTTGTTCGCCGTCGCCAGCAGTGTGTGGTTCAGCCAACCATTGATCGTCGTGTAAGTGAAAGTCTGCGCTGGCAGTGCGCCGCCGTCCTTGCCTTTCTGGGTGACGCCGGTCAAACGCAGCAGACCCTGGCCGGCGGCCTGGTCCTGCCACAGATAGTCTTGCGTCAAATCGTAGCTGCGCACGGTGGTGAAGGCGGTGGCGCTCGACCGCACCTTGACCGTGACATTGGAGAGGCGTTGGCTGCTCCAGAAACTCTCGGTGTAATCATCTTCTTTGCCCGGCACGCCGGTATCCGTACGCGAGACGTAGGTGAAGTCCACACGCGCCGTGGCGTTGGTTTGGCCGGAGGGGAAGTACTCGATGTTCGTCGGCCGGATCGCCCGCACATAAGACTGGGCCGACCCATCCTGGCAGTAGATATTCCTTGTCTCCGTGGCGTAGGTAATCACGATTTTGTTGCCGTGGGTATCCAGGACTTCGGTTAGATGCGCTTCCCGCGTTTGCTGATTACAGGTTCCCGTGTTGCGCACGTAAGCCACGCCGTTGCCCCAGTTAGGGGAGCCAAAGGTGTAACGCGTGCCGTCCGGCGCCCACACCAGCCAGCGATCAGGTTGTGAGATGCGCAGAAAGCTCTGCGGTTCGGTCTGCCAGCCGTTGATACCGTCGTTGATCAGTTCAAAGCCACCGCCCGCATAGCCCAGGTACCACTTGCCGTTCTGCAGGTTCCTGGTGATCTGTCCCAGCCCGCTCAGGTTCCAACCCCAGCCAACGATGCTGGCCTGGGCGTTGAAGTTTATCGCTTTGCTCTGGTCTTGGTTGACGGTTCCCAGCACAGGATCGTCATACGTGCTGGCCCCGGCGCGCAGCCCGTTCACTACTTCGCTCGAGTAGTTTAGACCCAGCCGCAGTCCCAGCCCACCTGGTCCAGGCGGTAGCTCGATCGGGATGAAGAGGCTGCTGTTACCGCTCCACTCGTCGGTCACAAACCCGTGCACCGTCGGCAGGTATTGTGTACCGTAGGTGAGACTGACGGCCTCGCCCAGGCCAAACAGTCCCACACGATCCAGCGCGGCGCTCAGCTGTCGGGCGGAGACATCTATCTGGCTGGGGACCATCTGCCAGGTGGCGGTGGCCTCATCCCACCAGTGCAGACCGATCTCCTCCGACAGCGCCACCGCAGCAGGAAAACGATACGTCAGACTGACTGGCGTCTCGAACCCAGTCACCGCTACCCCTTGCTCATCCTGGGCTTCCAAACCGAAGTGCAGCAGCAACCAGGGCGGCGGCTCGCCCCCGGGTGGCTGCGGCAGGTAGCGCAGGAGCGTGCGTCGAGTCACCGCACCCGCTGGCACATCCACTTCGACGCGACCATCCAAACTGAGCAGCTCGCCGCCTTCGCCCGGCGTGAGCCACACCTCATTCAGCCCAGGCAGCGCCGTGGGCGTCGGTGTGGCAGTCGGTGTCGGCATCGTTGTTGGTTCCAGGGTAGAAATTGGTGTCGGTGTGATTACTGGTGCCAGTGTGGCGGCCAGCGCCAGTTGCATCACCGCCGGCGACGACGGCACGCCACCGGGGGCGGAGGTTATATCTAGATGGGGATCAGGCGACATGCGGGTGACAACGGTGGCTATTGCCCTTGAGCGAACAGCAACCGCGGCAGCCGGCGACCACAGCAGACTGCCGATGACCAGCAGATGCAGCACGACCAGTGGTCGCAACCAAGACGTAGCACGACGCAACGGTGAGAGGAACGAAGTAATAAGCGATGACATGACTAACCACTCCTTCTGCGCAGCAATCGGGATGAGGCAGAAGCGGGCATATTTGTCATCAAAAACAATCGGGGGGCGAGTGAGCACTCATAGTATACACAACACGATTGAGTTTGTGAAGTGCTTCTTGCCCCAAAAAGTCACAGATTTCTGGTGGATGGTAGGGGAGAAGTCATGGATCGGGGGTGGTTAAAGTCATGGGGGAATTCATGTTCTTGTTCGCAGCAACCGCTTTGATTCGCTCTGGACCCAAACCGTAGATTCACCCTCCAAACGAAATACTCCCAGCCACGGTTTTCAATTTGATCGAATCATGTTACAATTCGCTCATTGAACAAGGCAGTGATCGGTAGCTAGAGTCAGGAGGAAACGGTATGGCTTCCCAGGGACCACGCTCCATCGGTGTGTTGACCAGCGGTGGTGACGCGTCAGGCATGAATGCGGCGGTACGCGCGGTCGTGCGTACCGCGATCGAAGCCGGGGTGAAGGTGTACGCCATCTACGAAGGCTACCAAGGCATGGTGGAAGGTGGCGACCGTATCCGCGCCATGACCTGGGATTCGGTAGGCGGTATCCTGCATCGTGGCGGTACGATCATCGGCACGGCGCGCTCCGCAGATTTTCGCACGCGTGAAGGCCGCCGGCGCGCCGCACTCAACCTGCTGCTTCACGGCATCGACAGCCTGGTCGTTATCGGCGGTGATGGCAGCCTCACCGGCGCCAATACCTTCCGCCAGGAATGGCCCGACCTTCTGGCCGAGCTGGTTACCGAGGGTGCCATCGCTCAGGATGTGGCCGAGCAACACCGCTATTTATCGATCGTCGGCCTGGTGGGCTCGATCGACAACGACTTCTACGGCACCGACATGACGATCGGCACCGATACCGCCCTGCACCGTATTACCGAAGCCGTGGACGCCATTGCCAGCACTGCGGCCAGCCACCAGCGCACGTTCGTCGTCGAGGTGATGGGCCGCCATGCCGGTTACCTGGCCCTGATGGGCGCCATCGCCGGTGGCGCCGACTGGGTCCTCATCCCCGAAAGCCCACCCGACGTCGACAGCTGGGAGGACACGTTGTGTGAGCTGGTGCGCGCCGGCCGCCGCGCCGGCCGCCGGGATACGATCGTGATCGTGGCCGAAGGGGCGCAGGACCGCCACGGCAACGACATCTCCAGCGACTACGTCAAACAGGTGCTCCAGGAGCGTTTGGGTGAAGATACCCGCGTCACCATCCTGGGGCACGTGCAGCGCGGCGGCGCGCCTAGCGCGTTCGACCGTAACCTGGCCACCCTTACCGGCTACACGGCCGTGCAGCAGCTCCTGGAAGCCAAACCCGAGGACGAGCCCCAGGTCATCGGTATCCGTGGTAACCGCATCAACCGCACACCGCTCATGCATGCGGTCGAGAAGACGCATTCGGTGGCCGATGCGCTCAAAGCACACGACTACGAACGGGCCATGGCACTGCGCGGGAGCAGCTTCAAAGATGCGTTCCGCACACTGCGTACGCTCGTGCGCGCCCTGCCCCATTCACCCACCGAAGGTCAGAAACGCCTGCGCCTGGCCGTGATGCACGGGGGAGGGCCGGCACCGGGCATGAACACCGCAGCCCGCGGTGCTGTGCGCCTTGGCCTCGACCGCGGACACATCATGCTCGGCGTGCGTAACGGCTTCGAGGGCCTCATCGAAGGGGATATCCAGGAAATGGGCTGGATGTCGGTGCAGGGATGGGCGTCGGCCGGCGGTGCCGAGCTGGGAACCAACCGCAAGATTCCAACCGGGCGTGAACTGTACGCCATCGCCCGCACCATCGAGCAGCACCAGATCGACGGTATCCTCATGATCGGTGGCTGGTCCGGTTATCAGGGTGCCTATACCCTGGTCAGTGAACGCAAAAACTTCGATTCGTTCAACATTCCGATCGTGTGCCTGCCCGCCACCATCGACAATGACCTGCCCGGTTCTGAGCTGAGCATCGGCGCCGATACAGCACTCAACAGCATCGTCGAAGCGGTCGATAAGATCAAACAAACCGCCGTGGCCTATCGGCGCTGCTTCGTCGTCGAGGTGATGGGGCGCTACTGCGGCTACCTGGCACTGATGAGCGGCCTGGCCACGGGCGCCGAGCGCGTCTACCTGAACGAAGAGGGCATCACCCTGCACGACCTGGAGATCGACCTGCAGCACCTCATCGAGGGCTTCCAACACGGCAAACGCCTGGGTCTGCTGATCCGTAATGAATCCGCCAGCCGTGTGTATACGACCGATGTGATGTGCGCGCTGCTCGAAGCCGAAGGCAAAGGTTTGTACGACGTACGGTCGGCTATCCTCGGCCATTTGCAGCAAGGTGGCACACCCTCGCCGTTCGACCGTATCCAGGCCACCCGCCTGGCCGGTAAATGCATCGACTGGCTGATCAACGAGGCGGACGTGATGCCGCCGGGTGGGGTCTTCGTTGGCCTGGAAGCCGGCAAGACCCGTTTCCACGACCTGATCGACCTGCCGCGTTTGGTCGATATGGAACATCAGCGCCCCAAACAGCAGTGGTGGATGGACCTGCGTCGCGTGGTCGAAATCCTGGCCCTGCCCGGACCGTCGGCCGGCACGGAGGCCTGAGCGGTTGGGGCAGCACATCCCGGTTCTGATCGTAGGCGCCGGGCCGGCCGGCCTGGCGGCGGCCCATGAGCTGGTTCGCCACGCCGTGTGCCCGCTGATCGTCGAAAAGGGCAGCCAGGTCGGCGGCATCGCGCGCACAGAGACCTATCGCGGGTACCGCTTCGACATTGGCGGGCATCGATTCTACACCAAAGACGGTACGATCCAGCGGCTCTGGCAGGAGATGCTGGGCGAGGCCTTTATCGAGGTAACGCGCCTGTCGCGCATCTACTACCAGGGCCAGTTTTTCGACTACCCCCTGCGCCTGCCCAACGTGATCTCCGGACTGGGACTGGCCGAAAGCGTCCGCATCCTGGCAAGTTTTCTCCAGGCCAGGATCGCCCCCCTGCAGCCCGAAGAGACCTTCGAGCAATGGGCCATCAATCGTTTCGGGCGCCGGCTCTACCGGGCCTTCTTTCAATCCTACACGGAAAAGGTGTGGGGCATCCCCTGCCACCAAATCCGCGCCGAATGGGCAGCCCAGCGCATCATGGGGCTCTCGCTGGTCAGCGCGGTGGCCGACGCCCTGGGCGGTACATCGGGCACCCGCTCGCTGATCAAGACGTTCCACTACCCGGTCCTGGGTCCCGGCATGATGTGGGAGCGCTTTCGGGACGTTGTCGCGGCGCACGGTGGGGAGACCTGGCTCGACAGTCCGGTGCAGCGGCTGGTTCACAGCGCCGGGCGCGTGACGCACGTCGACGTCGATCGCGCCGGCACCCGGCAAACCCTCACCGTTGACCAGGTCATCTCGAGCATGCCGCTGAGCGAACTGATTTTGCGCCTGGAACCAGCACCACCGGCCGATGTGCAGACCGCCGCGCGTTGCCTGACGTACCGGGCCTTCATCCTGGTCGGCCTCATCGTGTCGCGCGCACACCTCTTCCCCGACAACTGGCTCTACATCCACGCACCGCACGTCCAGGTGGGGCGCATCCAGAATTTCAAGAACTGGAGCACCGCCATGGTGCCCGATCCACAGACCACCAGCCTGGGGCTGGAGTACTTCTGCAACGAGGGTGATGTGCTTTGGCGACGCTCCGACGGCGAGCTGCTGAGCCTGGCTGCACAGGAAATGGCCGCGCTGCACCTGGCACCGGCTGCTGAGGTGAGTGACGGCATTGTC